>JABXIM010000204.1 GCA_013373085.1 Oceanospirillaceae bacterium | reverse complement strand
TATGGTGATGGTAGAGCAAGTCAACGAATTTTAGATATTTTGAAGGGATGTAAGAGTGTTTAAGCGTATATCAACAATTGGATTAGGGTATATCGGTTTGCCAACTGCGGCCGTATTTGCAAAGCATGGTATCGAAGTTATCGGAGTAGATGTAAAGCAAGAGGCCGTAGATACCATTAACCGCGGTGAGATTCATATAGTAGAACCCGGTTTAGAAGAAGCCGTGAAAAATGCAGTAGAAAAAGGCAAGTTAAGAGCGACTACAACACCAGAGGATGCGGACGCTTTCTTGATAGCAGTCCCGACACCATTTAAAAAGACAGATGCAGAAGTTCCTGAGCCAGATCTAAGTTATATTGAAACCGCTAGCAGGGCCATTGCGCCTGTTTTAAAAAAGGGTGACTTGGTTGTGTTGGAGTCCACTTCGCCAGTAGGTGCCACAGAGAAAATGGCAGAGTGGTTGGCAGAAGAGCGTCCAGACTTAAGTTTCCCTCAAGCAAAAGGTGAAGAGTCAGACATTCGTATCGCACATTGCCCCGAGCGAGTATTGCCGGGTCATGTACTAGAAGAGCTTATCTCAAATGACCGTGTCATTGGAGGTATGACACGTAAATGTTCAGAGCTTGCGGTTTCGCTTTACAAAACCTTTGTTAAAGGCGAGTGTGTTATCACCAGTGCAAGAACGGCAGAAATGGCAAAGTTAACCGAAAATAGCTTCCGCGATGTGAATATTGCATTCGCCAATGAGCTGTCAATGATCTGTGATATGCTTGGAATTGATGTTTGGGAACTAATTTCGTTATCCAATAGGCACCCGCGAGTAAATATCCTGCAGCCAGGCCCAGGTGTAGGTGGACACTGTATTGCCGTTGATCCTTGGTTTATTGTTTCTGCGGCACCTGAAAGATCAAAGCTTATTCAAATGGCTAGAGTGGTTAATAACGACAAACCAGAATGGGTTATCAATAAAGTAAAATTAGCAATCGCTGATTTTTTACAAAAAAATCCGAGTAAAACGACGAAAGATATAACTATTGCTTGTTATGGTTTAGCATTTAAAGCAAATGTTGATGATATCAGAGAGAGCCCTGCCTTGGGAATTGCTAAGAGTATTATGAGCTTTCATTCTGGCTTGACACTGCTAGTAGAACCGAACATGAAAGGTGATATTAATTTAGAGGCGGGTATTACGATTACTTCTTATGACTTGGCTAGGAAAAAAGCGAATATTCATTTATTACTAGTTGACCATGATGAATTTAAGGGAGATATAGTTTTATCAGAATATATAATTGACACAAGAGGTATTTGGTAATGAGTGGTTCTAAAAATAAACGGATCGCCATAATCGGTTTAGGTTACGTAGGTTTGCCTCTAGCTGTAGAGTTTGGTAAAACTCGTTCAGTTATTGGCTTTGATATTAACGAAAAACGCATAGCAGAATTAGAAAATGGACATGATTTTACTTTAGAAATTTCAGATGAAGACCTAGCTAGTTGCTCTGGCTTAAGTTATTCCTCTAAGCTTGAGGATATAAAAGACTGCAATGTTTATATCGTGACAGTACCAACACCAATTGATGATGCAAATGCTCCAGATTTAACACCACTTGAAAAGTCTTCCTCAATGCTATCAAAGGTTATTTCAAAGGGTGATGTTGTCATCTATGAGTCAACTGTTTACCCAGGTGCAACAGAAGAAGTTTGCATTCCCATTTTAGAAAATGGCAGTGGTTTAACGTTTAATCAAGATTTTTATGCAGGTTATTCTCCAGAGCGCATCAATCCAGGAGATAAAGTTAATACGTTAACTAAAATTAAAAAAATTACTTCAGGGTCTACTCCTGAAGTAGCTATTTTTGTTGATGAGCTTTATAAAAGCATAATTACTGCCGGTACTCATAAAGCATCCTCGATTAAAGTAGCAGAGGCTGCGAAAGTAATTGAAAATACACAGCGTGATTTGAATATTGCAATTATAAATGAGTTTGCAAAGATTTTTAATATTTTAGGTATTGATACGCAGGAAGTACTCGATGCAGCTGGAACCAAATGGAATTTCTTACCATTTAAGCCAGGCTTGGTTGGTGGGCATTGCATTAGTGTAGACCCTTATTACTTAACCTATAAAGCTAAAGAAGTGGGCTATCAACCGGAAGTAATTCTATCTGGGCGGCGTATAAACGACGGAATGGGGCAGTATACTGCCACGCAATTGGTGAAGGCGGTCGCCAAGAAAAAAATTCATATAGACGAAGCAAAAGTATTGGTACTAGGTTTTACCTTTAAAGGTGACTGTCCCGATGTTCGTAATACAAAAATTATTGACATGGTTAAAGAGCTAGAAAGTTTTAATATGAATGTTGATGTATATGATCATTGGGCTGATAAATCAGAAGTTAAGCATGAGTATGACATTGAATTAATTAATGAATTAAAGAACGGCTACTATGATGCCATTGTCTTAGCGGTAGATCACTCGGATTATAAGGAATGGGGCGAGAAGAAAATACGTTCATTAGGTAAAGAGAATCATGTTCTATATGACGTTAAATATGTGCTGCCATTTGGTCAATCTGACCTACGCCTTTAATTTTTATTTATAGGGATAAATAATGAAGAATTTTGCGCTTATCGGGGTTGCTGGATATATTGCGCCACGTCACTTAAAAGCCATTAAAGAAACGGGTAATAATCTCGTGGTAGCAATGGATGTAAATGATTCTGTTGGTATTATGGATAGCCATTTTCCAGATGCTGATTTTTTTACCGAATTTGAAGAGTTTTCCGCATTCGTTGAGGATTTAAAACTAAAAGGAGAAAAGCTAGACTATATTGCTGTGGCATCTCCTAATTATTTACATCTTCCCCATATGAAGTTTGCGTTGCAAAACGGCATTGATGTTATTTGTGAAAAGCCTTTGGTGCTAAATACCGCAGACTTAGATACATTGAATCGTTATGAGAAAGAACATGGCGCCAAAGTAAATTCAATATTGCAGTTACGATTGCACCCATCAATTATTGCATTGCGTGAGAAAGTAAAAGCGGCACCGGCTGATAAAGTGTTTGATGTAGATCTCACTTACTTAACCTCTCGTGGTAAGTGGTATTTAAAATCTTGGAAAGGCTTTGATGAGAAATCAGGTGGTGTGGCAACTAATATTGGTGTGCATTTTTATGACATGCTCCACTTTATTTTTGGTGACATAAAGCATAACGAAGTTCATTACCGTGATGAAAAAACTTCATCAGGTTTCTTGCAGTATGAGCGTGCTAATGTGCGATGGTTTTTATCTATTGATGCTAATCATCTCCCAGAAAATGCAGTGCAGGGTGAAAAGCTAACATATCGCAGCATTGATATCGAAGGTGAAGAGCTAGAGTTTTCTGGCGGCTTCACCGATCTACATACTCAAAGCTACGAGCGAATATTGTCGGGCAATGGTTATGGTGTAGAAGATAACCGCGCAGCCATTCAAACAGTAGATGTAATGCGTAAGTCCTCAATAGTAGAGCGTCCTGATAATCCACACCCATTGTTGGCAAAGGTTAAATAGTATGTCGTTTTATCAGCATGAAAGTGCCATTATTGATGATGGTGCTCAAATAGGAGATGATTCACGAGTTTGGCATTTTGTCCATGTATGTGGGGGGGCTAAAATTGGCAAGGGTGTATCGCTAGGCCAAAATGTATTTGTTGGTAATAAAGTTATTATTGGTGATAAATGTAAAATTCAAAATAACGTATCGGTTTATGATAATGTACACCTTGAAGAAGGTGTATTTTGCGGGCCAAGTATGGTGTTTACTAATGTGTATAACCCGCGTTCATTAATTGAGCGCAAAGATGAATACCGTGACACACTAGTAAGACGAGGGGCAACACTAGGGGCTAATTGCACAATTGTTTGCGGAGTCACCATTGGAGAACATGCCTTTGTAGGGGCTGGAGCTGTCGTTAATAAAGATGTGGCCGCCTATGCCATGATGGTTGGCGTGCCCGCTAAACAAATTGGTTGGATGAGTGAGTACGGTGAGAAACTAGATTTACCTGTTACTGGCAATGCAGAAACGTTATGCCCGCATACTAAAGACAAATACATGTTAAGTGGTAATAAACTCAAAAAGTTTAATTTATAACATATTCACTTGTAGGAGCGAGGTAGCATGCCCCATTAGCACAGTGAGTGTTTTGGGTACTGCTCGCGAAATAAACTATGCAATTTATCGACTTAGCCGCACAGTATCAGCACCTAAAAACGCGCATTGATAGGCGAATCCAAACCGTACTAGAACATGGTCAATATATTATGGGGCCAGAAGTACAAGAGTTAGAAGAAAAGCTCGCGGAATACGTAGGTGTTAAGCACGCAATTACTTGTGCTAATGGCACAGACGCATTAACACTAGCGTTAATGGCACTAGAAGTTGGTGAAGGCGACGCAGTATTTGTACCAACATTCACATTCTTTGCATCCGCTGAAACAGTAGCTTATGCCAAGGCAACGCCTGTATTTGTGGACTCTGATGAGGCGACCTTTAACATTTGTCCAATTGATTTAGAAAAAAGAATTCAAGCGGTGATTGCTGAGGGCAAATTAAAACTCAAAGCAATTATGGCAGTGGATCTATTTGGTTTACCTGCAAATTATCCGGAAATTCAAAAAATTGCGGATAAATACGATTTAAAAATAATTGAAGACTCTGCTCAAGGCTTTGGTGGTGAAATTCACACTGATGGTAAATGTAAGCGAGCGGGCAGCTTTGGAAACATAGCCACAACCAGCTTTTTCCCTGCCAAGCCTCTTGGTTGTTACGGCGATGGTGGTGCGATATTTACAGACAATGATGAGTATGCTGAGATAATTAAATCATACCGTGTACACGGAAAAGGCACCGATAAATACGATAATGTTCGCATAGGCATGAATAGCCGTTTGGACACCATTCAAGCTGCCATATTGCTTGAAAAATTAGCCGAGTTCCCACAAGAGCTAATTAATAGAAATAAAGTTGCTGATAAATACGAAGCAGAGTTAGGCGAAAAGTTTGATACACCTAAGGTGCCAGAAGCTTATGTAAGTTCTTGGGCACAATATACGCTAGTTAGTGATAATCGTCATGATGCGATGGTGGAGTATAAAGAGCAGGGTGTACCAACAATGATTTATTATGGGACGTGTATGCATCAACAGACGGCATTTAAATATTTAGGTTACAAAGAGGGGGCTTTCCCTATTGCTGAGTACTTAGCAAAAAGTGTATTTAGTTTGCCAATGCATGGCTATATGAGGGGGGTAGGTGGAGGTTAAAAATAAAAGTTTATCGCAGTTTAATCGGCATGTATTAACCCTGATGACAGGGACTACTATTGCCCAAGCTATCCCTATAGCAATAAGTCCAGTACTAACAAGAATTTATAGTCCTGAAGACTTTGGGTTGCTTGCCTTATTTGTTGCAATAACAGCTACATTAAGCTCTGTTATAAATGGTAAATATGAATTGGCCATAATGATTCCTGAAAAAGATGATGATGCTATTCATGTAGCCGCTCTTGGAGTATTGATTGCCTTATTTTTATCATTTCTGCTACTTTTTTTTGTTGTGTTTTTTAGTGCCTATTTTGTTCGTGTTTTAGCTAATGATGATATTGCCCCATGGCTTTATCTGGTTCCATTAGTTGTGTTGTTAAATGGGATTTACAATACTCTAATATATTTAAATAATAGAAAAATGCTTTATGGGTCATTGGCTAAGTCGAATATCTATAGATCTGTTGCTAATGCCGGTTTGCAGTTGTTATTTGGCTTTTTTAAGTTTGGCGGAGCTGGTCTTATTTTGGGTCAATTTATATCGTTGATGCTTGGTGTTTTAAGTTTAATAAAAAATGTGATAGTAGGTTATGCTTACAAAGGGGTGGTAAGGACCCAGTTATGGGTTGTAGCTAAAAAGTATTCTAGTTTTCCAAAATATACCGTTTTTGCAACATTGGCTAATACTCTTTCTCAGAATATTATTTCAATGTTAATTCCAATTCTGTATGACATAAAAACATTAGGTTTCTATTCTCTCGTTCAAAGAGTTTTAGGCGTGCCATCATCCTTGGTTGGAGAGGCTGTGGGTCAGGTTTTTCATAGGGAGGTTGCAGAGGAAAGGCGAGAAACGGGTAGGGGGGTAATCAGTTTTAATTCAACAATAAAAAAACTATTGGTAGTAGGGATACCTGGTTTTTTATTTTTGTATTTTATTGTGATTGATTTATTTGTCTTTGTTTTTGGTGAGAAATGGCAGCTTGCAGGTGAATATGCACAATTATTAATTCCACTCTTTTTTATGAGATTTATAGTTAGCTCAGTAAGTGTTATGAATACTGTATTTCTGAAGAATAAGAATGGTTTATACTTTCAATTTTCACTTTTAATTATGAGTTTACTTGTACTTTATATATCTAATTTTATTGGCTTAACAGACAAAGAGTTTTTAAGTTTGTTAAATTTTATATTATCAGTTGTGTATATGATATTTGGAATCTATTTGAATAGATTGAAATATGGCTAAAATATTTTATGGGAGTTTGGTTTATGTTTGGGAGATACCTTGAGGATTTCAAGATTGGTGATATTTATGAGCACTTTCCAAGAAAAACAATAACTGAAAGTGATAATAATCTATTCACGCTTTTGACTATGAATCACCATCCTGTCCATATTGATTCAGAGTATGCATCAGGCACACAGCATGGAAAGATTTTGGTTGTTGGGACGTACGTTTTTAGCCTGGTTGTTGGTCTTACAGTTGCTGATGTTTCGGGGAGGGCGATAGCTAACCTAGGCTATGAATCAATTCAGCATATAGCACCTTCATTTATTGGGGATACCTTGTCGGCAAGAACTGAAGTTCTTAATGTAGTGCAGTCAAAAAGTAAAAGCGATCGAGGCATTGTTTTTGTCGAGACAACAGCTTACAACCAATTCAATGAGTTAGTAATTAGTTTTAGACGGAACGTATTAATTCCTAAAAGGAATGCATAAATGAAAGAACTATTAATGCGGACATTCCTTTTTGTTCCAGGTCATATTGATAGGATGATTGAAAAGTCTATAGATGTAGAGGCTGATTGCATAGCATTTTGTTTGGAGGATGCTGTGCCGTTCTCTAAAAAAGAAGAAGCAAGACAGAAAGTAAAGAAAATATTAGAGAGTGAAAGCCTTGAGAATAAAAATGTTTTTGTTCGTATAAATTCAATGGATACGGGTTTAACTTTGCTAGATGTGAATGCCGTAGTAAGCAATAGGCTTGATGGTTTTGTTTATCCTATGGCAAATTCAGCTGATGATATTAAAAATTTTTCTGCACAATTAAATCTCATAGAAAGCCAAAATGGCTTTGAGATAGGTAAGTTTTCAATTGTTGTTTTAATTGAAACTCCGCAGGCGGTGATTAATGCGTATGAAATAGCAAAATCATCGGATAGAGTGGTTGCTTTGTTGTTTGGTTGTGAAGATTATATGGCTTCAATGGAATCTCGATATTCGGATAATGAAATGTCATTATTCGTTCCCAGAACTAATATGGCTATTGCGGCTAGGGCTGCTGGGGTTGAATCGATAGATACACCCTATGTGAACATGAATGATTATGATGGTTTAAAGCGATTTGCAAATGTAGGTCGTGATCTTGGTATGTCAGGGATGTTGGTTATGAGTCCTAATCAATTGGAAATTATAAAGGAATGCTACACGCCGAGCGAAGAAGAGATTCGCGTTGCAAGCGAAATTGTAAATGGTGAGAAGTTAGCTCTATCAGAGGGGCGTGGAATTGTAGTTATAAATGGTAATTTCGTATCCCCTCCGACAATTAAGCAGGCTAAGAAATTGCTACGACGTGCAAAGTTAATTAAAGGTAAGGATTTATAGGGGGTTAAATTGATTACACGGCAAAGACTTATTGATGATCTACAAGTTTTAGGGGTGAAAAAAGGTGATACTATTAATGTTAAAGCATCATTGGCTTCAATTGGGAAGGTTGATGGTGGTGCGGTTGAACTTATAGAAGCATTGATTTCTGTTGTCGGAGAGGAAGGTACTATAATTACAGACTCATTCATAGACAGTTATCAACTTCCTTTAAATAGAAAAAATAAAGTTATTATCAGTAGTGACTCCTCTCCATCTTATGCTGGTGCATTGGCAAACGCAATGATTAATCACCCTATGAGTGTTCGTAGTAAGCACCCAATTCAAAAGTTTGCCGCTATCGGTAAGAGGGCTAATGAGTTAATGCTTAGCCATGACGAGAATAGCTATGCTTATGATGTTTTAAGGAAAATAACACATACTGGTGGTAAAAACCTTAAAATTGGCTCTGATGAAAAGGTATATGGTTTCGGAACTACCCATGTTGCAATAGGTGAACTCGGTTATCGCCAAAAAGCTCCTTCTCTAGGTGTGAATTTCCAAGACAATAACGGCAATGTTAAATTATTTAAAAGAAACTGGGCTGGTGCTGGTCACGGATTTAATAAATTAGTTCCATATTATCAACAGGCCGGTGCAATTATTAATCAAGGTTATGTTGGGTTTGCCCCTTCTAAATTAACAGATATGTCGAAGACATTTGAGGTGGAAATGAGAGTGCTATCTGATTCACCAGGGCTCCAGCTTTGTGACGATATGTCTTGTGTTGATTGTCAGTTAAGCTGGAATTTTTCAGATGCTAGCATATTAAAGTTTCTAAATGGTTTGAGATTTAAATTAAGTCCTTCTTTAATATACAGGGCTCTGAAAACTAGGTTTATATATAAATACCATGGCTAGTAATACATCTATGGCTCGTGAATTTTATTCAGAAGAAATGCTAAACTGGCTTAGTCTCATTTTATTTGAGCGTTTTGGACTGAATCTTAGTTTAGCTGTATCTAATGCAGAACTAGTATTAAGCTTTGATAGCAGCAATAAAAAAATTATATTTCCTAGCTTAGACCCCCAGTTTTATGTTGCAGGGTCTGACTTAAAGTGCTTTTGGTGGAATTCAGTTGAGGCTGGATTTGAATGTGTTTTGGAACCATTAATTCCTGCTCCTAGTAGTTTGAAAATACCTGAGAAATTGATTGTATTTAATGAAGAAGGTGCTTCGATTCATTACGATATACTTGGTCTTGCATATTGGATGTTGACTCGACTAGAAGAGGTGGGTAGTAGAGAACTTGATGCACATCAGCGCTTCCTTTCCACATCGTCTCATGCCTTCAAGCATAACTACTTAGAACGCCCTATCGTCGATGAGTGGTTGAATATATTGAGTCAAGTAATACAGCGAGTGTGGCCGGAAATTCACTTGAAGCAGCATGAGTTTTCTATGCGTGTTAGCCATGACGTTGATAGTCCTAGCCTTTATGCGTTTAAACCTTGGAAAACCATAATTCGAATGATGGTTGGTCATCTTATAAAGCGACGAGATATTAATGCTTTCTTTCTAGCTTTGTTAGTAAAGTTAACGACCCGAAAAGAGCTTGTTAAATCTGACCCATACAACACTTTTGATTGGTTAATGGGGGTATCTGAGGCTAATAATATCAAGAGCGCATTTTATTTTATTTCTGGTCGTACAGATCGAGATAAAGATGCCGATTATGAAATCGACCACCCTATAATTCGAAACTTAATTGTACATATCCATCGTAGAGGTCATGAAATTGGGTTGCATCCTAGTTTTAATACTTATCTCCACCCAAATCTTATCGAACAAGAATATATGCGTTTAAAAAAAGTTTGTTCAGAAGTAGGAGTTACGCAGAAAATATGGGGTGGCCGAATGCACTATTTGAGGTGGAAACACCCGATAACTATGAGGGCTTGGTCGTGTGCCGGTTTAAACTATGATGCCACATTAGGCTATGCTGATAGGCCGGGATTTCGCAGTGGAACTTGTTATGAATATCAAGCTTTTGACCCTGTTGAACAAAAGGAATTAAACCTTAGATTAAGGCCGCTAGTGGTTATGGAAAGCTCAGTTATAAGTGATGTTTATCTAGGGATGGGAGTTACTAAAAATGCAGAAAATAAAATGAAACTGTTAAAAAATCGATGTAGGGCTGTGAATGGGTGCTTTGAATTGCTCTGGCATAATTCATACTTTCTTGAATCGGACCTAAAATCCATGTATTGCAGGGTTTTGCGTGATTGATCATGGTAATAATTTAGATCTGAAAGGTAGTAAGAACATCTTCGTATTGGGGTTGCTGCAATTTTCGAGCTTTCTAACGTACCTAATTTTTAATGTCATAGATGTAGGCGACTCAGGGACAGGATTGCCAATACTTGCTTTTTATCTGCTTCTATCTGTAGTCCTTGCGCTTCTAATATTGCGTAGATCAGTTACTATTCAACTTCATTTTATTTTGTTTATCTTGTTTGTCTGTTGGATTTCATTAAAAGTAATAGTTGATTTGGGTGATGTTGGTTTTCTTAAGAGTATAACTATAAAAACAACTGGTGGAATCCTTTTGTTCTATTTGATAGGAGCATTTTTAGGTTTGGTTCATCAGGAGTTTCTACATAGCTCTACGAGGCTGTATTACGGAAAGATTTTATTGATATTTTATCTTTGTATTGTCAGTTGGATGATATTTAAATTTTCACTTAGGCTTAGACCTGATATTTTCTATTTGTCTGGCATTGATGGGTCGTATCAGCGGTCTGGCAATTTCTTGTCTATTTCATTTGTTTGTCTTTCCTATGTCTTTATGCGAGTTATGTTTGGGTTTATTGAATTCCAAAAATCTCTTGTTAAGTTTGTTTTTTGGATTTGGGTATATACATCCTCTACATTAATAGTTTTAATTGCTTCGCAGCTCATAGGGTCTAATAGTGCAACAGCTGTAATATTAGGGGTTTACTTAATCACCTTTGTTATGTCTTTGTTGGTTACTAGGAAAGCATTGTTTCAGAGTTATTTTCATCAGAAATTGAGATTACCATTATCCAAAAGATTCTTTGGAAAGTTAGTTTATATTAGTTTTTCTCTGGTATTGCTTTTGACTCCCGCGTTGATTGTTGTCTTAAGTAAATTCGACATAAAAAATCTACGTATTTTTGGTTTTGGTGAAGGCACAAATACATCTATTAATACACGTGTCGAGATTCTGATGAATACTGGGCTCGAACAAATCGGTTTCGCTCCACTTTTTGGAGATTTTAACGTAGCTTATCTAACGACCGGGAGTGAAGGGCGAACACTGCATAGTTTTTTCTCTTATGTTGTGGCAAATCTTGGCTTGTTTGGTTTGACTATAGTGCTATTTCTATTCTTTCTTGTCTTCAAGGTGTTATTCGAGGGTTGCAAAAATAAAGCTGATTTCGGTTTGAAGTCTTATTTCAGAAATGTGACCTCGTTATATTCAAGTTTTATACTGTTATACTTAGTTTTTTTTGCAAATCTGGCCACGGGTGTTTCCTGGATTGTACTATGGTTTACTCTTGGCTTTGTTTCCAGGCCGATTGGTTCTAATAAATTATGAAAGTTGCAAATGTAGTATTGAATAATTTTAAAAATGATAGTCGAGTATTGAAAATCTCGAAGTCACTTTTTGATTTAGGCATTACGCCTACAGTCGTTGCAATCCACGATGATGGTTTGCTGGAGGAAGAGTGTGTTCAAGGTATAGCGGTGAATAGGCTTAGGCTGAAGTCTAGAAGCTTGCCCAAGTGGAGGCCTGTACAGGTCGTAAAGTATGTAGAATTTGTACTTCGTGCTTTTTTAAGGTATCGAAAAGCTAATATTGTACACTGTAATGATCTAAGCGCTCTTCCTGTTGGACTCTTAATTAAGTTGTTTGGGAAAAATGTAAAAGTGGTATATGACTGTCATGAATACGAGACAGAAGTCAATGGAATAGGTGGCTTTGAAAAATTATTTAGGCGCATACTAGAAAAGTTCCAGATTCGATATGCCGATACTATATTGACAGTGAGTGATTCGATAGCAAATGAGTATGTGAGGCTTTATGGTGTAAAGAAGCCTGATTTGGTTTTAAATTGTCCGCTGTACCAAAGTCCAGAGAAAAGTGAGCTTTTTCGCGAAAAGTTAGGGATAAGGAAAGATCAAAACATATTTTTATATCAAGGAGCCCTTTTCAAGGGGCGCGGTATAGAAATGCTTTTAGATGTGTTTGGTAGTTTCAAATCGGATAAGAATGTCTTAGTTTGCATGGGCTATGGGTCACTGGAAGGTTTGATTAGAGAGGCCGGACTTCAACATAATCGGGTGTTTTTTCACCCTGCAGTTAATCAAGAGGTGCTGTTGAATTATACAAGTTCTGCGGACTTTGGAATTTCGTTTATCGAGGATTCGTGTTTGAGTTATAGATATTGTTTACCAAATAAAATGTTTGAATACTTTATGGCGGGTATTCCTGTAATTACTTCGAATCTATTTGAGATGAAGAAGCTTGTAGAAAAAGAGGGTGTTGGTGTGGTTGCTAGTAATAATAGTAAAGATGGATTTCAAGATGCCTTGGAAAATATATTGGCTATGGATTATGCAAGGCTTCAAAGAAATGTCATTTCTTTAAGTTCGCTTTATTGCTGGGAAGAACAAGAAAAGTCACTAAAAGCGGCATATGAGTCCATATTATAAAGCGACTTTTATCGTCTTTTTTTGTACTTTATTGTGAGAGTAATTTCTCTTAGAACCTGTCTCGAATTGGCTGGATATATTTATTACTAGGAAGATATGTTCTCCAACCTATGTTAGTAACTTTGCTCGAAGGCGTTCACCGAAATTAATCTAGAGCAATTTGTTTTTTTATAATTGTTGTAAGCGAGTAGTTCTCTTTTGTTCAAAATTTCAATGTGGGCAGCATATCCAGTATTGTTGATGATGTTTTATACCACTTTCCAGTAATCAAGGGGTTATCATTTATAGGGTTTACTCCAAATAACAAACTGGGTGTAAGATAGCTATGGAGTAAGTAAAGTGACTGGATCTCTTTACTCTAATGGGAGTATGACCGGTGGTCAGTCGATAACCTTGCAAAAATAGTCTCTGTAGCTTCGAGTCTAAATATTTTCCACTACTTCGTTAGGGGTGTGCTTGAGGCTAATTGCTTCATTATAAGTGATAAATGGAAACCAGTGAGACTATTTATATCTTATTGTAATAGTCAATAGGTTTCTATATGCGAATTTGTAATTGAAAGCTTATGGGGGGAAGTTGGTGATTAATTATATATATTCTAGGGTGTTAAAAAAATTGAGAGGGGTGGCTATTAAGTCTAGCCGTATCCATAAAACCTCCAAGATTGAATCTGGTTCAACTGTCATAAATTCAACTTTTGATAGGCATAGTTTTTGTGGTTATGACTGTTTATTTAATAATTGCGATGTGGGCGCTTTTACATCAATCGCTAATAATGTAAGAGTCGGTGGCTCATATCATCCAATGGAGTATGTGTCCACCAGCCCAGTTTTTCTTTCACATAGGGATAGTGTTAAGGCCAAGCTTGCTCGACATGATTTTAGAGTGAGTATTAGGACTTTGATAGGTTGTGATGTGTGGATAGGTGATGGGGTTTTAGTTAAATCAGGCGTTACGATTGGCCATGGTGCTGTAGTTGGCATGGGGACTGTTGTGACTAAAGATGTTCCCCCTTATAGTGTTTATTGCGGCAATCCTGGTAAGGTTGTAAAAATGCGTTTTAATGATGACATCATACAAAGAATGTTATCTTCCGAATGGTGGAAACTCAGTGATAGCCGATTAAAATCTTTAGGTAATAAAATCATATCTCCGAAGGAATTCTTAAATGAGCTCGAATCAAAATGAAAATTGTTCACGTCTGCCTTTCTTGTTTCTATATAGATGGTTATTCATATCAAGAGAATATGCTCGTTAAAGAGCATGTAAATGCAGGTCATCAAGTTAAGGTTTTAGCATCAACAGAAAACTATATTGATGGTCAAATCACTTATGTAAAGCCAAGTGTTTATATTGGTTCCGATGGTGCGGAAGTGACACGACTTTCATATCGGAAGCTTTTGCCGCAAAAACTGATGACTAAATTGCGCATGCATGCAGGTGTATATGATTATCTTGCTAAATTTTCTCCTGATGTAATTGTTTTCCATGGATTGTGTGGTTGGGAATTAAGAACGGTATGTAAATATAAGGTAGACAATCCTACTGTTCGATTGTGGGTGGATAGTCATGAGGATCACAATAATAGTGCCCGTAATTTTTCATCCTCCATGCTGCATAAATTTTATTATAAGCCAATAATTAAATCCGTTCGTGAAATACTTGGTAGCGTGTTGTGTATTTCTTTAGAAACAATGGATTTTGTTGAAAAAATGTATGGGCTTGATAGGAAAGAGCTCATTTTTTATCCATTGGGCGCACAAATTCAATGCCACAACACTTATACAGCTGCGAGGAGTGAATTTAGACGCAAGCTAGGTATAAAAGATCACGAATACTTAATAGTTCAGGCTGGAAAGCAAACACCTAGAAAGCGACTTGTTGATAGTCTTTCGGCTTTTACTAAAGTTAGCTCGAAGAGATTGAGGTTTGTAGTTGCTGGGGTTTTGGATGAAAATCTACAAACGAAATGTTTGAAAATGATAGAGAGTGATAGTCGGATCGAGTTTTTAGGGTGGCAAAACTCTAATGACTTACAAAAACTATTATGCGCGGCTGATGTTTACCTTCAGCCAGGGACGCAGTCTGCCACAATGCAAGCTAGTCTTGGAGCATGTTGTGCTGTGATTCTAGATCGTGTCCATAGTCATGAACCGTTTGTTGATGGCAATGGATGGTTTGTGGAGGTGGAAAACGATATTTGGGAAGTATTTAGAGAAATTTCTGAATTAGAGAGGGAAGACCTGAATAAAATGCAGTCTAAATCCCAGAACATAGCAAAAGAACTTTTGGATTATAAAGTACTTGCAAAATTTTTACTAAATTAAGCGATTATGATTGAGGCAATATGCGAAGTTATCAGGTGTGTGTAAATTGCGTAATGGATACAACAGATTCAAAAATTGTATTTAATGAAGATGGTATTTGTGATCACTGTTTAACTTTTGAATCTGATATCGTGCCATATTGGAACCCGAATGATGTTGGAATAAAGAATTTTAATTCCACAGTTGAAGCAATAAAACTCGCAGGTAAGGGGAAAGAATTCGACTGCATAATTGGTATGAGTGGTGGTATCGATAGTTCTTATCTGGTTTATTTGGCAAAAGAAAAGCTAGGACTTCGGCCTTTAGTGTTTCATGTAGATGCGGGTTGGAACTCACAGCAAGCGGTGAATAATATTGAGCAAATTGTTGATCGATTGGATTTAGACTTATATACCGAAGTCATTAATTGGGAGGAGATGAAAGATTTGCAGTTGTCTTTTCTGAAATCAGGTGTTCCACACATAGATACTCCACAAGATCATGCTTTTTTTGCAACCATGTATAGATTTGCCGCAAAGCATGGAATAAAACATATTCTAACCGGCGGCAATTACAGCACTGAATGTGTCAGGAACCCTTTGGAGTGGATGTATTTTCAGTCAGATTCAACTCAGATCAAGGATATACAAAAAAAGTTCGGAACCAGAAAGCTTAAACAATTTCCTCTTACCAATGTTATTTGGCATAAAATATGGTTGCCATATGTAAGAGGAATTAAATTATACCGTCCCTTGGATTTTATGCCTTATCATAAAGAAGAGGCGACTCAATTTTTAGTCGATAATTTTGGATATCAACGATATGCTCAAAAGCACTTTGAGTCTAGATTTACTCGGTTTTATGAATCTTACTGGTTACCTGAAAAGTTTGGTTATGACACAAGAAAGGTGCAGTATTCTAGTTTGATTCTGACAGGACAGATGACTCGGGAAGAAGCCCTCGATAAACTTAAGACTCCAGCATATGACCCTCAAACCATTGATGAAGACTTTGAATATGTCGCAAATAAATTAGGGGTTACAGTCGATGAATTGAAGGCTTACTTTAATGGGCCTAATAAGACCTTTAAAGACTACAAAAATCAGCAGTTTTTGTATGATTTTGGTGCAAAAATCATGAGGGCTTTGCGCTTGGAAAAAGGCGGCAAGAGATGATCGCGATAGTTAACTATGGATCAGGGAATATTCAGGCTATTAAGAATATTTACACGAAATTAAGGATAGACAGCTTTTTTGCTAGCAAACCAGGCGATTTGCGTAAAGCCAGCAAGATAATACTTCCTGGTGTTGGCTCTTTTGACCAAGCAATGGCGCAGCTTAACCAATCTGGTATGCGAGATGAGTTAGATGCTCTTGTATTAGAAGCAAAGAAGCCCGTCTTAGGTGTGTGTGTCGGGATGCAGATTATGGCGAATTGTAGTCAAGAAGGCGTTTCAGATGGTCTAGGTTGGTTTGATGCTAGGGTAGAATCATTCGATGTTACTCAAATAAATCATAAGCCAAAAATTCCTCATATGGGATGGAATGATATTCACGTAGTCAGGAAGCATTGTATTCTAGAACATATAGATGAGCAAAAAGGCTTCTATTTTCTCCATTCGTATTTCTTTCATTGTAATAATGAACGTGATGTATTGGCGAAGACTTTTTATTCTCAGGATTTCGCTTGTGCTGTTAATAGAGAAAATATTTTCGGATTTCAGTTTCACCCGGAGAAGAGCCACTCGAATGGCGTCTCATTGTTTAAAAACTTTGCGGGAATAAATGTATAGCTATGCTTAGGTCTCGTATATCTCCGTGTCTATTGATCCACAAAGATGGTTTAGTTAAAACTGTGAAGTTTAAGGCTCCTAAGTATGTTGGAGATCCCATTAATGCGGTAAAGATCTTTAATGAAAAAGAAGTAGACGAACTAATAGTACTAGATATAGATGCTACTGTTAATAATATGGAACCGGATTTTCAACGAATTAAGCACCTGGCAAATGAGTGTCGAATGCCTCTTTGTTATGGTGGTGGTGTACGATCAGTTGAACAAGCAAAAAGAATCATTCAGCTGGGAGTTGAAAAAGTAGCTTTATCGAGTGCTGCTTTGGAGAACCATGATCTTATAAAAGACATAGCGGAGGAGGTTGGTAGGCAAAGTGTAGTCGTCATTCTAGATGTTAAGAGGTCATTGTTTGGGTCATACGAAGTGTTTACCCACAATGGTAAGAAAAAAGTAAAGAAATCCCTTAAGGACATAGTAATAGAGTTAGAATGTAATGGTGTAGGTGAGATTGTGGTCAATTCTATTGATCAAGATGGCACTATGTCTGGATATGATCTCGCTCTTGCTAGATTAGTAAGGGATATATCAAGTGTCCCACTGACTATATTGGGTGGGGTAGGTAGCTCTGACGACATAGTTGGTTTAATTGAGGAGTTTAAGGTAATAGGTGCTTCGGCAGGAAGTCTTTTTGTATTTAAAGGCAAGTATCGAGCAGTGCTTATAAACTATTTACCCAAATATGTTCTAGAAAAAATTAAGAATATATCGAATAAACTTTACGAATAAAAGTATACAAATGAAACAAATTTTACAAGACATGGCTAAAGGCGGGACTACCATTACTGAAGCACCTGCACCGCAAGTATCAAGCAATAGCTTAGTTATAAACACTAATGTGTCTTTAATATCGGCGGGCACAGAACGCATGCTAGTTGGTTTTGGGAAGGCTTCTTATATAGAGAAAGCTCGTCAGCAGCCAGATAAAGTAAAAATGGTTTTAGAAAAGGTGGCAATTGATGGCTTGATGACAACCGTAGATGCTGTTAAATCGAAACTGGCTCAACCATTGCCATTGGGTTATTGCAATGTAGGTGTTGTCTCAGAAACTGGTAGTGGGGTTGACGGCTTCAAGGTTGGTGATAGGGTTGTCTCAAATGGATCTCATGCTGATGTGGTTAAAGTTTCAAAAAATCTTTGTGCTCGAATTCCCGACACCGTGGATGATGAGTCGGCGTCATTCGTCGTTGTTGCAAGTATTGGTCTTCAAGGAATTCGCTTGGCTGAGCCGACTCTTGGTGAAGCTTTTGTTGTAACAGGTGTTGGTCTCATTGGTCTACTTACCGTTCAGCTATTGAGAACTCAAGGTTGTCGTGTTCTTGCTATAGATTTTGATGAGGCTAAATTAGGGTTGGCAAGACAGTTTGGAGCCGAAATCTGTAATCCCGGTAAAGGAGAAGATCCTGTTGCAGCAGGAATGGCATTTAGCCGGGGGCAAGGCGTTGATGGTGTAATAATTACAGCATCAACGAAATCAAATGATCCTGTAACGCAAGCAGCACATATGTGTCGTAAGCGTGGTCGAATTATATTGGTTGGTGTTACTGGACTAGAGCTAAGTCGGGCCGATTTTTATGAAAAAGAGTTAACGTTTCAAGTATCTTGTTCCTATGGCCCTGGTCGCTACGATCCAGTATATGAGGGCAAAGGACAGGATTATCCATTACCATTTGTGCGCTGGACCGAGCAGCGTAATTTTGAGGCTGTGCTGGATATGTTGGCCAGTGGTCAGTTAGATGTTAAACCACTTATTACTCATCGTTTTGCTTTCGAAGATGCAGACAAAGCTTATCAAACGCTAACCGAAGACTCATCTGGCCTTGGTATTTTATTACAGTACGAATCGCCATATGAGAGTAGAGCTGTAAAGAATGTTACGTTAAATGATCGAGCGAGATTTATTACAAGTCAACCTGTAATGGGTTTTATTGGGGCTGGCAACTATGCATCTCGTGTGCTCATTCCAGCCTTTAAAGCTGCTGGAGCCCAACTTCATACTTTGGCTACTGCCGGTGGAATAAACAGTGTTGTTCATGGCGAAAAAGCAGGATTTGCAGAAGCATCGACTGATACCGAGGCCATGCTGGATAATACCGAAATCAACACTGTTGCGATAGTTACTCGTCATGATAGCCATGCTCGATTTGTAAGCCAGGCATTGAAGGCAGGTAAGCATGTGTTTGTCGAAAAGCCCTTATCAATTGATTTTGAAGGCCTAGCTCAAGTTGAAGGGGCTTATAACGAATCTCATGAGTCGGCGAGCGGCCCTCAATTAATGGTTGGCTTTAACCGCCGTTTTTCGCCTCAAGTTCAGAAGATGAAAGCATTGTTGCAGTCTGTCAAGGAGCCTAAATCATTCATTATGACTATGAATTCAGGAGCTATTCCTGCTGACCATTGGACTCAAGATACAACGGTTGGGGGGGGGCGTATTATTGGCGAGGCTTGTCACTTTATCGATCTTATGCGTTATCTTGCCGATAGTGAGATTGTATCAGTACAGGCCCGTCGAATGGGTGATTATCCTGGCGTATCAGTAACAGAAGATAAGGCTAGTATTACGCTAGGCTTCGTCGATGGTTCATTTGGCACTATTCTTTATTTGGCTAATGGTGCATCAAGTTTCCCGAAAGAGCGAGTAGAGGTTTTTGCGGCTGGTGGTGTTTTGCAATTGGACAATTTCCGAAAACTAAAAGGATTTGGTTGGAAGGGTTTCAAGAAAATGAATTTATGGAAGCAAGATAAAGGTCAAAAAGCGTGCGCAGCTGCATTCCTAGAGGGTATTCAGGAGGGAATTCCTGCGATACCGACAGTTGAAATCTTCGAGGTTGCTCGGGTAAGTATCGAAGCAGCAGAGCTTCTACGTAAGCAGGGAAAATGAGTCGACTTTTAGCTTTATTTCACACAGTACGTTACCTCAAAGTCAAGCAGGTAGCGTATCGTATTTACTACCGCGTACGTAAACCTAAAGCTCTCTCAACCGCTATTCCTGAATTACGAAAT
>JABXIM010000244.1 GCA_013373085.1 Oceanospirillaceae bacterium | reverse complement strand
GGCGAGGAGCTTCTCCCGGGGGACATCTTTAAGCGGTTCATAGGGAACCCCGTCGGAATGACCGCAACGGCAGAAGAAGACGTGTTTGAGCATCGGCTCTGACCTGACCAGGTAAAAGGGTGACGGCACATGCCTCGCATCGAAATCACCAGTGACACCCTGACCGAGGCGCTCGCGCGGATCTCGGACGCGTTGTCGGACACCGCGCCGCTGATGCAGGACATTGGCGAATATATGGTGAAGAGCACCAACGACAACTTCGCCGCTGGCTCAGATCCTGACGGCAAGCCCTGGGCACCGCGCACGCAGGCAACGCTGGACGCTTATGCCGCCCGAAAGGACAAACCGGGGCCGCGGCCCCTGATCGGCCCGACAAAGAGCCTCTCCGGGACGATCAGCTACGAGGCCGGCGCCGACGACGTCACGTGGGGCTCCAACATGATCTATGCGGCCGTGCAGCAGTTCGGCGCAGAGGCAGGCGCGTTCGGTGCGCGCATGGGGGTGAACAAGAAGGGCCGGCGGTACTTCATGCCGATCCCATGGGGCAACATCCCGACGCGGCGGTTCCTCGGCGTGGGCAAGGAGGATGAGACGGCTCTCATCGAGATCGTGGAGGAGTATTTGGAGGGGGCGGCAGGAGGCTGAGCTATACCGCATGGCCTCCACAAGCCGTTGCGGACGCTTGTCCGCCATGCAACACGTTGTGCAGGTCGACGCCCGCAGGAGGGCCAGATGGACGCACAGCTTGCCGCGATTGTCATTCTGACTTTTGTCATTCACCTGGTCGGCACGCTTGCGTATGCGTTTAGGATCGCTGGCGTTCGCACTGGTCATATCGCGATCGCGTTCTCGCTATTTAATATCCTTGTTCTGCTGTCACGCACCTCGAACTCGTTTCAGGGCCCGCTCCTGGCGAAGCGCATCGAACTCGGCCTGCAGAACCCATCGCAGTTTGATGCTACGCTCGACTATTCTCTCATCATTGGCGCGGCGTCGGTCGCAACGCTGGCAGGGGGGCTGCTGATCCCGACATTTCAGCGGCTCACGACGATTGCGGTGGAGCACTTCCAGCGGAGCCGTTCGATGCCACGGCTCATTTTGCGCTTCCTGACCCCGCGTGGCCTGTCCGTGCTTGCCCAGTCCGCTGCGATACCCGCCTACCAAAACATCGATGCCCTCAAGCTACCGACGAATGTGCCGATCAAGGTGATAGTGATGAACTTCGCCGTCAGTGCGCTGTGGTCCGTGGGGGTCATCGCTTCGATTTATGCCGGCCTGCTCGAGCCTGACTATCGTGTGACGGCAAGTTCCCTGTCGGCCACGATCAATGGTGTTGCCACCATCATGATGTTCCTGCTGATTGACCCTTACCTAGCAGGCCTGACCGATGATGCTGCAAAGGGGCAAGTTCGCGAGGACTTCTTCCGCAAGGTGATCATCTGGATGATCGTGTCCCGCTTCGTCGGCACCATAGCCGCTCAGTTCCTGGTTTGGCCTTCCGCGCATGTCATCGCGATCGTCGCGCGGTGGATCTAGCGGCGGAGTTGTCGCAGAGTTCGAAGTCGTCCGCAGTTCCGCTCTTGAGGAAAGAGTCGCCTCTGGCAACCGGCAGCTTCGTCTGCCGTGCCGCCACACGTGAGAGGAGCGGCGCAGGTCGGGACTGAGCCCGCAGATACACGTCGCGATACGTCGTCGAATGTCCGGCTGCAGCGCTTCACGCCTTGCCGACCAGCCTAGCCAGACCGTCGAGGCTCCGGATCTCGACCTCGCGATAGTGTCGTTTGACAAGACCGCGTTCCTCGAGTGCGGCGAGAGCACCATTGATCGTGCCGCGCGAGAGACAAGCGAGCTCCGCGAGATCCGTCTGGGTCACGCTCAGATCACCCGTGTCGTCGGCTACGGCAAGTAGATTGAGCGCCGTGCGCTCGACTACGTCACGCCGCCGCAGGGCTTCCACCACATCGATGGCGATGCTCAGATTGTCGGCCACAAGGTCCGCCACGTACCGCCACCGCCCCGGAACATCATCGCAAAGGCGTTGCAACTCAGACCGAGACAGGCGCAACAGCCGCGCGTTCGTTCGAGTGACCAGCGAAAACCGCCGCGGATGGCCCCTGAGCGCCGCAAGATCCCCGAACCACGCGCCCGGCCGGCCGATGTGAGCGAGCGTCGCAGATCCTCCTGGAGCGGGCAGATGCAGCTCGACCAGGCCGTCCACGATGCCAAACACACCCCCGGTATCGTCTCCTGCGAGATATACCGGCGTACCGCGTCCCAGCTTCAAGAGATCGCATCGCTCTAGCACCGCATCCTGAAATTCAGACGAGGTTCGGGACAGCCATCCCCGTTTACGCAACACGCAACTGTCTGAATTTTTCATCTCGTCCAGAATTGTCGTCTGACGAACAATTTTACTGCGCGCTCCATATTATTGTCAATTCGAACCGAAAAGCAGGGAGGAATTGAAATGCTGAGAGCCATAGTTGGGGGCGCCATCGCGCTCGCCATCGTTTCGACCGGCGCGATGGCGCAGGAGGCGGCACGTCCGAACATCCTCGTCATCTGGGGCGACGACGTCGGCATGTGGAACATCTCCGCCTATCACCGCGGAATGATGTGCTGCGAGACCCCGAACATCGACCGAATCGCCGACGAGGGCATGCTGTTCATGGACCACTATGCCCAGGCCTCCTGCACCGCCGGGCGCGCCGCCTTCATCACGGGGCAGTACCCGCTGCGCGTCGGCCTCGCCACCGTCGGGCTGCCCGGGGCCGAGCAGGGGCTGCAGGTGGAAGACCCGACACTTGCGAACATGCTCAAGGCTGAGGGTTACCGCACCGGCCAGTTCGGCAAGAACCACCTTGGCGACCGTGACGAGCACCTGCCGACAAACCACGGTTTCGACGAGTTCTTCGGCATTCTCTACCACCTCAATGCCGGCGAATACACCGAGCAGGACGACTATCCGACCGAGGCGATCGAGGCGGCGGGCTTCGGTCAGCGCGGCATCATCCATTCCTTCGCCGCCCCCGCGGGCGGCGAGCAGCAGATCGAGGACCTGGGTCCGTTCGGCCAGGAGCGGCAGCGAACGCTCGACCAGGACGTGTTGGAGGAATCCAAGCGCTTCATCACCGAGGCGGCTGAGGCCGGCGAACCGTTCTTCGTCTGGCACAACACCACGCGGATGCACTACCGCACCAACCTCGACGACCACTACGACGGCATCACCGGCACCGGCAACGTCTACGCCGACGGCATGACCGAGTTGGACGACGACGTCGGCGAGCTCCTGGCGCTCCTCGACGAGCTCGGCATCGCCGACAACACCATGGTCATGTTCTCGACCGACAACGGCGCGGCCTCGAATTCCTGGCCGGACGGTGGCAACCAGCCGTTCCGCGGCGAGAAGGGCGTCGGCGGCTACGAGGGAGGCTTCAAGGTGCCGATGATGGTCAAGTGGCCCGGCGTCATTCCCGAGGGCACCACCACGGGCGAGATGATGTCCATGGAGGACTGGACCCCCACGATCATGTCCCAGCTCGGCCGCACGGACCTCAAGGAGGATCTGCTCGACGGCGCCGACATCGGCGGCACCGAGTACCGCGTCCACCTCGACGGCTACGACCAGACGCCGATCCTTACTCAGGCCGGCCCCAGCAACCGAAAGGAGTTCTTCTTCTTCACCGAGACGAAGTTCCACGGCGTCCGCTTCGGCGAGTGGAAGTTCCTGTTCACGGAGCAGGACAAGTGGTTCAACGGCATCCAAAGCCCGCTGATGACGCCGCTGATCACACGGCTCGACCTCGACCCGTTTGAACGCTTCCACGAGGCCCGCGGCTTCGACGAGTGGCAGGAGAACCGCTCGTGGGCGCTGGCGCCGGCGATGGCCGCGGTGCAGCAGTTCTTCGGCTCGTTCGAGGAATACCCGCCGCGGCAGTCGAGCGTGGACTTCGACACCGACGCGATCATGCGCGAAATGATGAACCCGAACGCCCGCTGACCAAGTGATGGACCTTGACCTACCCGGAGCCGACACTCGGCTCCGGGAAACGGACGGGACCTTTGTCCCGCTCCCTGATGGTTCGATGGTTCAGGATGAAGGTCCGCTTCACCGGCTCCGGCAACCCGACGCGAAGGGCACGTTTGGGGCGAGAGCAGCCATTTTCGGACTTCAAGTGAACGACCGCTAGGTCCGCAAAGTGGTCCGTGGCCCAAGCCTTCGCGTGCGGCCGCCGGCGACGAACATCGCGCACTTGACCGCCGCCCGCGGGGTGCGGCAGTCTTAGTGTGCCGCCACGCCACTCCCCCTGACAACTTGTTGGACATGTTTGCGATCTGCCTCGCGGGGCAAAGATCGCT
>JABXIM010000183.1 GCA_013373085.1 Oceanospirillaceae bacterium | reverse complement strand
GAGCCGTTTCAGGCCGTCGTCTCAAGCGAGGAGGCGAATTCTACAGACCCCAGCGGGAGAGTCAACAACCTTTGTAACAAAAACTCAAAAAACTTCTGATCCGGCCAGAATCGTACAAAATTCAAACAATCCATCATGCTGAACTGAAGCCAGTCTGCGAGAGAACCTATGAACAAGTCCGATTTGCGCTCTGCGGGGCTTACAGCCTGGCCACTATTCCGTCGGCAAAAAGCAAAGCGGAAACAAAAAAGGCACCCCGTCGGGTGCCTCTTTATAACTGAACCAGGGGCTCAGCCTCCCTGCCCGGCATGCGGTTCGCCGGCATCATCGTCCGTTTCCGCCTCTTCTTCATCTTCGTTCCGACGGACCAGCACCCGACCCAGCAGTATCCCCAGTTCAAACAGCAACCACATCGGAATCGCCAGCAAGCTCTGGGAGATGACATCCGGAGGTGTCAGCAGCATGCCGATCACGAAGCAGCCGACAACCACGTATGCCCGCTTGCCGCTGAGACTCTCGACCGTGGAAACACCACTCCAGATCAGCAGCAGCGTCGCGATCGGAATCTCGAACACGATGCCGAATGCAAAGAACAGCTTCAGCACGAAGTTGAGGTAGCTGCTGATATCGGTCATCACCGCGACGTTTTCCGGACCCACGCTGGTAAAGAATCCGAAGATCAGCGGAAACACCACGTAATAGGCGAAAGCGATACCGCTGTAAAAAAGAAAGATACTGGAAATCAGCAACGGGATCGCGATGCGCTTCTCGTGCTTGTATAAACCCGGCGAAATAAAGCCCCAGATCTGATGCAGGATGAAGGGCATCGCCGCAAAGATCGAGACCATCATCGTCAACTTGAACGGCGCGAAGAAGGGCGACGTCACATCGGTCGCGATCATGCTGGTCCCTTCCGGAAGCAGCGCGGTCAACGGTGCCGAGATGTATTCGTACAGATCGTTGGAAAAGTAGAACAGCCCCAGAAAAACGACCAGGATGATCAGCATCGACCACATCAGCCGCTGCCGCAGTTCCACCAGGTGGGTAATAAGGGGCTGCTCCTGATCCTGCTCAGGCGCGTCCCCATTCGGCTTGCTCATCAGGAATCCGCTTTATTACGAGGGCTGTCGGTTTCGTCAGGCGCCGGGCGCGCTGCCGTTGCGGCCGGCTCGGTCTTGTTCGCTTCGGCTTTGCCGTCCCTGGACGTCTTCTGTTCCGCCTTGAAAGGTGTCTGCATTTCTGCCAGCTCGCGATCCAGCCGTTCCTTTTCGATGGCCGCATTACGGCGCATTTCGTCCAGGCGCAACTCCTCCGATATCTCGGCCTGAATGCCGCTGACCGTACGACGAAACTTGCCGACCCAGAGTCCCAGGGTACGTATCGCCGTAGGCAGTTTCTCCGGTCCCAGGACCAGCAACGCCACGACGGCAATAATCAGCAGTTCGGCAAAACCTATATCGAACATTCAGGCGCCCGCTTGACTTACTGGCCGGATTTTTTGTCGTCGCTGACGGTGTCTTTTTTCACAGCATCGGACTGCTCGGAAAACTGCGCGTCTTCGCCCTTTTCCTTTTCCAGCTGCTTGGTCCCATTCCCGGCCTTGTCATCACTGTCGTCGGACATCGCTTTCTTGAAGCCCTTGACCGCGCCACCGAGGTCTCCACCGATATTGCGCAGCTTCTTGGTGCCGAAGAGAAGCAGCAGAATCGCCAGTACGATCAACAGCTGCCAAATACTGATTCCACCAAAACCCATAACGTGCCTCCAGTGTTACAGAGCCGGCAAGCGCCGACCTCCAAGAATGTGAAAATGCAGATGATAAACTTCCTGACGTCCGCCCGGCCCGGTATTGGTGATGGTACGGAACCCGTTATCGAGTCCGGCCATACGCGCAATCTTGTCCAGCGATAACATCAGGTGGGCTATCAGCCCTTCATCTTCCGACTTTAAGTCAGCCAAGTTACAGATATGCTGTTTCGGCACAACCAACAAGTGGGTCGGCGCCTTCGGCGCTCTGTCGTGGAATGCGATTATCCTATCGTCTTCGTAGACAACCCGTGCGACCGCTTCATGCCTGGCGATACGACAGAAGATGCAACCTTGCATCCTCAGCCTTTGCCCCGGCTGGCCTTTTCCTCCAGCCCGGACAGACCGAATCGACGCGCCAGCTCCTCGAGCACAGGCTCGTGCGATGCGCCCAGATGCGACAACATCACCAGACTGTGAAACCACAGATCGGCCGTCTCACCAATCAATTCGCGCATTTCGCCACTGCGCTCGGCATCCTTCGCCGCCAGAATCACCTCAGTCGACTCTTCACCGACCTTTTCCAGAATCTTGTTCAGACCCTTGGCATGAAGGCTGGCGACGTACGAGCTCTCCGGTGACGCCTGCTTTCGTGCCTGCAGCACCTCGGCGAGCTGCTGCAGAATATCATTCGTCATCTGCGGCTCCGTTAGGCTTGTAAATGGCTTCCGGAGACTTGAGTACAGGGTCAACCGGTTTCCAGTGACCGTCTTCCAGCACGCTGTAAAAACAGCTTTCCCTGCCTGTATGACAGGCAATTCCGCCCAACTGTTCGACCTGAAGCAGCACCACGTCGCCGTCGCAGTCGAGGCGCAGTTCGTGCAGCTTCTGCACGTGACCGGACTCTTCGCCCTTGCGCCACAGTTTCTGGCGCGAGCGCGACCAGTAGATTCCCCGCCCTTCCTGAGCCGTAAGCGCCAGGGCCTCACGGTTCATCCAGGCGACCATCAGAACGTGGCCGGTTTTGTAATCCTGTGCGATGGCCGGCACCAGGCCATCGTTGTTCCATTTAACCTGATCGAGCCAGAGTTCCGACATGACTTCTACTTGAACCTTAAACTGACTGGAGTTCGGAAGAATAACCGAAGCCCCAGGCCACGCCAAGCGAAGGCGCGCCGGAGTTCCGCTTCATGATGGCGGGCCTGCTCGCCATCCCCTTACCGCAGCAACAGATAGAGCCCAATGGCCGAGAGCCCCCAGCCCGTCGCCGACATCTGCGCGAGCGCCTGCTGCAGCTCGCCGGTGGTGCTGAGCAGCGCGAGGAGCAGCAGAACCAGCCCCGCAGCGCGTGAGCCGCGCCGGCGACGCAACCGCGTCTCGCGGGCCCGCCGCGCTTCCTGTTGCTGGGCCAGCTGGGCCGCCTCGAGCCGCTTCAACTGCTGCAGCGAGTCGAATACCAGTTGAGGCATCAGCGGCAGCTTTTCCAGCCACTCGGGCGCCTGGCGCTTGATCGAGCGGTACACGGCCTTCGGGCCCATTCGCTGCTGCATCCAGTTTTCGAGAAACGGCTTGGCGGTCGTCCAGAGGTCCAGATCCGGGTAGAGCTGCCGCCCAAGTCCCTCGATGTTCAGCAGCGTTTTCTGCAACAGTACCAACTGCGGCTGGACCTCCATGTTGAAACGACGCGCGGTCTGGAACAAGCCCAGCAGCAGCTGCCCGAAGGAGATGTCTTTCAGCGGCTTCTCGAATATCGGCTCGCAAACGCTGCGAATAGCCGTTTCGAATGCATACAGGTTGGTGTCGGCGGGCACCCAGCCGGAATCGATATGCAGCTGCGCCACCTGGCGATAGTCCCGCTTGAAAAACGCCAGGATATTGCGCGCCAGATAGCTCTGGTCCTCGGGCGTCAGCGAACCGACAATGCCGAAGTCGACGGCGATATAGCGCGGATTGCCGGGATCTTCGGTGGAAACGAAGATATTGCCGGGGTGCATGTCGGCGTGGAAAAAGCTGTCGCGGAACACCTGGGTGAAAAAGATCTCCACGCCGCGTTCGGCCAGCAGCTTCAGGTCGGTGTTACACCCCTTGAGGCGATCGATATCGGCAACGGGAATACCGTGGATGCGCTCCATTACCAGCACATTCCGCCGGGTCAGATCCCAGTTGATTTCAGGTATATAGAGGATATCCGACTGCTCGAAGTTGCGGCGCAGCTGAGAGCCGTTGGCCGCCTCCTTGCGCAGATCCAGCTCGTCGAAAATGGTCTGCTCGTACTCCGACACGACCTCGACCGGACGCAAACGTCGCCCCTCCGGCCATGCCCACTGCAATAGTCGAGCAAAGGTGTAAAGCAGATCCACGTCCTTGCGGATAGTGCGCTCGATCCCCGGCCGCACCACCTTGACTACCACTTCGTGGCCGTTTCGCAGCGTTGCCAGATGCACCTGAGCCACGGACGCCGACGCCAGCGGCTCCGAGTCGAAATGCTGAAAAATCACATTGACGGGCTGCCCCAGCGAACGCTCGACCAGCCGTCGCGCCTCCTCGCCCGGGAAGGGCGGCACCCGATCCTGCAGTTTCTGCAGTTCCAGTGCGATATCGTCCGGCAGCAGGTCACGCCGCGTCGACAGCATCTGACCGAATTTGATGTAAACCGGGCCCAGCGCCTCGAGCGCCAGGCGCAAACGCTCGCCACCCGGCCGGGTCGCCGGCACTAGATAGCGCCAGGGCAGCAGCCGCAACCAGAGCATGACAAACCACGGCAGCGGCACCTGCTCGAAAAAGGTATCCAGCCGGTAACGCGCCATCACCCTGGCGATCTTGAGTATGCGGAGGAGTCGACGCACCTGAACGAAATCCTGTCTGACAGCAAAAGAAGCGTAAGTGTGCCCTCTGACCAAGGGCAGGTAAAGGATGACAACCGGCCACCGGCCAGCCCTGCCTCCCTCCAGAAACAACAAAGCCGCCAGCGTTGGCGGCGGCTTTGTCGTCGGAGCTCAGGAGGCTTATTTTGCCTGGCGCTCCTTTTCGACCAGGAAGTCGACGACCTCCAGCATCTGCTTGTGGCCGCCGGCCATCGCCGCGGTTATGCGGTACTTGCCGTTGACGACCATGGTCGGGACGCCGGTGATCTCGTAGCCGCGCGCCTTGGACTCGCCCTGGTTGAGCTTGGTGTTGACGGCGAACGAGTTGTACAGCTTGCTGAACTGGTCGCTGTCGACGCCCAGGCTGCTATAGAACTCGGCCAGATCCTCTTCGCTGGTGAAGCGCTTCTTCTGCAGATGAATGGCGTCGAACACCGCCTGATGCGTCTGATCGACGGCATCGAGCAGCTCCGCTACATAGTAGGAGCGTGCCAGCGGCTCCCAGCTGCGGCCGAACACCACCGGAATGCGGACGAACTCGACGTCATCCGCCTGCTTCTCGCTCCAGCTGTGAACCAGCGGCTCGAAGGCGTTGCAGTGCGGGCACAGGTAGCCGAACATCTCGACCACTTCGATCTTGCTCTCGTCGACCGTTTTCACCGGAAACGGCAGGGTGACGTAATCCTTGCCATCCTGAAAACGCTCGCCTTCCGCTGCCGCTACCACGAGCGACATCACCATGGCCACCAGGCCAACGCACAGTCTTTTCAGCATTTTCTCGTTCTCCGACAGATCCTTGAAGTAACGCGGACCCCGCAGCAGGGCCAAAGTTCAGCAACCGTCGTCCTGGGTCACTAAAAAGGCAGCCTGAGCTGCCTTTTCCAAACTATACCTGAACGACTGGCGCCAGTCTTAGTGCAGACCCTGCACGTAGTTGGCGACCGCTTCGATATCCTTGTCGCTCATCTTGGCGGCGATATCACGCATCATGCCGTTGGGGTCGTTGTCACGCGCTTCGTTCCGGAACGCCATCAGCTGCTTCTTGACGTAATCCGGGTGCTGGCCGCTCAGCGCCGGGAAACCGGCGGAAGCGTTGCCAGTGCCGTTCGGCGAATGGCAGGCGGTACAGGCAGCGACGTTCTTGTCCGCGATGCCGGCACGGTAGATTTTCTGACCCGCTTCGAGCTGATCCGGGGAGACCTGACCCAGCTGCACCTTCTTGCTGGCGAAATAAGCTGCGATGTTCTCGAGGTCCTGATCACTCAGGTTATCGAGCAGACCGGTCATTTCCACCACCTGGCGATTGCCGCCCTTGATGTCCTTGAGCTGCTTGAGCAGGTAGGCCTCGTTCTGGCCGGCCAGTTTCGGGAAGTTGCCCACGACGCTGTTGCCGTCTGCACCGTGGCAACCGGCGCATACAGCGGTATTCGCCTGCCCTGCTGCAGCATCTCCGGCTGCCTGCGCCAATCCCGAGATTCCCAGGGTCAACAGTAAGCTGATCAGTAATTTGTTCATCGACTAACCCAGACTCTTTCGTGATTTGAAGTTGGAGTCCACTCCGGCGCACCGGCGCAAACTTTAGGTTCCTGCAGCGCCACGACTGGAGCTCAGGCGCGGCCACGGGTAAAATTTTGCGGCATTATAGCCAATACCCACATAAACTGGAACGGATAATGGCGCCTGCAGCCACCCGTTCCAGCACACGGATCCCTCATGTCGATCACCGAAAACCCTATCAAATTCAATAGCGCCGTTTTCAATACCAGCGCCGCACGACTCAGTCAGTGCCCCGACGATCAGGGCGCCGAAGTCGCCTTTGCGGGCCGCTCCAACGCCGGCAAGTCCAGCGCTATCAACACCCTGACCAACAACTCGCGCCTGGCCCGTACCTCCAAGACGCCGGGCCGCACCCAGCTGATCAACTTCTTCGACCTCAACCTGCCGGGCCTGCGCATCGTCGACCTGCCGGGCTACGGTTACGCCAAGGTGCCGATCGCCATGAAGGAGCACTGGCAGAAACACCTGGACGCCTATCTGCAGAAACGCGAATGCCTGCGCGGCGTGGTACTGGTGATGGATATCCGCCACCCGATGAAAGAGTTCGACGAAATGATGGTCGGCTGGTGCGAATCTACCGGCATGCCGCTGCACGTGCTGCTGACCAAGGCCGACAAACTCAAGAAAGGACCAATGCAGAGCACCGTGCTGCAGATACGCAAGCTATTGCGCGAACGGCTGGGTGACGGGGTAACGGTACAGGCGTTTTCCGCGCTGAAGAAAAGCGGTGTCGAGCAGCTGCAGGCGCGCCTGAGCGAATGGCTGCTGAGTGACGATGAAGCGGAACCTGCGGAAGAGACGGCGACAGAATTGTAGAAGCGTAGGATGGGTAGAGCGGTGCAGCCGATGGATGCTTAACGGTCACTGCACCGATCGGGCATTGCGAACCCCATCATATCGATCGCAGTACAGATCGAATGGCATCCGGATGCACGAAAAGCTGTTGGGTTACGTGGCTGCGCCACTGCACCCAACCTACCCGGTAGTAACGTCGCAACCTATCGTATCGATCGCGGTGCAGGACGCCTGGTCCCGATGACGGGATGCGCCGCCACAGACAAAGTGCGAACCATTCAGACAGCAGCCATGGCGGCTTCGCCCAGCCTACGTTGGTACCTACCAAAAAGAAGCCCTACAAATGCCTGGAAGGGGAATGACAGGCAGATGCAGGGCTTCAACGCATGCTTCTTATAGGCAGCAGCCACCACCATGGCACAGATGTTTGTGAAAATGTGACTCTGCACTACTTCGGAACTCTCATCGACGCGAAAGTTCCGAGTCCCTGTTCAAATTTGGGCAAAAAATTTACAGCACTGCCTGCCGTCAGTGCGCCTCGTCCCAATGCGCACCGACTCCGGCATCCACCACCAGCGGCACATCCAGCGTTGCCGCCGCAGCCATGCGCCGGGTGACCTCCTGCACGAACGCCTCGACCTGGCCTTCCTGCACTTCGAAAACCAGTTCGTCATGCACCTGCAGGATGATTTTGGCGTCGAACTCAGCGCCGTCCAGCCAGTCGGACACCTGCACCATCGCCCGCTTGATAATGTCGGCCGCGGTCCCCTGCATCGGCGCGTTGATTGCCGTGCGCTCGGCAGCCTGCCGCCGCATGGCGTTGCGCGAATTGATCTCCGGCAGGTACAGGCGGCGGCCGAACAGGGTTTCGACGTAACCCTTCTCGCGCGCCTGCTCGCGGATATCGTCCATGTAGCGCTGTACGCCGGGGTAGGTTTCGAAGTAGTGATCGATGTATTTCTGCGCCTCGTTACGCCCCAGGCCCAGCTGCTTGCCGAGCCCGAATGCCGACATGCCGTAGATCAGGCCGAAGTTGATCGCCTTGGCACTGCGTCGCTGTTCGTTCGTCACCTCTTCCAGGGGCACCTTGAACACTTCCGCCGCCGTGGCGCGGTGGATGTCCTCGCCCAGGGAGAAGGCGTTGAGCAGTCCCTTGTCCTGGGACAGGTGCGCCATGATACGCAGCTCGATCTGAGAATAGTCGGCCGCCACCAGCTTGCATCCCTCGGGCGCCACGAAGGCCTGGCGAATACGCCGCCCCTCGGCGTTGCGCACCGGTATGTTCTGCAGGTTGGGGTCCGTGGACGACAGCCGACCGGTGGCCGTCACAGCCTGGTGATAGGAAGTATGGATACGGCCGCTTTCGGGGTTGATCATCTGCGGCAGCTTGTCGGTATAGGTCGACTTGAGCTTGCTCAGACCCCGGTGCTCGAGAATGAGCTTTGGCAGCGGGTAGTCCAGTGCCAGCTCCTGCAGTACCTCCTCGGCGGTCGAGGGGGCGCCCTTCGGCGTTTTCTTCAGCACCGGCAGCTTCTGCTCATCGTAAAAGATCTGCTGCAGCTGCTTCGGCGAACCCAGGTTGAACTCCTTGCCCGCCAGTTCGAAGGCTTCCCGTTCCAGCACGGTAAGGCGCTGTGCCAGTTCCTGGCTCTGCTTGCCCAGCAGGTTGGCGTCGACCAGCGCTCCGTTGCGCTCGATGCGCGACAGCACCGGGATGAGCGGCCGTTCGATGTCCTCGAACACCTTCAGCAGTTCGCCCTCGCGACTTAGCTTGTCGTGCAGCACCCGGTGCAACCGCAGCGTGATATCGGCATCCTCGGCGGCATAGGGAGCGGCCTGCTCGAGATCGATCTGGTTGAAGGTCAGCTGCTTCTTGCCCTTGCCGGCGATATCTTCGAAGTGCACCGTTTTCACGCCGAGGTAATGGTCGGCAAGACTGTCCATATCGTGACGGGTGGCGGTGGAGTTCAGCACGTAGGACTCCAGCATGGTATCGAATGCCACGCCCCTAAGCTCGATGCCATAACGGGCCAGCACGTTCATGTCGTACTTGATGTGCTGTCCGACCTTCGGTCGGGCCGGGTCTTCGAGCAACGGCTTCAACTGCGTCAGTACCGCATTGCGATCGAGCTGGTCCGGCGCGCCGACATAGTCGTGCGCCAGCGGCACGTAGGCGGCCTTGCCCGGCTCGACGGCAAACGACACGCCGACTATCTCCGCCTGCATGTAATCGAGACTGGTGGTTTCGGTATCGAAGGCGAACAGCTCGGCGGTTTTCAGCGCCCCGAGCCAGTGATCCAGCGAGGCCTGATCGAGAACCGTTTCGTATTCGACGTTGTCCGGCACTGTTACAACCGTCTCCGCGCTATCGCCGCTGCCGGGGTCAGCGGTACCGCCCTCCTCCAGTTCGCGCACCCAGGAACGGAATTCGAAGCGCTTGAACAGCTCGAGCAGCTTGTCGCTGTCCGGCGCCGGCAGGCCGAAATCATTGACGCCCAGGTCCAGCTCGACGTCGGTCTTGATCGTTGCCAGCTGGTACGAAAGCTCCGCCATCCCGCGATTCTCCTCGAGCTTTTTCGGCATCGACTTGCTGCCGCGAAAGCCGAGTTCCGGAATCTTGTCGAGATTGGCATAGAGGTCAGCGATGCTGCCGATACCCTGGAGCAGCGCGAGCGCGGTCTTCTCGCCGACGCCCGGCACGCCGGGAATGTTGTCGACCTTGTCGCCCATCAACGCCAGAAAGTCGATCACCAGATGCGGCGGAATACCGTACTTCTCCTGCACCCCGGCAACATCGAGGCGGGAATCGTTCATGGTGTTGATCAGGGTGACATGCTCGTCCACCAGCTGCGCCATGTCCTTGTCGCCGGTGGAAATCAGCGTCGCCATGCCGGCGGCACTGGCCTGGCGCGCCAGGGTGCCGATCACATCGTCGGCCTCGACGCCGTCCACCACCAGCAGTGGCAGCCCCATGGCACGAATGATGTCGTGGATCGGTTCCACCTGCAGGCGCAGGTCGTCCGGCATCGGCGGCCGGTGCGACTTGTACTCCTCGAACAGCTCGTCGCGGAAGGTCTTGCCCTTGGCATCGAACACCACCACCACCGGACTCTGCGGATGCTGCTTGATGAGACTGCGCAACATTGAGGTCACGACCCGCACCGCGCCGGTCGGGAAGCCTTCCGAGGTGCGCAGATCCGCCTGCTGGGAGGCGAAAAAGGCGCGGTATAAATAGGAAGAGCCGTCGACTAGAATGAGGGAGGGCTGCTGCTCGGGCATAGTAAGTCCATGTTTGTGGTAGTAGCGCGGCCAGGTTTGTCGTGGCCAGGGATAGTGTTGCAGCGCTCAATCATATTAAATAAGCGCCAGCCAAACCAACGAGTACGGGACAATGATGAAGAAACTGCTGTTGCTCGCCAGCCTGCTGGTGCTGCCGCCGGCGCAGGCCGAGACCCTGCCCGAGCAGGGAGCCGAGACCCCGCAGATCACCATCCGGCATGCGGAAGAAAAAACCATCTACGAATACCGGGTTGGCGGCAAAATCAGGGAAATCAAGGTCGTACCGCCGGTCGGCAAACCGTACTACCTGGTGCCCGTCGAGGGCAGCCATGACGAATTCACCCGATTAGAAAATTCCTCCCTCCTGATCCCCAAATGGGTCATTTTCAGCTGGTAATATTGTGGCTGTATATACAGAAGTAACCGCACAGGACCTCAACCGCCTGCTGGCCGACTTTGACCTCGGCACGCTGGTCACCCACAAGGGCATCGAAGGCGGCATTGAAAACACCAACTATTTCGTCACGCTGAAGGCACCGGACGGCAGCGAGCAGCAGTATGTGCTGACCCTGTTCGAAGAGTTCACGCAAGACGAGATGCCCTTTTTCGTCGAACTCACCGCCTGGCTGGCCGAGCGCGGCTGTCCGGTTCCGGCACCGTTCAAGGACCGCGACGGTATCGCGCTGAAGCAGCTCAACGGCCGCCCGGCGCTGCTGCTGCGCCGTTTCGACGGCCACCACGTCGCGCAACAGGAACTGACCCCCGAGCACTGCGCCGCTATCGGCAAGGCGCTGGCACAGCTGCACAGGGCCGGCCTCGATTTCTACATGAAACGCCAGGCGCACCGCGGCATCTTCTGGTGGCGCCGTGAAAGCCAGCGCGTCGCCCAGCTGCTCGACGCCGAAGAGGCAGAGCTGCTGCTGCGTGAAGTGCGTCTGTTCGACGAACTCAGGGAGTCGGACCTGAAACTGCCGATGGGCGCGATCCACGGCGACCTGTTTCACGACAATGCGCTGTTCGACGGCACCGAGCTGACCGCCATCCTCGACGTCTACAATGCCGCCACCGCGTACCTGATGTACGATCTGGCGATTGTCGCCAACGACTGGTGCGTCAATCCGGACGGCACTATCGACGCCAGCCGCGAGCAGGCACTGCTGCAGGCCTATGCCGCCGAGCGCCCGTTCACCGACGACGAGCGCGAGGCCTGGCCGCAGCTGACCCGCACCGCGGCGATGCGCTTCTGGCTGTCGCGCCTGATTCCCTGGCTCGGGCTCGAGCAGGCCGGGCGCCAGACCGGTGAGATGAAGCTCAAGGACCCGGCCGAACTCAAGCGCATTCTGCAGTTCCGCATCGAACACCCCTCTCGCCTGCCTTGAGCGGCCGGTAACGCCGTGCAGGCAGACTCCGGGATGAATCTGTTTGCACGGCGGGTTAGAATACTGGACGCCCATACAGCCATCGACACCGGGAATGGACGACCTGCGCCCCTCCCGGCCCAACCCGAGCACAAACGCAGCCGCCATGGATGTAACCCCGATTCTCGACTCCCTCAACGACGCTCAGCGCGAAGCCGTATCGGCGCCGATGCAGAACCTGCTGGTGCTTGCCGGCGCCGGCTCCGGCAAGACCCGGGTGCTGGTCCACCGCATCGCCTGGCTGATCCAGGCCGAGGGCCTGTCACCCTACTCCATCATGGCGGTGACCTTCACCAACAAGGCGGCGCGGGAGATGCGCGGCCGCATCGAGGAGCTGCTCGGGCTCAACCCGCATGGCATGTGGGTCGGCACCTTCCACGGCCTGGCGCACCGCCTGCTGCGTGCCCACTGGCGCGATGCCGGTCTTCCGGACAATTTCCAGATCATGGACAGCGACGACCAGCTGCGGCTGATCAAGCGACTGGCCAAGGAAATGGGCCTCGACGACCAGCGCTGGCCGGCGCGGCAGTTCCAGTGGTACATCAACGCGCAGAAGGACGAGGGGCTTCGCAGTGCCCATATCGAACCGTCCCACGACCTGTTCCAGCACACCATGCTGAACATGTACATCGCCTACGAGCAGGCCTGCGAGCGCGGTGGCATGATCGACTTCGGCGAGCTGCTGCTGCGTAGCCTGGAGCTGCTGCGCGACCGCTCGCCGGCGCTTTTGCGGCACTACCAGGAGCGCTTCCGCTATGTCCTGGTCGACGAGTTCCAGGACACCAACGCCATCCAGTACGCCTGGCTGCGCCTGCTGTGCGGCGATGAGCGCAAGCTGATGGCGGTCGGCGACGACGACCAGTCGATCTATGGCTGGCGCGGCGCCCGTATCGAGAACATTCAGAACCTGCCGGAACACTTCCCCGGCACCGAGACCATCCGGCTGGAGCAGAACTACCGCTCCACCAACAGTATCCTGCAGGCCGCCAATGCCGTGATCGGCAACAACCAGGGCCGCCTCGGCAAACAACTCTGGACCGAGGGCGTCGATGGCGAGCCGCTGTCGCTCTACGCCGCCTTCAACGAGCAGGACGAGGCGCGCTTCATCGTCGACCGCATCCAGCAGTGGGTGCAGGACGGCAACCTGCGCGCCGACTGCGCGGTGCTGTACCGCTCAAACGCCCAGTCGCGCATCATCGAGGAAATGCTGATCCGCGCCGGAATGCCCTATCGCATCTACGGCGGACAGCGTTTCTACGACCGCCTCGAGATCAAGAACGCCCTGGCCTACCTGCGCCTGATTGCCAGCCGCCATGACGACACCGCGATGGAACGGGTGATCAATGTACCGACCCGGGGCATCGGCACCCGTACCATCGAGATCGTGCGCGAGCGTGCCCGCGCCGAGGGCCACAGCATGTGGCGCGCCGCCAGCGAGGTACTCGAGCACAAACTGTTGCCGGCACGGGCCAGCAACGCGCTGCGCGCCTTCCTCGATCTGATCGAGGCGCTCGACGCCGACACCGTCGGTACCGCGCTGCACGAACAGACCGAACACGTGATCCAGAAGTCCGGTCTGATCGAGCACCACGAGAAGGAAAAAGGCGAGAAGGCGCAGTCGCGCATAGAGAACCTCGAGGAGCTGGTCACCGCCGCGCGTCAGTTCGCCGGCAGCTGGCAGGAAGACACCGAGACCGAGGACGCGGTGGCGCGTACACCGCTGACCGCCTTCCTCGACCAGGCCGCACTCGATGCCGGCGAGGCGCAGGCCGACGACTACCAGGACAGCGTACAGATGATGACGCTGCACTCGGCCAAGGGCCTGGAGTTCCCGCTGGTGTTCCTCGGCGGCATGGAAGAAGGCCTGTTCCCGCACAAGATGTCGATCGAAGAACCGGGCCGCCTGGAAGAAGAACGCCGCCTCTGCTACGTCGGCATCACCCGGGCGATGCAGAAACTTTACCTGACCTACGCCGAATCCCGGCGTCTGCATGGCCAGGAGACCTTCAACCGGCCGTCACGCTTCGTGCATGAGATTCCCACCGAGTTGATCGAAGAAGTCCGCCTCAATGCCCAGGTCAGACGCCCGCTCACGGCCCGTCCCGATAGCGGTCAGGGCCTGTTCCACAGCGGCTCGAGTTCACTGGCCAGCGCCGAGGTGCCGGCCAGCGAGATCCGCCTCGGCCAGCGTGTGCGCCACGCCAAGTTCGGCGAAGGGATCGTCGTCAACTACGAGGGTTCCGGTGCCAAGGCGCGGCTGCAGGTCAACTTCGACACCGAGGGCTCCAAGTGGCTGGTCCTCGGTTACGCTAACCTCGAACCGATGTAAAAAGCTTCAAGCGGCAAACTACAGGCGTCTGTGAAAGCGTCAGGTGGCAGCAGCGCCCCGCCGCGACACCGGCTCGCGGCGAAGGCCCCGCTGCCACCGGTTCAGATCGCGGGGGTGGTCTTAAGCAGCCAGAGGCTGGTTTCGATCGCCTCGTCCGGTATCGGCAGTCCGGCCAGCGGGCTCTGTGCCAGCTCGTGCCGCATCCGCGTCACCACATAATGACTCGCCCACAGTGGCGTGGCGGCACCATTCAGCAGTGGCGCCACACCCTGCTGTTCGTTGTAGCCACGCCAGTGCCATGCCTGAGGGTAGCCGTCCGGCAGCATGATATCGTGGAAATGCACCAGCACACCCTCCGCGAGTGACGGCCAGACACGGTTGAGCAGCCAGTCGACGTCGGACCCCGGCAGCAGCAGGTGGCTGGAATCAACGAACAGAATGTCCCCGGCGCAGAGCGTAGCGAAGACAGCCGGGTCAATCTGCTGCAACGGGCGGCGCAGCAGCTCGACCGGCAACTGCTCGAGGTCCGCGCGGGGAGCCGGATCGATAGCCGTCAACCGGCATTCGAAGCCTTCATCAAGGCAAGCACGGTGAAAGAAGCGGGTGGAGTGGCCGGAGCCGACCTCTATGATGCGCGCAGGCACCGTCATCCGGGTCAGGCCATACGCAATGGCGCCGTCGAGACGCGGAAACCAGCTCTGTTGCCAGCGCGGCGCCGGGGGAAGGGCATGGGAAAAGGCCTGTAGCTGCGGCAGGTAGTTTGCCGTCGCCGCCAGCAACCGGGAAAAGTCGCCCCGTTGTCGATCGAACAACCGCTCGATCGCCGGATAGGGACCGCCGACCGTATCGACCTTGTCGGCGTAGCGGTAGGGAATGAAGTAGCCCTGGCGCCGCCATCCCAGCAGCGTCGACAGGCCCATTTTCAGCAGCCGTGCTTTCATGCTCCCCCTCCGCCATATTGGCCCTGCCGTCGATATAACGGTGGAATTCGGTAAGCTCGGGCATCCTGCTTCGCCCGGGCTCCTCCGTCCCTGGAGTCCTTTACTCATTCTACCCTACGGCACGTAAAGCAGGCGGTGGGCGCGATGACCTCAATCGGCCTGCGGCGGCAACCGGCGAATATGGCCCTTGTCGTCGATGGCAACCTGCACGCACTCGGTTTCCGACACCTTGCGTCGTTCACGCCCGTCCGGGCAGCGCCCCCAGACCTCTACGGCAATGCGCATCGAGCTCCGCCCCTGCTCGACGACACGGGTATGGAAGCTGAGAATGGTACCGACCAGCACCGGCGACATGAAATCCATGCCACCGACCGAGACAGTGGCGATGCGTCCCTCGGCGATCTTGGCGGCCCGGATCTCGGCCGCCTCCACCGCGCGAGCAGCAACCCAGCCGCTGTAAACGTCGCCAAACATGTTGGTGGCGTCGTTGCTGGCGGGCAGCTTCAGGCTGAGTTCGCCTTCCGGTACCAGGAGATTGTCATCATTTATGGGCATTTTCGGGCGTCCGAGCTGAAATTGAGTGATGCCCAGATTTTAGTCTTCGCAGCTGCACAAATCACTACCCGGCAGCGGATTCACAGCCACAGTCGCCCAGAGACGACGCCTCGCACGGCTGTCACATTACTGTCATAGATCACCCCTATAGTGGGCGCCACTCGAAGCTTGAACGCTAACGGTTCAACCAATCAGGAGCATAAACATGAAACCGATGAAGAAGCTGTTTGCCGCTGTCGCCATGACCGCGACCTGCATGACCGCAGGCGCATCCGACCTGCTCGATCCGAACCTGCCGACCTATGAGAAAGCGTCCGGCGTATCCGGTAACCTGTCCAGCGTTGGTTCCGACACCCTGGCCAACCTGATGACTCTGTGGGCCGAAGAGTTCAAGCGCGCCTACCCGAACGTCAACATCCAGATCCAGGCTGCCGGTTCCTCTACCGCACCGCCCGCACTGACCGAAGGCACCTCCAACCTGGGCCCGATGTCGCGCATGATGAAGGACAAGGAAATCGAAGCCTTCGAACAGAAGTTCGGTTACAAGCCGACCCCGGTCGCCGTTGCCGTTGACGCCCTGGCGGTGTTCGCGCACAAGGACAACCCGATCGAAGGCCTGACCATGTCGCAGGTCGACTCCATCTTCTCTGCGACCCGCAAGTGCGGTGCTCCTGAAGACGTTACCAAGTGGGGCCAGCTGGGTGTTTCCGGCGCTCTGGCCGACAAGAGCATCCAGCTGTTCGGCCGCAACTCGGTATCCGGCACCTACGGTTACTTCAAGGAACACGCACTGTGCAAGGGCGACTTCCGTAACAACGTCAACGAACAGCCGGGTTCCGCATCTGTCGTTCAGTCCGTTTCCACTTCCCTGAACGGACTGGGCTACTCCGGTATCGGCTACAAGACCGCTTCCGTCCGCGCCCTGCCGCTGGCCAAGAAAGAAGGTGACGCCTTCGTCGAAGCGACTCCGGAAAACGCTATCACTGGCAAGTACCCGCTGGCCCGCTCGCTGTACGTCTACGTCAACAAGAAGCCGGGCGAAGACCTGCAGCCGATCGAGCGTGAATTCCTGAAACTGGTACTGTCCAAGACCGGTCAGGAAGTCGTCGTCAAGGACGGTTACATCCCGCTGCCGGCCAAGGTCGTCGAAAAGCAGATGGCTGACCTGGGCCTGTAACAGCCCCGGCGATCGCCTGAAAATGCAGGGGAAGTTGGCAACGACTTCCCCTGCATCTTTTTGTCTAGCGCCTGTAACATTTCCGTCATAAACCTACACTATCGTAGCGCCGTTATTTCAGAAGCCTTCCCGGGACCCTGCGCCATGAGCCAAGAAGCCACAGCCAACGTACCCGATCTCGATTTCGATACCTCGTCCGCCCGACGCCATCGCAAGGTGCGCGCGATAAAGGACCGTATCGCCACACTCGGCATCGGTATCGGCGGTATCAGCGTGATCATCGCGATACTGCTGATCTTTTTCTATCTCTTGTACGAAGTCCTGCCCCTGTTCCGTTCGGCCGAGGTCGAACCCTGGCAGCAGAACGGCACGGCCGTGGCGCCCTATGAGCTGCCCGGCGGCGGCAAGACGCTGTACCTCGCTATGGAAGAGCAGGCTGAAATCGGCCTGCGCCTGACCGACAACGCCTCGCTGGTGTTTTTCGACACCCGCAGCGGTGATGTGGTCAGCGAGCAGACGCTGGACCTGCCGGAAGGCGTCGGCATTCGCAGCGTCGCCTCCATTTCCGACGCCCGCCGCCTGTTCGCCCTGGGCCTGAGTGACGGGACCGCGCTGGTGCTGCGCCACGATTACAAGGCGTCCTACCCGGAAGGCAAGCGCGTCCTCACTCCGGAGATCGCCTACCCCCTGGGTCAGGCACCGATCGCCGTCGGCGACCGGCCGCTCGACCTGCTGGCGGCCAATGGCGACGGTGACAGCTGGCGTCTGGTCGGTGGTAGCGGCGGCGTACTGACACAGACCGACGTCGAGCTGACCGAGAACTTCCTCACGGGCGAAGTCGAAACCGAATTCGACAGCCAGCTGCTGCCGAACCAGAGCGTCAAACCGACCAAGCTGCTGCTGATGCCAGGCAAGCGCTGGCTGCTGATCGCCGCCCAGGGCGGCAAGCTCGTGGTCGAGGACCTGCAGGCCAGCGGCGGCGCCAGCACCACCCAGGTACTGACCGCCACCACTGGCGAGATCCGCCAGTTCGAACTGCTGCTCGGCGGCAGCTCGCTGATGCTGGCCGACGATAAGGGCCTGGTATCGCAGTGGTTCCTGGTGCGTAACGATCAGGGCAGCTGGGATCTGACCCGCATCCGCGAGTTCGAGGACGGCGGCGAGGCACTGACGGGTTTCGCCATCGAGCATCGCCGCAAGGGCTTCGCCACCGTTGACAGCGAGGGCACCCTGCGCCTGTTCAACACCACAGCGGACCGCAATGTCCTGACCGAAAAAGTTGTCGACGGCGGCGTCGACCATATCGCCTATGCGCCGCGCTCCAATGCTCTGCTGCTGGAAAAGGACGGCGATCTGCAATTCTGGGCCGTGCACAACGAACACCCGGAAATATCCTGGTCCGCGCTCTGGAGCAAGGTCTGGTACGAAGGCTATGAAGAGCCGGAATACATCTGGCAGTCCTCCGCTGCGAACAACGATTTCGAGCCCAAGTACAGCCTGACACCACTGGCGTTCGGTACTCTCAAGGCCGCCTTCTACGCCATGCTGCTGGCTACCCCGCTGGCCATCTGCGGCGCCATCTACACGGCCTACTTCATGGCACCCGGTCTGCGCCGCAAGGTCAAACCGATGATCGAACTGATGGAAGCGCTGCCGACCGTCATCCTCGGTTTCCTTGCCGGTCTCTGGCTGGCACCGTTCATGGAGCTGAACCTTGCCGGGATCTTCGTGACCCTGATTATGCTGCCGCTGTCGATCCTCACCTTCGCCTTCATCTGGGCGCAGATGCCAAACCGCATCCGCTTCCTGCTGCCGGACGGCTGGGATGTCACCCTGCTGGTACCGGTCGCCATCCTGGCGACGATGTTCAGTTTCGCCATCGCCGGCCCCATCGAGAACCTGCTGTTCGGCGGCGACATGCGCTTCTGGATCAGCAATGAACTCGGTATCAGCTACGACCAGCGCAACGCGATGGTCGTCGGCATCGCCATGGGCTTCGCGGTGATCCCGACCATCTTCTCGATCACCGAAGACGCCATCTTTGCAGTACCGAAGAGCCTTAGCTATGGCTCGCTGGCGCTGGGCGCGACCCCCTGGCAGACACTGGTGCGTGTGGTGATGCCGACCGCCAGCCCCGGTATTTTCTCGGCGGTGATGATCGGTATGGGTCGCGCGGTCGGGGAGACCATGATCGTGCTGATGGCCACCGGCAACACTCCGATCATGGACGTCAATATCTTCGAGGGCATGCGTACCCTGGCCGCGAACATCGCGGTTGAAATGCCCGAGTCCGAGGTCGGAAGTACCCACTTCCGAATCCTGTTCCTGGCTGCATTCGTGCTGTTCATGTTCACCTTCGTGGTGAACACCCTGGCGGAAAGCATCCGCCAGCACCTGCGCCAGAAGTACGGCTCCCTTTAACCGGGCCTCAAGAGGAATCAGAACATGCGAATTTCCCTCTCCGAATGGACCCGCTCCGGCTCCCCCTGGGTCTGGCTTAACGCCGGCGCGGTCGCCATCAGCGTTATCATGGTGATCGGCCTGCTGGGCCTGATCGCGGTCCGCGGTCTGGGCCACTTCTGGCCCGCCGACGTGGTGCGTGCCACCTACAGCCACGCCGGCCAGCAGTCAGTGCTGATCGGCGAGCTGGTCGAATCCGAAATGGTACCGGCCAGCCAGCTGCGCGACTCGGGCATCGAAGTGCCCGAAGGCATCGACCATATGCAGCGCGACCTGTTCAAGGTCGGTAACCGCGACGTCACCGGCGCCGACTTTGTTTGGGCCATCGACGCCCATGTCACCGCCCGCAGCTACCCGGAAACTCTGTTCGTCGCCGAACGCGAGGAATGGGGCAACCTCTACGGCTACCTGCGCTCGGTCAAGCAGCAGGGCGAGCTGGTCGCACAGTACAACGGTTATGAACCGAGCGCCGATTCCACCGCACTCTGGAACGAGCTGCAGCGCCGCATCGAGCGCGCCCGAGACCTGCACGACCAGATCCAGAACATCCAGAAAGGCGAAATCGGCGCTATCAACTACGAGATCGAGCGGCTGCGCCTCAAGCAACGTTCGCTGGAACTGCAAAACGTTACCGACCCGGCGCCCTACGCCGATATCGAAGCCCGCCGCGCCGAGCTCAATGCCGAGTACGAAGTCCTGCAGTCGCAGCTGCTGGAACTGAATACCGCGATGAACCGTGACAGCTTCACCGCCGAGGTCGCCAACGGCAGTATCGTCGAAATCCAGGTCGCCAAGGTGGTGCGCGCTTTCCTGCCCAACGCCATGGGTCCCCTGGACAAGATCGGGCACTATGCCGGCAAAATCTGGGAATTCGTCTCCGACGACCCGCGCGAGGCCAACACAGAAGGCGGTATTTTTCCGGCCATCTACGGCACCGTGCTAATGGTGCTGCTGATGTCCGTGATGGTGACCCCGTTTGGCGTCGTTGCCGCAGTCTACCTGCGCGAATACGCCAAGCAGGGCTTCCTGACCCGCGTCATCCGCATCGCCGTTAACAACCTCGCCGGCGTACCGTCGATCGTCTACGGTGTCTTCGGCCTCGGCTTCTTCGTCTACTTCCTGGGCGGTCATATCGACGACCTCTTTTTCCCCGAAGCCAAGCCGTCACCGACCTTCGGTACCGGCGGCCTGATGTGGGCCTCGCTGACGCTGGCGCTGCTGACCGTACCGGTGGTCATCGTCGCCACCGAAGAGGGTCTGTCGCGTATACCGCGCGCGGTGCGTGAAGGCTCGCTGGCGCTGGGCGCCACCAAGGCCGAAACGCTGTGGAAAGTGGTGCTGCCGATGGCGAGCCCGGCTATCATGACAGGTGTCATCCTGGCGATCGCCCGAGCCGCCGGCGAAGTGGCCCCGCTGATGCTGGTCGGTGTGGTCAAGCTGGCGCCGAGCCTGCCGCTCGATATGAACTATCCGTACCTGCACCTGGATCAGAAATTCATGCACCTGGGCTTCCACATCTACGATGTGGGCTTCCAGAGTCCGAACGTGGAAGCGGCTCGTCCGCTGGTGTACGCCACGGCACTGCTGCTGGTCGTGGTTATCGCACTGCTGAACTTCTCGGCTATCGCGATCCGCAACCACCTGCGCGAAAAATACAAAGCGCTGGAAATGTAACGCCGCTTAACAAAGGTTTCGAGACATGACCACCGATATCAAAACCCACGCCATCGACATCTCCGCCATGCAGCGCGATCAGCGCGAGCTGTGTCTGGAAGACGAGGAGATCACGCTGCAGGTCAAGGACCTGCGCCTGTGCTACGGCGAAAAGGAAGCGCTGCACGGCATCGACATGCTGATTCCGAAAAACCGGGTGACGGCCTTCATCGGCCCGTCCGGTTGCGGTAAATCGACGCTGCTGCGCTGCTTCAACCGCATGAACGACCTGGTCGACAGCTGCAACATCACCGGCGAGATCCTGCTGGATGGCAATAATATCTATGGCCGGGCCGTGGACGTCGCCGAACTGCGCCGTCGCGTCGGCATGGTGTTCCAGAAGCCGAACCCCTTCCCCAAGTCGATTTATGAAAACGTCGCTTATGGGCTGCGTATCCAGGGCGTAAAGAAAAAGCGTCTGATCGACGAAACCGTCGAGTGGGCACTGCGTTCGGCGGCGCTGTGGGATGAGGTCAAAGACCGACTGCACGAGAGCGCGCTGGGCATGTCCGGTGGTCAGCAGCAGCGACTGGTCATCGCCCGCACCATCGCGGTGAAGCCGGAAGTGCTGCTGCTCGACGAGCCGGCATCCGCGCTGGACCCTATTTCGACACTGAAGATCGAAGAACTGATCCACGAGCTGAAAAAGGACTTTACCATCGCTATCGTCACCCACAACATGCAGCAGGCGGCGCGAGTCTCCGACTACACCGCCTTCATGTACATGGGCGACCTGATCGAGTTCGGGGTGACTGATACCCTCTTCACCAACCCCGTGAAGAAACAGACCGAAGACTACATCACCGGCCGCTACGGCTAAATTCCAGCCGAGTCAGGCTCAGACCGGCCCCCGTCACCCCGGGGCCGGTGCGATAGCAACACACAGACGGAGACGACACCGTGGTGGAATTCGAAAAGGACGGTTACAGCGCTCATATTTCCCAGCAGTTCAACGAGGAACTGGAACAGATCCGCACCGAACTGCTGACCATGGGCGGCCTGGTCGAGCGCCAGGTACATGATGGCATCGAGGCACTGCTGGGCGGCGATGCCGAACTCGCGGAGCAGTCGCTGAGGGTCGACAAGCAAACCAACGACATGGAGCTGCTGATCGACGAGCACTGCACCCGCACCATTGCCCGCCGCCAGCCGGCGGCCAGCGATCTACGCATGATCATGGCGATCAGCCGCGCCGCATCCGATCTGGAGCGGATCGGCGACGAAGCCACCCGCATCAGCCGGCACGCGATCGAACTGGTCAACGCCGGCGAATCGCCGCGCGGTTATCAGGAAGTCCGTCATATCGGCACCCTGGTCCGTGCCATGGTGCGGGACGTGCTGACGGCCTTCGCCCGCAGCGATATCCAGCTGGCCTACCAGGTCGCCAAGCAGGACAAGGCGGTCGACCGTGAGTACCGCACCGCGATGCGCTCGCTGGCAACCTATATGATGGAAGACCCGCGCTCGATCAGCAGCGTGCTGAACGTGATCTGGGTGCTGCGCGCACTGGAGCGCATCGGCGACCACTCCTGCAACCTCGCCGAGCACCTGGTATACCTGGTCAGCGGTACCGACGTGCGCCACGCCAGTCTCAACGAGATGAAGCGTACCGTGAACGACGAGACCGACGAGCCGATCGACGAAGACTGATCGGCAGCCGTGGGTGCCCGGCCTCCGGGCGAATGAAGCTGGCTCAATGCCATACCTGTTCGCCGCGGGGAAGTGCCCTTCGGGTACGCGGCTTGTATGGTTTCCCTGACTGGTTCAGAAATGAACTTGTCAGGGTGGAGGGGCTGGCGCGGCTTCCGGCACTCGTGCACGGACTGTGGGAGACTCGGCCCCACCCTCACCATCAACGCCGATACGGAATCCATCGG
>JABXIM010000069.1 GCA_013373085.1 Oceanospirillaceae bacterium | reverse complement strand
GCCGTTGCGGCATCGCCAATACGTATGGCGGTCGATAACCGAGCGCTCATATCTTTTCCTCTTGCTTGCATGCACGCAGATTGGAGGTCAAGCGGTTGTCATGCAAGGCGACAATCTGCAAGGTTCCGTGACGGCCCTTTGCTGACCTTGGCCCCTCTTCACATTGCCGCACTGCAGAACGTCAAACCCGACTTTCGCTATCAGATATGCGGCGCATCGGAGACGCCACGTTCAGCGACCAATGGCGCCGCCCAAGTGGAGCATTTCAACGACAAGACTTATGGTTGCCGAACCTAGGCTTGTGCTGCAAAGTCGCATAAAGGAACTTTTTGGACATCAGTGATGAAGACTTTCTATTCGATGATTACTGCCGTGGCTTTCCTATCCGCCTGCAGCACAGAGCTCACGAACCAAGCTGTCTCGGTTCGGCAAATCTCACTGGCAGGCGCGGAAAATTGCAGTTTCCTTGGTCCGGTGTCTGGGTCAGAGTTTTTCGGCCTTACTGTTGCTGGGGATGCGCAAAGCGCTCTTAATAAAGTTCGAAACTCGGTGGCGGAAATCGGCGGGAATGCCTTTGTCTTGACGCAGACCGTTTCTGATGCAGATGGTACTGTCAGTCATGCGGATGCGTACTCATGCAAATAGGTTTGCTTCGGGTGTAGAACGGCCCTGAGCCGACATCCAGCTTCCAACCCAGGTGCTGCGGTCGCAGCCTGCTTTCCGGATATTCGACGCGGGTGCAAAATCTGGGCTGTATTGACGCTCACTCCGCGGACCGGCCACCGCTCCCGTTCCCAAAGGTAAAGGCAGCAGTCAGCCAACTTCAGAAATTCCAAAATGGTTTTTCCTGCGTGGAAGCTGCCTGCCAACGTCCTGTCGCTAATGATCAGGCGAATATCGAAGCTTCTACTTATTGAGGTCGGTTGAAATCTGTCGCCTCGCAAACGTTCAAGGAGTGCTTTGCGCCCGCATGTATCGCGCCTTCAGATGCTCTGCGGTCTGATCAATACTGGGATAGACAGTTGTTGCATTGATGTTGAGAGCATCAAGCTGATCGAGGATGCCTTGCTTATTGGTAACCGTGATGCGTGATATTTCCAATCCGTCTTGGCCTGAGTCGGGTAGCATCGCGCCATGACCGTACAGGAGAAATGCGCCCGATTGGGGTTTTATACGGGTGTTGGTGTGTTTGGCTTTCACGCACACGATCGAGCCTAGATGATCTGGGTCTATTCGAGGTTCGAAGAACCCTTTCTCGGACTTAATGTGATGTAACAGCTTGCCCGCGACCTCGCTTTCGTTGAAAGAATGGATATTCAGTGCGAGGTCTATTTCATTCTTTTGCTCATAGCTGAGGTTAGATAGATTCGAAAGGCAACTTACTGTATCGGAATCATAATATTTAACCTTCGCCTCAGGCACCCTAAAAATGATCACTTCACCCGGAACATTCATTAATTCTTGCTTGCCATAGCAAGCGAAAAATAGAGCGATCAAGGGATTGCCTGAGATGTCGAGTAGTCGCGTGGGCAGACCGAAATGTTGCATGCGGACTAGGCGGTCAAAGCAATATTGATCGCTCTGAAACTCTTCGTAATGAGCGATGAGCAGCTCTTTACTGAGACGATCTTCGCTCGACAAGAATTGCCAACTGCCGTCTGGCCACTTCCGCATTACAGAAGGTGTCAACGCGAAGTTCGCGTCCTCGTGTCCACGATAGAAGATTTCTGCTTCATCCCTCGAAGGCAACCCCTGCAGGGCCGCGAGAAATCCCTCCACATCGCTGACAGCGGCAATGATGTTCTTCTTGCGCTCCGGCGGCGGCGCGGTTGGGGCAACCTGTTCGCCACCCAAGAATTCTTCTACCTCGGGCGCAGATTCCGGTTTGCGTTCGGCTAGAGCCTGGAGGATCGGTCCTGCCTCGCCTTCTCGCACCGCCCAGTGTGTGCGGTAGAGTTGGAATCCGTCCGCTCGAAAGGCCTCAGTTGCATCATCGACACTAGCGAAAGTAACCTCGCCGAACTCGATGATCGGTTCGAACCCTGCCAGTACCTCCTTGCGATTGGCTTGGATATTCGCGAGCCGACCGAAGCGCACCAGCATCGTTGCACCGCCGTCTGCCCGCCAAACTTCGCTGCACAAGAATGTTGGTAATGTCATAAGGAAGGCGAGCGCTTCGTCACCAAGGCCCTCCAACCCATTCGCGAGTTCCGTTGGCGTGTACTCGAACATGCGACCGCGGCTCATACCGACTTGTGTCACCCCATTGACGTAGTCGACGTTACCAAACGAGATGTAATTGAAGTTATCGGCCATTTCTCCGCCTTCTCCTGTGGCTGACCGGCGTTACAATCCACCGGTTTGCACGACCCTGTGTCCTGAGGTCCATTGCCCGAGCCTATCACTGTCTTGCTCGTCAGCTCCTACGCCCGCTACCCTGCGTTTAGCTGATTTTTGTGCCTGACCCGTCATCAGTCAAGTTGAGCTCTTAGCTGCCGTCGGACACCGCGGAACATCTGCACGGTCCTGTATCCGGCTGGCGACATGGTCGGCCCTTTCCGGCCAATCATGAAAGACGCCAACGCCGCAGCGCAGCTTCCCGAAAGCTGAGGTTGCGACGAAAAGGTTTCATTATGTTACCTCTTTAGTGGACTGATATAAACGTCAGGTCCACTTCCTCCCATTCAAAAACGCTCCGCCATTTGGGTATCTCGGGTTCTTCTTTAATAACTCTTCAACCTCAAGAGAGATAGCAGCCTTCGCGTCATCTGACAGGTTTCGGAAGCGATCTGCCAGAGTGGCAAGGACAGTACGAACATCATCTTCAGACAATGTGCTATTTAACGCTTGTTCAATGAGATTTTCGTCCACAGTTCTGGATAGAATAGTGGTTGGGCGTTTGAAAATTGCACCCATATCTGTAACGGATTTTGATAGGTGCTTATATCTGGAGCGTTCATGTCGATATGTGTCAAAAGCCCGCTTTGAATCCCGAAGTTTCTTGTCGGCCATTTTTCGGTGGAATCGTACTATCCGATTAACGTTTCGCAGGACAACATTTGTTGTCGCGATAACGTCCAGGTCCTTCTGCTTTTGGATATATAGACGAGCATTAGTGGTCCAATCAAAACCGCCATACAATAACGCGTTAGAGTTCAAGAGAAGCTTCACCGTGCGTTCATCGCCCCAAGAGATAGTCACGGAGGGTTCCACTAGATGATAATGGAGAATAAAATTCCTTAACCCCTTAGCAAAGTCGTGTTCTCCGGATTCTTCACCAATAAGCCGTCCAATTGCACGCCGATAAGCCTGACTCTCCTTCAGACCGCAATAGTCCCTTATTCGATAACACACCTCAATATACGAAGCGTACAGGGCAGAGAATGTGAGGAGATTTGATGTAGCCTTAGACTGTTCGCGTACGTAAGCTGATGTGTCGCGGTCATGAAGCTCCATTGCCGCAGCCATACCAGCCATCGCAGTATTCAAACCAATACAAGATTCTCGCATGGCTGCATGCACGCGCTCGAGATTATTTAGAGCATTATCAACTTTGGAGTAAGGAGAGAAACGCAGCGCGAATTCCCATGCCTCGTCACTGAGGAGAGAAGTATAAAATGTGAAACCCTCGGTTTCCCCGACGCCGTTTTCTGCCATGTATTGCGCAACAGCAAAAGCCCGCCCCAACTCTGCAAGCTGCCCGTCCCCTCCATGCCAATTGAATATTTGGTTAGGAGGGAAATGTTTAGCTATTTCAAAGTCATGCAGCGTTAAACCGTTAGACACAGTCGGCAGCACATCGCGAAGATTGAAGCGGTGCCTAGTTAGAAACAGTGCGAAGTTGGGCTTTAACAAAAATATACCACCCCATTGAAAGTGCTCAACTACAAAACCTACACATAACCCCGCTTTGCCTTCTGTATATGAAGCTCAAACCGAGCTTCTTTGGCGGTCTTCTTCTCAGGCGAACCAGTCGGTTCGACAGCGACCGCCGCCGCCAATCCGTCCCCATTCCCATTCCCATTCCCAGATCAAACCCCAATCGCCGAGGAGGCCAAGCACGATCTCCATTCGGCAATACCGGTATTGATTGGCCTGCGGCTCGACCTTTGTCAGGTGCATGCCGCCTAAACCCATTTATGGCAAAATCTCTGATCCGCCAAGCGACAATGAATGTCAGCTTTGATTGATTGACCCTAGGCTGTTCGTTCATGCAGCGAACGACCGCTATCCGCCCTTCGTGTCGTCCAGGCGGGTGCCGTCATGCTGCGGCTCGCTCGAGTGACCGCACAAGGCTGACAGTGACCGTAGGCCAAGCCAGGAACAATGCGCATTGGAAGCCGAGCAAATCCTCCTCATTTGCTAGGCAGCTTTAGAAGCGCGGCGCCCGTAGCTTAACGCGGCCATCTACGCCCCTCCCGTCCCTCATCGACGTGCTTCTGCCAAGCCGCCTCGTCACGCTCATACTGTTCGAACTGACTATCCTCATAGGCTTCTGG
>JABXIM010000129.1 GCA_013373085.1 Oceanospirillaceae bacterium | reverse complement strand
CAAAGCTATGTGGCCAAGCTCTATAAAAAAGGGCCCTGCAAGATCGCCCAGAAGGTTGGCGAAGAAGCGGTTGAAACGGCGATGGCCGTGGCGATGAACGATGATGTGGGAATCGTCACCGAAAGCGCAGACCTGCTGTTCCACCTGATGGTGTTGCTCAAGTCCCAGGGTTTCACACTGGAAGACGTGGCACGCGAACTGGCCCGGCGCGAGGGCCTTTCAGGCCTGGTTGAAAAAGCGAGCCGACCAGACTAGCGTCTAGCCAAGCAATCCTTCGGCCGCTTTCCACAAAAGGCGGGCGGCCAGAAGGCTAAGGATAACATTCAGCCAGCGGCCGAAGCGCTCATCCGTCGATTTCACCAGAAAATGCCGCCCTGCCCACGTGCCCATAAAGCCAGTTGCAACCATGGCGGCCATCAAGGGTACATATGCCCCGAAGGCGAAACCCAGAATACCGAACACGACAATCTTGATTGAATGCTGGGTTACAAGGCACGCTGAAAAAGTGCCCACATGCGCAAACCGGGACAGGCCAAAAAGCTTGATAACCACGGCCACAAAAGGCCCCGTGGCACCAACAAACATGGTCAGAAGCGTGGACAGGATACCGCTTGTGGCCACAACCCCCATGCCCCTGCTGTCAGCTGACGGCTTCGGCATCGGTCCCCACTGGGTGAACAGAATGAAAAGCCCCAGCACAAGCTGAAGCGTGGCAGCGGGCAGCGTTACCACAATCTGCCCACCCACAAGCCCGCCAACAAGGCTACCGCCAAAGAAATAGGCGACAATCCGCCAATTGATATGCTCACGCATCAAGAAGACTCGGCCAGCATTTGACCCCAGCTGCACCACACCATGCACTGGCACAATTGCAAGCGCAGGCATCACCTGCGCCATCACCGCCAACAGCGTAACGCCGCCCCCAAGTCCCATTGATGCCGAAAGAAACGACGTAAAGAAACTAGCCCCCACAAGAAGGGCTGCATCCAGAAGGCCAATTGTTTCCGGCAGAAATTCCATGGCACTTTATATGCCCAACGGCTTCGCGTGAGGAAAGAGGAAAAGGCCTCGGAGTAGGAATTTTTGCCCTTGTATCCTAGAGGCCAGTGGTGTTTGGTGTGGTCCGCAAAAACGCAAAAGGAGCGGCAAGAAAAATGCGGGATCTCTATAACAAACCCGGACTGGTGGCAGGTGTACTTTTTATCGGGTTGGCGACCGTCTTGACCATAAAAATTATCCTTAGGGATGAGCCCTATATACCTCCAGAAGCGGAAGACGTGGCTGTAGAGTCCCAAAAAGATGTTCCCGCAGCTTCGGCGGATACGCCCAAAAGCACCACCACAGCCGCGACAAAGCCTTCTCTGGCACTTTCATTTCCGCTTGCCTGCGTGCCGGGAGAGAATTGCTGGATCGCCCGCTTCATGGACCGTGAAGCCGGCGACGTTGCGGCTGACTATTCTTGTGGCACCAACACGCAAAATGGGCACAAGGGAACGGACATCACACTGTCCGACCTTGGCAGGATGGAAGCCGGTGTAGCCGTACTGGCCGCCGCGCCGGGAACCGTCTTGCGCCTGCGTGACGGCATGGACGATGTCTCCACGAAAGACTTTGATGCCAATGACATTGACGGCAAGGAATGCGGCAACGCCCTCATTCTTGACCACGGGAATGGATGGCAGACCCAATATTGCCACCTCAAGAAAGGTAGCCTGAAGGTAGCCAAGGGCGACACCGTAAGCGCCGGTGACATGATTGCGGAAGTGGGCCTTTCCGGACAAACAGAATTCCCGCATCTGCACTTTATGGCACGGCGGGGCAAAACGGATGTCGATCCTTTCGATGGCGGCGTTTTTGAAGGCGGTTGTGAAAACGATGCTGCGCCGCTTTGGAAAGAACCTGTTAAGCATGACCCGTTCGTTCTGCTGCCTGTGCAATTCAGCAGCGAACCCCGCGCCCAGGGCGACATCTGGCAAGCGGGCGCCACCACGCTATCGGCAACCGGTGACGCGCTGATCCTGACGGCACGGGCCTTCCATGTACGCCGCGGCGATACCTGGCATTTCAAGATTGTTGACCCGAACGGCGATACCTTCCTGAACCAGGATGTGGTGATAGAAGAGAAGAAGCAGTTCTTCTTCCAGTATGTCGGTAAGGAAATACCGGAAGAGGGCCTTATGCCAGGGACGTGGACCGGTACAGTGCATGTCGATCACGGGCCATGGGAAGACATTGAACAAACCACACAGGTGGAAATCACGCCCTAAGGTAACCCCTTAGGGCATGCGCCCGCGCCCAAGTGTCAGAAAATGGAAGCTTGCTGTCATGAGCGCTGCATGAAACAGCGCTGACGGCATCACCATAACGGTCTCATCTGGCCAACCAGGTGGGATCGGCATGAGAAGGCGGCCAAGAACACCACCCGCAAAAGCCCCCGCCCAACCGGAAATGGCCACATGTTTGGTTAGAAGCGCGCTATGTTGGCTGCGCTGCCAGCGCATTATTAGGAACGCACCAAGCAAACAGCCCCGTGCACCATAAGCATCCGGGAAAATCCCTTTCGGCCCCGCACAAGCCATGCCCACCAGCGCCACCATCAGCCGGGTACCAATGCCATAT
>JABXIM010000230.1 GCA_013373085.1 Oceanospirillaceae bacterium | reverse complement strand
CATGAAGATGGTCTCATTCGTGTTTTGCCTGCCCTACCGACAACTTGGAACTCTGGTAAAGCAAAAGGGCTTAAAGCCAGAGGAAACATTGTGGTAGATATTGAGTGGAAAGACAACCTAGCTAAAAGAGTTACGATGAGTTCTCCAATTGCTCAAACAGTCGAGGTAATGGTGAATGACCAAATCAAAACCATAAAATTGAAAGCCGGAGAGGCCTTTGAAGTGCTTTGACCTCAAAAGTCATTGCGAGCCTGCCTGTCGGCAGACAGGTAATAAAGCCTGTGCTAAAAAGGTTTCATGCCGAAGCAATCTCCTTAAATATCAAGTGACAAAGGTCTAGGTAAGCTTGTTCCTCCCAATGTCGAAACCGATGGCGTTTTGCACGAACCAATCCCCCTTTGCTTTAAAGGGGGTGGCCTTTAGGCCGGGGGATTCGCCACATCGACTATCGCCTTCATGTGAGCCCACCCTTTTATTCCCTCTACAAGGAGAGGCATGGTAGACCAGTGCAAGAAGTTAAGCGGCAAAGCATTTAGAAGCACATGCAACATCTTCCCTGCTGGGGAAGAGACGAGATGGGGGCTTACTTCTGCTCCTCCATATACTGCCTTACTAGCCCCTTGTTTTTACACTGAATAATTCCGGTTACAAAATTAACAAGCGGACCTATCAACAAGAATAGTCCAAAGATCATAGCCACCATATTCTCACTCATATCAACCCCATTTTCACTGGAATTGACAAGAATTACAAAGTCCCATAGACCATGAACAATCATTGCAGGCCAAATGCTATTTGTTTTCAATCGGATACCTAGAAATAAGAAACCTGACATAGTTGCCGTTACAGCCTGAATAAGTCCCATACCCACTTCACCAGTAACGACAGCATTGAATAAATGTACAGCACCGAACATCAAAGACATGATTATGGCTGCTTTCCAGAAACTCATTCTCCTCGATAGTTCCGAGAGTAGAATTCCTCTAAACATCAGTTCTTCAGAAAAACCAACCATCAGGGTGTTTACCAGTATTAAAATGAATGAGTCATTGATATGCAGGCCAAGCGAGAAGCATAAAGCCAGTCCAAAAAGAATCATGGCTAAGGGGTAGATAAAAATCCACCCTTTGAAGGAAACGCCTCCTTTCAGACCCGTTTGACCTACCTTCTTTCGATACAATACATAAAGAATAACAACCAGGCACGCACCTAGAATCTGAAAAGCAAAATGCTGACTCATTAATTCAAATAAGCTTACCTCTTCGGATCCGGCCATTAGTTTGGCCCCACCTAGTGTCACTGCTGCCCAAACAATAAAAACAAGTATGGCAGGTAATAGCGATGACTTTTTCATTAGGCTATGGTATGGATATGTTATTAAAAAATTTCCTAAACATAAATATACTTAACTAGTCCTCGTTTGTAACGAGGACTTTTTTTAGGCACTTCATTGGCAATGGCATGGAATCTCATGATTGAGCTGCATGGGGAGATTCTTCAATCCTTCATTTCATATTTCAGAGAAATGTTCTCCCTGCCTGTGGGCAAAGGCAGGGTGCTCGATGGTTGGGGGATTTCAACAACTTAAACCCTCAAGAAACCAACTATAAAAGCTATGAAACCGATTGGAAAATTCTCTGAGCCGAAGCTCATATTTCATTAGATTAGTAGATTAAAGAGGACTTGAATCACCCTCTCAAAAGACGACTAGAAATCTTTTTAAATCATTAATCAACCTTAATTCTATGAAAGATTTCATTAAGAAAAACTACGGCTGGCTTATTGTAACCATCATTTCAGTAGGCCAGTTAGGGATTATTTTTAGCCTGATAGACTTCAGCAACGGTATTACTTTTTTACCTAGTAAGGAATGGCCCAATATGAGTGGTCCCGACTTTATGGTGAAGATTACAGGTGAAATTGCCATGCGCTGGTTGGCTGCGGTTCTATTAGCCACACCAGTGACCATACTCACAGGACTTAACAGCACTCTGTGCCGTCAATCTATGGGTATTTCAGCTGCGGTGTTTAGCTTCCTTCATTTGATTGCTTTTAGCATGAACGAGGGCTTTATGGCTACGTTCTCGGAGTTCAACTTCATTGCCGGATTTGTGGCCACAGTTATTCTGGTTCCACTTCTACTTACTTCCAATCGCAAATCGATGAGAATTTTGAAGAAGAGTTGGAAGAAAATTCAGCAGTTCTCCTATGCAGCTGTGGTACTCGCTATTGTCCATCTGGCAGCTTTGGAAGATATATGGATTGTCTATGCCGTGGTAGTCGGCCTTGGCTTTGTAATGCGTTATGGCCCGGTGAAAGAAAAGATTGTAGCCAAGAGACTCAAGGTAATTGGGAAATAATTAATTGTCATTAGTCGATAGTCCATAGTGGGCTGTTAATTGAGAAATTCATTTATCTAGTCCTCGTCTGTAACGAGGACTTTTTTATACTCCTTTCTGCAGATATGTAAATCACTTGGCCAAAGTGCAAACATCCGGGAGATTCTTCAGTCGCACATTTCTCATTTCATGGAAATGTTCTCCTTCTGAATGACGCGGTTAGCGGAGCTGCATCAGTCACCGTCATTCGGAGGAAGTCCCGAGGAGTCGGCACGACCGAAGAATCCCCAACGATCACAGCCAAACCACTAAGCTCTAGCCCCTGCGGCAGTCTAAAGAGCCCCAACCTTTTATCCTTCCCCGTTGCCTTAGGTTTGACTGATATAAATAAAAGAAGAACTTGAGTTAGAGATCAAGAAAGGGAAAGATGAACCAGCTCTCCGTGCAAGTGAAGGCTTATCTCTCTATTCGGAATCTTTCCCTTTTT
>JABXIM010000035.1 GCA_013373085.1 Oceanospirillaceae bacterium | reverse complement strand
GAGAGGATTCGAACCTCTGGCCTCTGCCTTCGGAGGGCGTTATCAGGCACATACAACATAAACCATTTACAATTTTTATACATAAAAAACAATGTGTTATGTTTTTATTGGATGCTCTTCGTTGTCATGCATTCTGCAATTCTGTGTCCCAAATTTGTCCCAAAAAATATTAAGTTTCACATCGAACAACATCGTTCTCCGCCAGCCCCAGTCATGATTGATTCGGTATAAGCATGCGTCATTTGAAATCTATTGGCAGAGAACTTCACTCATTAGCATTTTCAACGCGTCAATTTTTTCTTATTCGAAATTGCCTTTTTTTGGAAAATTGCTCGCGCGTATCGCATTTTGTATACATTGCAATTTCTAGTTAGATATTCTAATCCGTCGAAAAAAGCAGTTGCAAATAAGCATCTGAAATTAATCACTAATGCTTGTTCACTTGAGATCAAAGGAAGTGATTGATGCGGAAATACCTTACTCGAAAGCAAGTAGCCGAACATTACCCTATTACCACGGGACAACTCGCTCGTTGGGCAGCTAACAGATGCGGCCCTCCATATGTCCTACGAGGCCGGGCACTGTACCTTGTGAAAGACATTGAAGAATGGCTTGATTCTGGAAGGGTATTGCCAGGAACCTCTCCCAAGCCAGAAACGCGAGGCCCCGGGCGCCCAAGAAAAACCAGAAAGCGGGGGTGCTTGTAATGCGGTTTGCTCAGATTCAACGAGTTCTCGAAATCAAGCTGGGACTGACAAACAAGTCCGTGATGAATGTCTTGGCGATCAGAGCTAATCCTGAAAGCTTTCGGGTAGAGATGACCTATGCTGAACTCGGCCTCGCCGCTGGAGTTAAAGAGAGCACTCTGCGCAAAAGTATCAAGACCCTTGAGGCGCTCTCGTTGATACGGGTTCGTCGTTCTGTCAGCCGTGCTCACGGTAGTGAATTTTATATAAACTTGCCAATTATCCAGCGGTTAGGCCACACCGACCAGCCCATAGATTCAACCAAAGAAAATGGTTCCCTTAGGGGGCTAGATCCCGAGCTTAGAGCATTCGCTGATGCGCTAAAGGCCTCAGGAAGTAGCAAAAGGGGGCCATTTGCGAGCGCAAGGGCCGCAGATGACGCATTTTGGAGTGAATTAAAAGAAAAAGAAAAACAGAGCTATAAAAATAAAAACAAGGCTTCAGGACAGAAAAAGGGAAACTGGCGCTTTACCGGATCTGAAGCAGATTGGCGGTATGCCTTGGGAGACCCCAACAGCAAATTTTCCAGAGACAAAGCCAGAGATAATTGGAGGCCTTATCTTGGCCCTAACCCTTTCAATGAGCTCAACACAAAAATCCCGAAAGTGATTTATGTTGATTATGGTCCAAAATGGGGATGGGTGAACAGAGACCTTCGGGTCGTCTAGAAAGGCCTTAATCGCTATGAGAGTTTTTATCTACCTGGCTTACCCGAGTCTTTCTGGTCCAGCTTCTCAGCCTTCTTTTGCTCAGCACGTGACAGATGTTCAGCTTCAAGCTCAGCAGCGCGGACTGTAATCTTTGCTTGGCGTTCGGGTGACAGGTTCTTCCACATTTCATCTAGGCTAACGGTTTTCATAGCAATGACATCTTTCTGAGATCTTTCTTTCTTCCACAAAACAATACCCCAGCCCAAAAAGCTGGCAAGACCTTGCATAAATTATCCCCCGCGCAAAGCATCGAAGCACACCCTAAAAACATTGCTTCTTCTTGCGCGGCCGTAACAGCATATCCATAGCCTTCAACAGCACCCCAAAAGGGTCCGCCACGGTCCTGGGAAGGCTGCCACAACACCACTTCGGCCGACCGGCTCTGGTAACAGCCCAAAATCCGATATCCACGCCCTGTAACCGCTGCAGCAGCAGTCCCCATAATCGGCCCACCCGATCTGGCGTGCGCCAGCCATGGCCATCTATTGATCTTTTGGCGCGCATCCGGACACCCGGCATGCCGTAACACCGGAATTTGGAATATCCGGCCCCTGTTACAGCCCCGGCCGGGCCCAGGGCCACGTTACGGACCACCCGTTACACCGATTTGTATACATTTATGCGTATCTTGCCTCCCCTATAATGGACTTTTTGGGTAAAAATCAGATCCTGCTGCGAATTAGCTGTTTTTACCCTATCTTATTGAATTATATAGCTTTTTCTTTATCAAAATGGCCATTCTCTCTGCCGCCCCCCCCGCGAGCGGTAATAATCCTCCTGTTACAATGGCCACATATCCGATTTTCCACATGTTACGGCCCCTCCGACGACTGTTACAGACCTCAAAAATCGTGTTACAGACCCGCCGGGCGCTGTTACAGCGCCCGAAATCCGTGTTACGGTCCCAATATCAGGCTGTTTCAGCCGTTACAGACCCTGTTACACCCGTCACCCACTCAAATGCGTCGCATATACTCAATTAGCACCTTCACCAGCTCGACAGCCTCGCTGCTAGCGCATTGCTCGCAGAGCGAAAAATCAGCTTCCTACTTCAGGATTAAACTAGCCAAGTTTTAGGCACCCACAGCCAGGCGCAATTCAGACCAACGAATGACTCAAATGTTAAAGTGGGCAGAAATGGTAAAAAAATTGACGCACTAGCAATGGCCCCTTCTCCCCTGTCCTGAGCTACAGGCGCAATACCGCATTTTGTATACAAATGCCGATTTGATGCACGATTTCTGTATTAGTCACTGATGCCCATGTAATTAATCAGTCACTGATAGGCGACCAATATCAGTTACTGATATAATGTTGCAGGTTTCGAGGATCAGTCACTGATATCCATCGGCAAGATAATTTAGAAAAGAGCGTGAGGCATGGCCATCGACAACAATAGTTCGCTTGAACAAAGCATCGGTAAACTTTTGCAGCTAATTGATAAGCACAACGATCAATCAGTTGCTGAATATGTGGCAGACCTAAGGCTCCGTCTGCTTATGTTGCCTAGCGTTCTTGATGGCTCAATAAGCGCTTCCGTTATGCAAGAAACCTTTGACAATCTAGCTTCAAAAAATCGCGGCATCGACAAGGAGATTCTCGAGGTGGCCAAGCGCCAGCTAGATGCAGCCAAAAGGCGCTCAGCGTTTACGATAGTAGACCATTAAACCGGCCACACACAAAAGAACCCGAGTAAACTGATGCGACCCCAAACATAGAACAAAAAAAGAACATTAGTGATTGCGTGCAATTTATCTAGGGAGTATAAGAAACAAAATGTCAAAATAATTCCCAGTGGAGGCGCAGCCGTGCAAGGTTTGTTGTTCAAGGAACTTCGCGAAAAAAATGGCCTGTCAATAGACGAAGCTGCAGGTTTGATAGGCGTTTGCTCTAAAACTGTTCGGCGCTGGGAGAATGGGGAAACTTCCCCAAGGGCATCAGATGTACAGCTTTTGGCGTCGAGAATTGCTGACAAGCAAAGAGAGAAACTGTCCTCAAAAAAAGACTTTCGCTTCATTGACCTTTTTGCCGGAATTGGGGGAATCCGAAAAGGCTTTGAAACTGTTGGTGGTCAGTGTGTTTTCACAAGTGAGTGGAACGAATATGCTCAGAGAACATATCGGGCAAACTTCCCAGACGATCATCCCATTATAGGTGACATAACCCAAGTAGACGCTGCTGACATTCCCGTGCACGATGTTCTGCTTGCCGGCTTCCCTTGCCAGCCCTTCTCTCTTGCCGGTGTATCAAAAAAGAATTCCCTCGGGCGAAAGCACGGCTTCATGGATGAAGCGCAAGGAACCCTCTTTTTCGATGTGCTCCGAATCTTGAAACATCATCGGCCTGCTGCCTTCCTGCTTGAAAACGTCAAAAACCTGCAGAGCCATGACAAGGGGAAGACTTTCGAAACGATTGTCGGAGCCCTGGTTGATGAACTTGGCTACAAAATCAGCTTCAGAGTAATTGACGGTAAAGGCTACGTACCGCAGCACAGAGAGCGAATTTATATCGCTGGCTTCAGGGAAGATACGGGTTTTGATTTTGATAAACTTGAGTTTGCCGACCCCAAGAACGGGCCAACACTAGCCAGCATTCTGCATGACGAAACCGAATTACCTGAAAAGCACTACACGCTTCCCCCTGATACAGCCGGAGCCAATGCTCAATCTGTTATCAGCGAGAAATATACGCTTTCAGACAAATTGTGGGACTACTTGCAAGCATACAAAGCCAAGCACGAGGCAAAAGGTAATGGCTTTGGATTTGGTTTGAACTATCCGACTGACAAGGCTCGCACTCTTTCCGCTCGCTACCACAAAGATGGTAGTGAAATCTTGATTGCTCAGGAGGGAAAAAATCCACGCCGCCTAACTCCGCGCGAATGTGCTCGGCTTATGGGCTTCGACCGCAGCAGAGATGAGCGAATGGAGATTCCGGTTTCAGATACGAGGGCGTACCAACAGTTCGGGAATTCAGTAGTGGTGCCTGTCATTGAAGATATCGCCAGCTATATGAAACCCCACATTTTGCGGATCCTGAATCCAGGCGAACTTTTTGAGAAACAGGTGGCCGCCGAATAGGTAAACGGTATGACAGATATTGTCTCCCGAAAAAAACGAAGCGAAATGATGTCGGGTATTCGGGGCAAAGATACCAAGCCCGAATTACTGATAAGACACGCTTTGTTCGCGAGAGGCTATAGGTACCGGATACATACAAAAGGCATCCCGGGGAAACCTGATCTAACCCTGAGAAGGTATAAAGCGGCCATCTTTATTCACGGCTGCTTTTGGCACATGCACAACTGCAACCTCTTCAAATGGCCCAGCTCTCGTCCAGAATTTTGGAGGAACAAGCTTACAGGCAATGCACAACGCGACTTGGGAAACATTGATGCTTTGCACAAAGCGGGTTGGCGCACATGCATAGTCTGGGAGTGCGCAATCAAGGGTAAAAGCCGGTTGCCACTTGACGCTGTCATTGACAAATTGGACCTATGGTTGAAGGGTGGCGATCATAGCTTGGAAGTTCGGGGGAATAGTTAAATGAGTCGAGGCCTGTTGTCGGAACACTTTGAGGGAGTGTGCGCTAAAAAGCTAAGCGCAGTAGAAGCAGACTCAGGCAGGTCCAACCAGCACGAATTCAACGGAACCAACGCACTCAAGAAACTGCTGACCGAAAAAGAGCCACTGACTTTTGCTGCACGATTCCTGTATCTTGACGACGAGATAGAACCGCTTGAAGCTATTGATGATCTGACTTGGTATGACGCAAGGAGAGCGCACCCTACTCGATCCGAATACCGGCTTTATTACCCGTCCAATGCTGTTTCAGAAGCCGCAACTGAAGGGGATACCTTGATCCTCGCCCGGCAGCGAGATGGCCAAATGCTCTGTCTCGTTGCAAAAGATGGCTCGACAATTGAGCGGCAGCTTATTTGGCTGTTTGCATTGCCCGACAACATGGGCAAGCAATTCTGTTTCGAAGAACTCATTGAAACAGAACGGAGCGATTTTGCGACCCGATTTATCCTCGATGAGCTCGGCATCGAAATTGAAGCAGAGCAAAATGACCTCGACCTAATCCTTGCTCGCTTCGGGATGCGCTTCCCCAAAACGAGAGAGTTTTCTTCGTTTGCACGAGAGAACGCTCCAAAGTTGGGTGACTTTGACAATGTAGACCAAGCTCTGATTGCGTGGATGGACAGGGAGGAGAGCCTTTTCCGCCAGCTTGAAAAGCACATAGTAGCAGAGCGGTTGCGAAAGGGGTTTGTCGATGGAAACAACGTGGATGTCGATGGGTTTGTCGCCTTTTCACTCAGCGTCCAGAACAGGAGAAAAGCTCGGGTTGGATACGCCTTTGAAAATCATTTGGAACAGATCTTCATTGATCTCAAAATTCCATACTCAAGAGGAGCCATTACAGAACGACGCGAAAAGCCCGATTTTATCTTTCCCAGCATAGAACAATACCGGAGGCCCGAATTTCCTAACGAAAAACTGTTTATGCTGGGAGTGAAGTCCACTTGCAAGGACCGCTGGAGACAAGTGCTAACTGAAGCCGAACGCATCGAAGAGAAGCATCTCATCACACTGGAACCTGGCATTTCGGAGCATCAGACACACCAGATGCAGGCCGCCAATCTACAGCTTGTCGTGCCCACGTCAATACAACAAAGCTATCTACCCTTGCAACGAGACTGGCTGTTTTCGGTATCCGACTTTTTGTCTCTGCTTTCATCCTCCGACGGCGAGGGAATATCTCACGGCAAGAATAAAACCTTAAAGCTATTGTAATCATCTGCCCCTTTGTCTGGAATGCGATCTGGAGCCGGGTAGGTTGCCTGAAGTCGTAGTTTCGAACTAAGCCCACCGGAATCTTTTTTATTTGTATAAACAACGCCATTGAATGTGTCGTTTGTTATCATCCGGGAAAAGAATGAACTTGGCTGGCGCAAACAATCAACACTACTTAGAAGCTCATTCAAATCAGGTCGCTTGCCACACTTTCGAGAGTCCCATACTGTAATCCAATATTGCATCCTGGCGGCGTTAAGAAGCTCCATGTTCTCGACATGGTCATGATCCAGTCCATAGCTATCCAAGCGTACATCTCTTGGCCCCACCAGCCGCGCCAGCCGTTGCTCATCCCGCTCTCCAGGAAGTCCATTATCCTTAATTGACCACAAACGGGCTGCATCCACTCCAACACCCCCAACCCTGAACGTCCCTCTATTGGTAGGCGCTTTTCGTTTTAGCTCATGAACTCGCAAAACCCCGTCACCCCTCGCACTCTCGAGCTCAATCGCATCAATGTCTAAGCTGAGACCAAAGCCGTGATTCAACAACAGTCGTTCAATCAAAAGCTGCAATAAATCCTTATCTGGCACATCTGCTAGCCACTTCAGTATGGAGCCTGAACCTAGGTCCTTGTCGCCAACAGCAGAAACGCCCTGACAAGAGCCCTGCACTAGTTGATTCAAGCGGGATTGCATCTTGCCAATATTTAACGCGTGCGGACATACAGCCTTTCGATAGGAAGCCATTCCTTCTCCTGACGAAAGATCAAGCTGCCAGGTCATAAGTTCGGCAGTGGGGCTTTGCATTGACACTCCAACAAAATAGAAATTTTGCTCAGGGTAATGTTGTTGCAAGAGCCTCATGAAGGCCAAATCTACAGCTTTCTCCGACGGTGTTTGGTCAGCTGGATGTGTAATCGCCTTAACCCAAACAATATCTGAAGTATCCATTGAGGGCCTCGGCTGGATCGGCCGACACCAGCCATGGGAGAAGCTTCCAGAAAAGAGCTTGGGCAGCACATGCTTCCTCATGAACAATTCGGTGACGTGTGCCTGTTTTCGTCCGGTTGGGCGAGTAAAGGTATCGAGATCAACCTCATCTAGCAGTCGGAGTAACATGTTGCGTGGAAGAGTTGAAGAATAACCTCTTGGATTCATAAGATATTGTTTCACCTAAAAAATGTCGGAAATAACAGGTGATTGCCATCAACCTTAGCCTGCCTTGAAAACCTGTTGGAAAACGTAATACTGCCGACAAAACAACCCAATACGCAATTAAAAGAAGTTATCAATAAATTCAAGATTGCAATTCTGTCACTGGGGGCTCTAGAGTACAATGTACAATTACACCGGAATTTTTCCAGGCAGAGCGGCACAGGTAAGAATGTTATGGACGTAATCTTTTCGGAGGAACTTGGCGGAGCTGATGAAGAAGACAAGGGCATCAAAGATGCAGGAATTCAGACTTTCGCTCACGACAAAAAGAGTTCAGTCACACGGGAAATGGCACAAAACAGTAACGATGCGGCCAAAGAAGACGAACGCCCCGTAATCATGTCTTTTGATCTGATCAAAATCCCAAAATCTGAGTTTCCTGACCACAAAAATTTTTCCAAGATTCTAACCGAGTGTACTGAAGATAACCGAGTACTAGGACGGGAGGATGCTGTCGCTACTCTAGAGGAGGCGCAAAGGTTACTATCTCTTCCAGAAATTCCGATCTTGTTAATTTCCGATCAAAACACAAAGGGCTTGCCCGGACCCTATAAGAAAAATGAGAAATTTTATACGCTTGTGATTTCAGACGGTGTATCTGCAAAGGACGACGCCTTCTCTGGCGGCTCATTTGGCATCGGGAAAAATGCAGCGTTCTCCGCAACTGGTATGCGGACAGTTTTCTATTCAACGCAATTTGATGCTGCGAACGACGATGCCTGCGGTTTTTTCGCTATGGGTAAAACAATACTTACCAACTTTCATGACTCAATTGGCAAGTATAGAAAACCAAAAGGGCTGTGGGGAAAGCACGGCAAACCCATTACTGATCAGAATGATGCGCCCGGCTGGCTAAAACGTGATAAAGACGGGCTTACCGTTGCCATCCCTGGGTTTGAAGCAGAAGAAGGCTGGGCCTATGACTTCGCGCAAGTGCTTCTAAGAAACTTCTTTTTTGCTGTCCACCAGGGACTAATCTCATTTCGGATCAATGACGGAGAAATCTTAATAAACCAAAACACTTTGAAAGGCTGGCTTCATGACGATCGATGCAAAAATGCAGCTCGCAATTCGAATAGCCTGAATGAATTTGAAGAGGCCGCAAAGTTCCTTGAAACACTTACGGGCAGTGACGTCATTGTGGAAGAGCTTGATATCAAGGGCTTAGGAAAATTTAGAGCAAACCTGAAGATCTGTGATGATGGGTCAAAAGCCTTTTTGTTTGTCAGAAATGGTATGGCTATTTCGAAAGAATTAGGCCCCCACAAACTCCAGATTTTCCATAACGTCAAAAGCTTCCGGTGTGTGGTGAGCCCTGCCGAACTGAAAAGTAACGCTTCGAAAAGCCTTCGTATTCTTGAAACCCCCGAACATACCAAGTTTTCTTTAGATCAAATTGAAAACCCTGATGAACGTAAAAAAATGGCCGAAAGCTTGCGTGACTTCCATAACCAGCTCAGGGCAATGATCAAAAGTCATGCGAGCATTGAAGTAAAAGATATTGACGACCTTAGCGAACTGGATCGCTTTTTTCAAAGTCTGGATGCCGCTTCCAACCAATCGAATGCTGGCGAAGAGACACCAGGATCGGATGGTCCACGTGGCTTTGAGCCTATCAAGGCAGACGCGATAAAAAAAATAATCGGCAAAGGAAAACCAGGCAAGGCGCCTGCTGGAAAAGGGAAGAAATCTGGAAAGGGCGGAAAGAAAAACAACCACCCTAAAGGACCTGGCGGCGGAGAGCGTAAGGTTGAGACTATCAAAATCCCAAACATGCGAAGCTTTGCCGCAGATATTGACCGATCAAAGCGGACAGTAATCTTTGAGTCTCCTGCCACTGGCAAGTTGTGTATTGAAGCACAAGCTATCGAGTTTGATGGAGGAAATACTTCCATCCCCATCAGTAGCAGTACGGAAGGGTCTATAATAAATGGCATCATCGAGCTTCCCGTTCAAACAGGCAAAAAGTTAGTATTTGAAGTGACTCTCGGTGATGACTACTCCGGGCCAATCGATTTTCAGTGTAGCCTGAAACCCGAGAGTTCCCGCTCCAACTAGGAACAAATACTCCCATGAGAATTCAGGAAAATGCGCAATATTCATATCCAGTTCTTCGGGAGTGGCCCGAGGACTACAAGGTCGGGGCTTTAAGTTTCGATTGCGATGCTGAGGTCGATGAAACAGATATTCTGTTTCGCTGCACCACTGACATCGCGCAACCGGAAGTCAAGCACCTTGTGCACACTGGAGATTTCCGTTTTGGTGTAAACTTGGAGTGCCAAGATACCTTCCTATCGACTACTATCGAGATTGGTGATGGGATCACGACCTTCTCTTTTCCAAAAGCCGACCTCTCAGGAAAGGTAGAAGTCAGAGGGCTTATTTATGCGACGCGAAATATTGAAAATTTCTCGTCAGAAGACTTTCACGAAGACTACAACAAGGCGCTATTTCGAATAAAGAAAGGCGAGATTGTTGGATTTAGCGGCTTAAAATCGTTCATTTTGCCTCGTCCTAGAATCTCGGCCGAACACCTGTTTCAGCTAGTCAGAGCCACCGACCCGGACTTTGATCCAAAATCATTCAAGGTCTCGCTTGCCGAAGATCGCAAAATTCAGATTCTGGCCGGCACAATTTTACATGACCACATAGAGAAAAATCGGGGCGATGGGTTGGGAAGGCTTCTCAACAACTCCTCCGTGTTCTCGCTAGCACTTCTAGACGTCCTTAATATGATCTCCGGAAATGAAGGGGCTGCTGAGTATGGCGCCAAAGCATGGTACGCAACACTGGAGCATACCCTTGAAACACTTGGCTATGACCTCAAAGACGACAGCCTCAATTCGCTTGAAGCAACACAAAGAGTACTCCAACACCCTTATTTGGAGATCTCCGAGCACCGAAAAGGGGTCTATGCATGAAAAAACTATCTTATCTTTCTGCAGCTACGCTCGAACGATTGGAAAATGCGATCGATGCTAACATCGACAACTATAGAACAGGTGACTTCAGGGAAATTCTTGACCGCCCGGGAGCGACAATCGAGACAAATATTGAGCTTGACGACGACCAGCTGGCCAAAATCAATAGCCCTCAAAGAGGGGGGCCAGATAAAGACGGCATAAATGCTTTCAGGCTCTTCACAATCTTAAAATCGCTACCTAGGAATTACGCTACCTTTGAACAGGTCTGGATCAAATTGTGCCACGATGAACTATTAGAATACTCCAGAAGTCGCTGGACTAATGCCACAGGGAACTTGGAAAAAGAGGACATTCTGACGCATTTCTTTGGGAAAGGCAGAAACGGCTTCAGAGATGACAACGCGGCCGGAAGGCTATGGTGGACCGGAAAAATCGTTTCAGACATGATCTCATGGGATGGCCAAAACCTGTTGGCCCTTTGCCGAGGCTCAAAGGAAATCTTTAGAACACAACAACGTCGTTTCGACATACTTGAGCGGCCGAGAGTCTTTAATCAAAAAAATATCGGGGCAGGAATTATGCGTTTTATGGCAAGTGGCAACCTGCCTGGGGGCAACGATACGCGAGATTTTACTATGAAAGTCAGGCGAAATGCTTCCGGCTTCGTTTTTGAAGCTTTCTCTGATTCAGAAGTGGACAGCTTCTATCATTCTCTAAAGAAAAACAACTGACCGTGGCTTCCATTTTATCCAGTCATTTGTTGCAATCGATTAGAGAATTGTTCGCATAGACTCCGAAACGGGGTTTCTGCTTTAGGTTAGTAATCATCTCGGTCCATATAGTCGTGAAAACCCAGTGACTTCGCGAGCCATCTGTTTCGGCCATGATTGTGAACGGTGATCGTCATATAGCCCAAGCCACCTGATGCCATCGCAGCCCAGATGTCACCCATCCGACAGTCGGGTATCGTCACAAATCCTGAATAGCGTCCCTTGCGAAAGTCGATATATCCAACGGAGTCAACAACGCCCTTTTCGGGTTCTTTGCGTGGCGCTTTTACGTCCTCTTGACCGGACACCGTAATCATAAATATCTCACCTTGATGGGGGTGTTCAGACAGCAATTTGGCCTGAAGCTCGAGCGTAAAATTTTCGCTAAAGCGTCGTTGCTTGTATTTCTCATATTCCAGGCCGAATGAATAATGCCGCTCAAAGCTCTGAACCTTGAACGTCAAATGGTGGTAGTCAATTTTACGAACCCTAGGCAAACTCACACCCACACCAATACCAAGAAACAGCAACTTCTATATTTCAAGCTCAAGCTGTTCGAGATCATCTGGCCATGAGAGCGCTCTGACCTTCAAACCGGATTGGGTGAGCTCGACAGCCAATTTTAGTCCATTGCCAAATTCAAGTATTTTTTTCGCGTCTTCAGCAAAAAGGCTCACAAACGAGATTTCAGCCTCATAACCAGACTGAGTTATCCTAGCGAGCTCGCTCAAGGAAATATATTTAGTACCTTGCTGCTTTTCCTTAATGTCTTTCGGCCACGAGGTCTCCATCAGTACAACTCCCTGACTAAAACTACCCCGTTGTTGCCGTTTCTCTTCGGCAGTCTTGTTAACGCTTTCCCAGTTTACACCAGTTGCCTCTGCGAGAGAAAAGACGACCTCTAAAAGATCCGCGATTTCAGCTTCTACATCATCCGGCGAACGTGCATTTTTGAGTTCCACAGCCTCTTCAAACAACTTGCTCAGTAACGCCCCACGAGATTCTGGCTTTGCAATACGTGCTAAAACCGTCTGCTCTCCAGCCTCACTGATGCGGTCTGGGATTTCATCCCGAACCAATTTTTGAAAAACTTTTTTGCCCCGAACCCGCGTCCTACTGGGAGCGTCAAGAGTTACAACGGTTACACCAGATTTCTGCAGCTGATAAAAAGCATGCGCCAACTTGGAACCGCGCATTTCAACCGGAATGTTGTGTTCGGTGGCAAGCTCAATTACACGCGACAGGAACTTGTCATCCTCACGATATAGATTGATTTCAGGTGCAAGCTCCAAAAGCACATCTCTATCATCGGACTGCGCAACATTCGACAAGTCCTCGAGCGTTCGGACGATGATCTTGCGCTTAGTAGGGCGCGCTTCCTTAACTTCTAACGCATCCCCGTGAGCCGGCATCGTATACCACGGCAAGTCGACACCAATAGCGGCCTCTTCGGGAATACCACAGAACCACATCACCAGTGTCGGCTCCTTCTTTTTTTGTGCCAACTCGTAGGTAGCTCTGGCAACCTCTTCGATGCTCGCTTTCGTCAAGCATTTATGTCGGGCCAATTTTCGACGAACTTTTATTTCCTCCCAGCTTCCGTCTTCTTTTTCCTGAATGAACGCTGGCTTATAGCCAGGTATATCTGACGAGATTGCCTTTCGCTTTACATCATACTGGAAGCTATCATGGGGAAGATATTGTAGCCCGTCCGGCACCCCCCAAAGGGCGTCAATAAAAACAAGCTGTGACAATGGCGACGCGAGTGCCCACGCAGCACTTGTCGCAGGAATAAAACGGTGGACAATGAAGCATATTTCAGATGGTAGTGCACCAAAACCTTCCAGCTTCGTTAAAGTAGACACCATAAGCTCGTAGGCGTCATCAGCGTTAACCGTGGGCGTCCGGGGCAAGTTCAACTTCATGACCTTTTCGGATATGCAATCGGTTCTACAGACTGCGCGCCCAAGGGTTACCTGATGGATTTCTTGTTTGAGCTGAGTAGGATTTTCGGCCACTGATCTAACAATGTCTCCCGTGACGAAAAATATGTCGGGGAAAACACCCTTTTTCAGATTTCTCAGTGACGTGGTATTGTCAAGCTTGCTCCATCCCGTATTTGGTCCAGACGGATCGAACTTCTTTAAGAGCGCTTCACCTTTCAAGGGGTCGGCTGTCTGAAAATCAGGTTGTCTTATGACCTCATTCGGATCAACTCCATCGTCAGGGGCTTCATCCTCAAAATCCATTTGAAGAAGCCAGATAGTCTTTCCATCCACGGCAAATTCAATGTGAGCAGGACCTCTCTTCAGCTCGGTGCACCATTTTCCAACACCGCGAAATTTTTCGATCAACTTCTGATGATTGTCACAAATAATTGGTGAGCCCTTGGAAGGGGATTTCGAACGTTGTGAGTTGAAACGACTGGAGTTGTTGTTGGGTTTTGCATACTCGACTTGCCACTGATTGACCGTTTTCGACACGCGCCGCTCATTGGAGATGTGACCCTCAACGTCAGCGTCTACTAATGGCTGAATGACAAGTGAAATCTCGGCCGAGCTATTTTCAGCCTTAAACTGCTCAAAAACCTGCGCCAAAGCATCCTTGATATTTCTGGCATTGTAATCCGCTGGCAGCTTGTAGGACGACCAAGAACCTCGGTCATTCAAACCTTCATTACCCGCACTTGATCTAAGGATAATTCCGCGAGACCACTCTGCCGACCAATCCGAGGCGTGTTCGGCGATCCTTTCGGCAATAATGGTGAGCACTTTTTGTGGGCGTTTACTGGTGCGCCATCCTCGATACACAGATGCTGGAACTACAAAGAAAGGCGGCCGCCAAGCTCGCGGAATAGATAGCAGCCCTAAGGCTTTCCCACCTATTGCATCACGATAAGTGTCTTGGTCTGCTTCCAAGGCTTCTTCAAAAATGAATTCCAACTTCGCCCCCTCATGGAAACACCTCAACTTCGAAACCAGCCATAGGCTCTGACACTATTTTTTCGCCGCAGAATCCTTATCAACCACCCCGAAAACCTTGTAAGCAAAATTCTGCAACCAAGCGAGCAGGTTGTCCGAGAAAAAGCCAAGGAAAAAGCCGAACCCCGCATCGAAGACGAGGCTTTCAAAAGCGGTTTGGCTGAAGATCGGAGGAAGAAAGCCTGTAGACACCATCATGCCTGTGAACACGGATAATATGGCGGACAGTGGCGGGACAACTAGACGCCATACAATCCGATCACGGTGCCAACGCTGTTTGGCTACGGTATGATACAGCCACTTCAGTGACGATGATGCACCACCACATAGACCCGCCAGTCCCATGACAATCCATATTAAAAGACCATTATTGTCGGGATATTGACCCAGCGAATGGCCGAAAAATAATATCTCGGCTTTAGAGAAGACCGCAAATGACAGATAAAGTAACATGACGATTGAAAGGCCAATGGCTGCAAGCAAATACACCAACTCGGCGATGATCTGCGCCCACACAGATTTCGGATAAACCGTGTGAAACTCACCAATTTTCCGGCCATCAGTGAGCGAAGCGAGTGAATTTGGCTTAGGCTCCGAGAATGCCTCTTTGGATGGCGCTTCCCCAACGTCCTTGGAACTTTTGTCTGGTTCTTCTGACATTCTCGTAATTAGGTGCCGTTTTATAATCCCAATGCTCAGGCTTGCCAATAAACTGCGCTACTTTTCGCCTAAAATATTGAGAAGTTTTCACTTCAGGATAAGAAACAAAACAATCATTTCCAATCCACATTAGATAATAGTCTTTATCCTGAGCCACTTCCGACCAAGGGTCAACACTATCTACTTTTAACCAATCTAGTTTTTCGTCACTCGTTAATACGAATTCTTTAAAACCGACCTCAAGAGGAAGAATGTGTAGGTGAGCTTGATCTACTCCACACCCCGTCAAGGAACCCTTAGTAGAAGGTCCATGCTCTAACTTCACAATTGGACTGTTATAGACCGCAAGGTCGTGCTCTACATGATCCGATATCTGCACCAAATCTCTACGCTGACCTTTGGTAAGCCCTTTTATTGAGAGAACTTTTTGCTTGGGAATAACCAATACCCAGCCTTCAACAATACTCCCTATTGTGGGAACTATTGAAAAGTCCGGTAATCTAGCAAGATCAATATCGCAGATAGGATCGGGGCCGCAGGCGGCACCACTTGTCACCCAACCGAATCGGCTGGGTGCTTTAGCATTGATTTTGGAAATGTCAAGCCTGCTACCGTCCATACTCGTATAATGCCCTTTTTAGAGAAAAGCGCAAGCCCAAAGTCCACGCAAATCGACCTAACCAAGCGAAATTGGCGTTCCCAAATCCCTACCCAAATAGCGCCTTAAAAACACTCACTTCTACGCACCCGCTTCCACGCCTAGCGACATCTTTTTCGCCAAGTCTTCCGCACGCAATTGGGTGTAGCGTTTTAGGCTTTGCAGGTCTCGGTGGCCGGTCACGGCGGCAACTTCCATGATGTTCCAGCCAGCCTCAAAGAGGCGGCTGGTGGCCTCGTGGCGCAGGTCGTGGAAGTTGACGTGCTCTAGCCCGACTTTTGTCCGAGCCCGCTCAAAACACTTCTTGAGCGCATTTGGAGATAGTGGGAGCACGCGACCTGCAATGCTGTGGGGCATTTCCTTCAGCAACGCTTTTGCGCGAGGAGACAGCGGCACATCGCGTTTAAAACCGTTTTTGGTTTTGGGGAGATGGGCAACTGATTTTTCAAGGTCCACATGCTCCCAACGAAGTTCCAGAAGCTCCCCACGGCGCATGGCGGTTTCAATGGCTAAAATGACAGCGGCTTTAGCCCAAGGGTTGCGGCCCTCTTCTAGTGCTTCAAGCAAAGTCTCTTCTTCACCTGGCTGAAGGCGCACGTCACGCTGATCATTTACGCGGGGACGCTTCACATCTTTGACCGGATTTTCAAGAAGGCCCATATCTCGGCGCACGTGTTCGATAACGATCTGCAAAAGTCCGAGCTCGCGTTTGATAGACCCCGGCTTGATTTTCTCTAGTCGTTTATCGCGATACTTTTCGAAATCACTGACCTTCAGCATTGCCATTGTGCGATCCACAAGAGCGCACTCTTCGCGCATGAAGCGCTCAAGCCGAAGTACTTCGCTCTGGCCGCCTTTGTGGCGCGGGGCTTCCTCCTTGATATAGCGTTCGATTACTTCGCGGAATGTGGTGCGCTCCGCCATCGAACGATCCACATAAACACCCCGGACAATTTCGGATTCGATAACAGACGCCCAATCTTCGGCCTCCGCTTTCGTCTCAAACGTCTTGCTGGCCCGAATGCCCTTCTTCCTGACCTTCGCCTGCCACTGCCATGCGCCACGTTTGTGGATTGTCGCCATTATACTACTCCGCCCGTGCCAAGGCCTGCCCCTCGCTCAACCGCGAGATTTCGTAAGTAATTGTTCTCTTCGCCTTACCCACGTCGGTTACCGTGACGCCCTTAATCTGAGATGGCCAGCCGTCTGCAATCGATACCTCAGCATCAAACTCTTGTCGGAGATCAAAGGATTCCATTTCGCGAAATGCCGCCTGCATTTCGTCTTTTTTCTCAGGAGCCATGTTTGGTATCATTTGGGCCATCAGCGTCTCAATACCGTGCATGACACTTTCACGCGTATAACCCGAGCGAGTTCGCAAAGTGGCGAGGCCGTCATTAACAGACACGACTTCAGTCCTGACATGGGTCACAAGCTCTGTCCCGGTCATATTCCAGACGCCTCGGTTCTCAGCCTCATACTGCTCCGTCATAGAAAACTCTGTGCCGGTGTACATAAAAATGAAGCCAATATCCTTTAGCAGCAGTTCAGCTGTACTCTCTGCAGACATATTCCCGAAGAATGTCCTCATCTGCTGCATCGTCTCTTTCGAAGAACCTGTCTTTTCCAGCAAATCGAAGGCTGGCCCCAGAAGCCATTCTTTCACCTTCTGTAGATCCCTGACTGCAAGAGGGGACCCTGTTTCGTCAGCGATATACTCAAAAGATAACCCTTCGAACATTGCAAGCGCCTGCTTCACTGCTGGGATCGCCGCAAGATTCTTATCTTCAGGCCCCATACTTAGGTAGCTGAGCTTGTAAATGTAGCCATCTTCTTGAAGCCCTAGGAATTCAATGGAAACATCAGAGAGCGACACCGGCTTTACTTTAGCCTTTTCTCCCTCGGTAACATCTGACTTACGTATGCGATAGTAGAAGGTATCCCCGTTGGCTGGATCATATGGCAATGTGACGATATCGGAATCGTACGAGCGAGCGGGTGTGGATACAAAACCAGCCAGTAAAATGATCAACAAAAATAGATTACGCATAAATTGGTCCCCCAGTGTCCCAAATTTGTCCCAAAAACTATGAAACGCCACTCCGAACAATCAGAGTGTTGCGCAAAACCATTGGAATATCTAGGGAAAAATGGCGCACCCGAGAGGATTCGAACCTCTG
>JABXIM010000171.1 GCA_013373085.1 Oceanospirillaceae bacterium | reverse complement strand
TGGTCTTATCCACTCAGAGGTTAGTCGTGGGGACGACCCTTCATAGCATCTACGGCGGCGGCGCCGGTGGATCAGACGGGACACCGGGCATCAGAATCGGCGCGGCATCCAGGCTTTCGGCATCCATCATCGCGGCGATACGCTGTAGCGAAGACAGCAGCATCAACTGCTCCCAGCGCTCAAGCTGCTCGAACCGTGCGACAAAGGTGTCCTGCAGCAGCGGTGGTGCCGTGGAGAGTATCTCCTCCGCATCCGTCGTCGCACGCACATTGACCCGACGCCGGTCGTCGCTGCAGCGCTCGCGGACCACCAGCCCACGCTGTTCTAGACGCTTGAGAATATCGGTGATGGTGGCCTGACTGAGACTGACACGGCGCGCCAGCGCCCCGGCGGTCAGACCGCCCGACTCGATCACCGTCTTGAGCACCTGAGCCTGCGGCCCCGTGAGGCCATACTCGCTGGCCAGCCGCCGCGAGTGCATATCGACCGCGCGCATAATGCGACGCAGCGCCACCAGTACCTCGTCGCTCTGATCTGGCTTTCGACTCATAAAGGAAGAATGTTCTCGTTTACGGGACCTGCGGTTGCGACCAGTCCTCCTGCTGCATTACGGGAGTCAACGCCTCCCACGCACTAGATTAGTGCATTTCTAGCCTCGGATCGACCGGACCTGCTCGCGCAACCGGTGGATACGGGATGCGGTCGGCGGATGACTGCGCAACAGCGCCGGCGCAGCGCCCAGGTTGTTCTTCGGCACCAGTTGCCACCACCAGCGACGACCGGGCAGTTCGAGCTTGTGCAGTGCCCGCGCGAGCGCATCGGGGTCCCCGGTCAGCACACCGGCATCGAGGTCGGCGCGATACTCACGGGAGCGCGACAGCGCGAGCTGCAGCAGCATGCTCAGCAATGGCGCCATTAGCAGCAGCACCACGCCGGCAAAGGAGATCGAGACCAGCCCGAACAGCCACAGCGGTATGCAGAGCAATAGTGCCAGTTGGGCGGAAAGGGCCACCAGTTGGGTCAGGCGCGTGAAGGTATCGGCCAGCACCATCAGGCGAATATCCTGGTTGCGGATATGGCTGATCTCATGGGCCAGCACACCGGCCAGCTCAGGATAGTCGAGCAGCCGGAACAGCCCGTCGCTCAGCGCGATCGATGCCTTGGATCCGTCACCGACCGTAAAGGCGTTGGGGGTGGGGTCGGGCAGCCAGTACAGACGCGGCGGCTGAGCAAGGCCGGCACGTTCCGACAGCCCTGCCACAAGGAGATTCAACTCGGGAGCCGATGCCGGTCGCAGCGGCCGCGCGCCAGCCCCCTTCAGAACCCACTCGACCGGCATGCGCGGCGCGAACATCAGCACCAGCAGAACCGCCAGCAGGGTTAACCACCAGGCCATCTCGCCCAGCAGCAGCCAGGCGCTGAGGGCCAGTATCAGAGTCATACCGAGGATTAGCAGCAGTGCTTGCAGCCGGTTGTTCCAGCGGTGCAGTTTGAGGCTTCGAGAAGGCAAGTAGGGCTCCGGATGCGATCACAGGACTTTCCTGTATGACTGCACCGGAGTCCACGGGTTGCATCGATAACCAATAAGCGGGTCAGCTCGAGCGCTCTGCCTGAAGTTCGCGCTGGCGTTTTTTCATCGCCTTGCGCTGCGCGATGGCCTCTGCGGCTTCGCTGCCGATATGGGATTCGCCGCGCTCGCGCGCCAGGCGCACCTGCAGCTCGCGCTGCTCGAAGCGCAGGCGCTGCTCGTCCGTCAGCCGGTCGAAGCAGTGAGGGCAACTGACACCCTGCAGGTACTGATCGCTGGCCTTGTCGTCCTCGGTGATCGGCATGCGGCAGGCATGGCACTGATCGTAGCGGCCCTTCTCCAGCGCATGGTTGACCGAGACGCGGTTGTCGAACACAAAGCACTCGCCCTGCCACAGCGACTCGTCCTGCGGCACTTCTTCCAGGTACTTGAGGATACCGCCCTCGAGGTGGTAGACCTCATCGAATCCCTGCTCCTTGAGGTAGGCCGTCGACTTCTCGCAGCGGATACCGCCGGTACAGAACATCGCCACCTTGCGGTGCCGCGCCGGCTCGAGGTTCTCCTTTACATAGGCGGGAAACTCGCGGAAGCTCTCGGTTTCCGGGTTGATGGCGCCCTTGAAGGTACCGATCTGCACCTCGTAGTCGTTACGGGTATCGATGAGCATAACCTCGGGGTCCGAGATCAGGGCGTTCCAGTCCTGCGGCTTGACGTAGGTACCGACCACCTGCCGCGGATCGATCCCCTCGACCCCCATGGTGACGATTTCCTTCTTCAACTTCACCTTGGTGCGGTAAAAGGGCATTTCGTCGGTGAGCGATTCCTTCCATGACAGGTCTGCCAGCCGGCTGTCGGATCGCAGCCAGTCCAGCAGCCGGTCGATCGCCTCGCGGCTGCCGGCGACAGTGCCATTGATACCTTCGCGGGCCAGCAGCAGCGTGCCGCGCACGCCCTCCACTTCCATCAGGTCAAGCAAAGGCTGACGAATCTCCTCGAAGTTCTCGAGGGCAACGAACTTGTATAGCGCACAAACTACGGTCTGAGACATAACACATCCAATTTGCGGTCCGGGTCGCAAACCCGGAGCAGGTTTGAACAGGGCGCGAAGTATACCAGAATCCGCGCCCGACACGGGACCGCGCTCTTGCATGACGATCATGCACAATCCCGGTGAACTTTTCCGTCACGGCGTTTTCTACCGATACGGATCAGCGATGCCCGGTCACGGGCGTAGCTGGTTCGGCCCAGCCGGCGCCCCCGGTGCCTGTGGGACGTCGGCTGCCCTTCCCTTTCCCACGACCTGCCGCTCAACCCAGCTTCACGGGTCATGCCGGCATTTAAACATCGGTATAGGCGGCTGTACCGCCGATCTGCTATGCTGCGGCCCTTCTTCAACACTTACCGATCAATGCCAACGCCATGAGCAAGTACTGGAGCGATGCCATCCAGGAGCTGGTGCCCTACGTCCCGGGCGAACAGCCGAAAGATCAGCAGTTCATCAAGCTGAACACCAATGAAAGCCCCTACCCGCCGTCGCCGAAAGTGGCGCAGGTGCTGCAGAGCTTCGACATGGATCGACTGCGGCTTTACCCCGATCCCGATGCGAGCCGGCTGAAACAGGCGCTGGCCGACTACTATGGCGTCGATCGCAGCTGCGTCTTCGTCGGCAACGGCTCCGACGAGGTGCTGGCACACACCTTCATGGCATTTTTCCGCCAGCCGCAGCCGCTGCTGATGCCGGAAATCAGCTACAGCTTCTACGAAGTCTACTGCAACCTGTATGCGGTGGATGCGCGCCGGATACCGTTGCGCGAGGATTTCCAGATCGCGCTGGCAGATTACGACCAGCCCAATGGCGGCATCATTTTCGCCAACCCCAACGCCCCCACCGGCCGAACCGTTTCGCTGGACGAAATCGAGCAGCTGCTGCAGCGCAACACCGAGTCACTGGTGGTGGTCGATGAAGCCTACGTCGATTTCGGCGCCGAGAGCGCTATCGAGCTCACCCGACGTTACGACAATGTGCTGGTGGTGCAGACCTTCTCCAAATCACGCTCGCTGGCGGGACTGCGCATCGGCTTCGCGATCGGCCATCCCGACCTGATCGAGGGGCTGGAAAGGGTCAAGAACAGCTTCAACTCCTATCCGCTCGACATGCTGGCGATCAGCGCTGGCGTCGCGTCCATCGAAGACGACAGCTACTTCCGCGAAACCTGCGACCGTACCATCGCCACCCGCGAATGGACCGCCGGCGAACTGGCGGCTCTCGGCTTCCGGGTACTGCCTTCGAGCACCAACTTCGTCTTCGCCAGCCACCGCTATATCGCCGGCGCCGAGCTGATGGGCTACCTGCGCACCCGTGGCGTACTGGTACGTCACTTCAGCCGACCGCTGATCGACAATCACCTGCGCATCAGCATCGGCACCGACGACGAAATGCGTCAGCTGATCAGCACCCTCGAGGAGCACCCGGAGATCACCCGACTCTGAGCCGCGCTCGCGGCTCAGTCATAGGGGGGCCCAGTGCGCTGCAAGCGGCCATCACGGCCCAGCTCGAATCGATCGAAATCCGCGGCGAGATACAGGGTGCCGCCATAGGACTCCCGCGCCTCCCGCTCCAGGCATTCGAGCGGCAAGCCGCGCCCGCCGCCATGCTGGTAACGCGGGCTGAAGTGGGTCAGGATCAGGTTGGGCAGCGCCTGGGACGCGGCGAATGCAGCGACGGCCTCGGCGCTGCTGTGCATCGGTTCCGGACCGATTCGCGCCAGCGTCTCGGCATCGTAGGTCGCTTCGTGCACCAGCAGGTCCGCATCCTGACAGGCTGCAGCCAACAGCCCGGGGCGGTCGTTATCGCCGCCAACGACGACCCGGCGTGCGCGCCATGCAGGCTCGGTATAATCGACGCTCCGGGCCTCCCTTCCATCCGTCAGCACCACCGTCTCGCCACGCTGCAGGGCGCCCCAGATCGGTCCCCGGGGAATGCCGTCCCGTTCCAGCCGGTCGATCTGCAACCGCAGCGGTACCCGGCGCTCGACAAAGCGAAAACCGAAACTCGGCACACGATGGGACAGCGGCCAGGCGGACACCTCGAAATCGTCCAGCTCGAAAGCGTCCGGCAACTGCGCCACATCGACAAAGCGGACGGGAAACTCGAGCTGCAGTTCGGTGGTCGCCATGACGGCCTGCAGATAGGCGTGGATCGGCGCCGGTCCGATCAGCGTCAGCGGTTCGACGCGTCCGTTCAGCGCCGCAGACGCCAGCAGCCCGGGCAAGCCGTAGCAATGATCGCCATGAACGTGAGTGATGCAGATTGCGCGCAGGCGCAATGGCGACAGCGGCAGTTGCAGCAGGCGGTGCTGCGTACCCTCGCCACAATCGATGAGCACCCAGTCTTTCCGCCCCGGCAGCGACAGCGCCAGCCCGGAAACGTTACGATAACGGGTCGGGGCGCCGGAGGACGTGCCGAGAAAGATCAGTTGCATCGGGGCAGGGTCCGGAAACGCGGGAAAGGCCGCAGTCGCCGGACGGTATCACTGGTCGCCTTCGCTGCGGTTGCCACCGCTCTGGCGTGCCACGTAGAGATTTTCGTTGACCCTCGCCATCAGCGCCTCGACGCTGTCCCCGGTTCCGGTCAGTGCACTGACCCCGATACTGAGGGTGAAGGCCAGCGGCCCGTCCGGCGTGTCGATCGCGAGTTCCGCGGCCAGCCGGCGCACCCGCGCAGCCGCCAGCAGCCCCTGCTCGAGATTGGTTTCGGGCATGAACATCACAAAGCTGTCGCCCTCGTAGCGGGCGAAGAAATCCGAGCCCCGCTTCTTGGCCTGCATCTGGTTGACGAAGGCACGCAACAGGCTATCGCCGGTATCGAGCCCGTAACGCTGATTGATCGTAGCGAAGCCGTCGAAGTCGATCATCATGACGCTGCAGGGCCAGTCATAACGCTGTGCCTGGGCCAGCGACTGGCCCAGCACCGGCATGAAGGCGCGCCGGTTATAGGCGCCGGTCAGGGAGTCACGCTGGGTCTGGGAAGAGCCCCGCGTCGTCGCCGAATGTGCCTGCTCCTGTATCACCAGTAACCAGCCATCGGCCGCAGCGACAACCCGCAGTTCGACGCGGCAACGCTCCCTGAGCCCCATCGTGCGCCAGGCCGGCAGACGTTCGGGTATCAGTTCCAGCGCCAGCGCCTGGGGACGGGTTTCGGTCTGGGCACGATCCATCGCCACACCCAGCGCCTGGGTCAGGTCGGCCGGAAAAAGATCGGTCAGTGACTGACCCGTCAGCGCCGCGGGCTTGAACCAGACCAGAGAACCCGGCGTAGCGCGGGTCACGAACTGCTGCGGATTGACGAACATCACTGCCTGGTCGATGGTCGCCAGCAGTGCCTCGAGCTGTTGAGTGTCCTGCCTGTGCACTTCCGTCATCTAATACTCCTGTTGCCGGCTCGCCGGTCGCATCCTTATCGACGGTTTATAGCACAGTCTGCAAGCCCCCGAAACGACCGGGGGCTTTACCCCACTCAGACCACGTAGTACTTCAACGGCGGAAAACCGTTGAACTCGATAGAGCTGTAGCTGGTGGTATAGGCGCCGGTGGAGAACCAGTACAACCGGTCGCCGCTTTCCAGCGACAGCGGCAGACTGTAACGGTAGTTCTCGTACATGATGTCGACGCTGTCACAGGTCGGACCCGCCAGAATCACTTCTTCCCATTCGCTATCGGCGTCCTTGTCCGTCGACAGGGGATACTTGATCGCCTCGTCCAGGGTCTCGATCAGCCCGTTGAACTTGCCGACGTCGGTGTAGACCCAGCGCTCCAGCGCCGACGAGGACTTGCGGGAAATCAGCACCACTTCCGATACCAGCACGCCGGCGTCGCCGACCAGCGAACGGCCTGGTTCGAGGATGATTTCCGGGACGTTGTCGCCGAAGTCCTCGCGCAGGAAGCGGGTGATTTCCTCGACGTAAGTCGCGAATTCGTTGGTTTTCTGCAGATAGCTGGCCGGGAAGCCGCCGCCCATGTTGATCATGCGCATGCGGATGCCGAACTCCTGCTGCAGACGGTCGAAGATTACCTTGACCTTGGCAATGGCACTGTCCCAGACATCGATATCGCGCTGCTGCGAACCGACGTGGAAGGACACGCCGTAGGGCTCGAGTCCCAGCTCCCGGGCCAGCACGGCCAGCTCGACCGCCATCTCAGGATTGCAGCCGAATTTACGCGACAACGGCCAGTCCGCGCCTTCCGAACCTTCCGTCAGGACCCGGATGTAGACCCGTGCGCCCGGCGCCTCGGCGGCGATATTACGCAGGTCGGCTTCGGAATCGGTGGCGAACAGCGTCACGCCCTTGTCATGGAAATAGCGGATATCCCGGCGTTTCTTGATGGTGTTGCCGAAGCTGATACGGTCGCAGTCGACCCCGTGCTTTATCACCTTGTCGAGTTCGTAGGTCGAGGCAATATCGAACTTCGAGCCAAGCTCTGCCAGCAGCGCGATCACTTCGTCCGCGGGGTTGGCCTTGACGGCGTAATACACCCGGGCATAGGTAAACCCCTGAACCAGCTGCAGATACTTTTCGCGGATGTTCTCGAGGTCGATGACGAGAAACGGCGTATCCTGGGTATCGGCCAGCGTCTTCACCCGTTGCCACTGTTGCGGGGAAATATGTTCAGGCAGCTTCATTGCGTGCGGCACCTCTTAAAAATCGGAGGGTTGGTATGCGGGACGCGCACTCGGGGGTGCACAATAGCGAAGAACCCGCAGTGATCGGCTCAGTGCGGGTTCTTCAGCGAAATTTTCGCGGAGTATAGAGCAATGAGGTCAGGGCGCAATGCTTTTCGCCCCGTCTTGAAAAATGTTCGTCGCCTGAGCGTCATATCGCCCAGGCATGCAGCTGCAATCAGAGCTCGCCACCGTGGGCGACGATCTTTTCGATTTCGGCGAAGGTCTTGGCCTCGTACATGACGTCGAAGCTGACCTTCAGTAACCGCGAAATATCGCTGGCCGACACCACGCCGCGCACCCGCTTGACGCCGGCGTCACTTTCGTCGATCACCACCACGTGCTGATCGCCGGACCCCTGCATCGTCAGCATGACATCGCCGATGGTGGCGTTTTCCACCTGCTCGAAGGTCAGCGCGCGGATGTGCAGACGACTCATCATGATATGCCGCACCAGCACGTCGCCACGGTCGGCGCCATGCTGCTCGGCATAGGCCTGCACTTTGGAGCCGGCGATGTCCCCCGCCGTGACAACCCCGGCGAAGCGGCCCTGCCCATCGACGACGAACAGCATCCGTACGTGCTGACTCTTCATCCATTCGAGGGCGGTATCGACTTGCCAGGTCTGCGGCACCGTGACCGGCGCAGTCTTGGTGAAATCGGTCATCACCGTCAGTGCCGGACTGCGCAGGGTCGCCGGCGGCTTGACCTGGGACGGCGCCAGCAGCTGCTCGACAGCGCGGGCTTCCTGCAGTCGCAGGTGACGGAATTCCTGAAACATGGCTGCTCCCATTTTTTATAATTGTGCGCCACCAAGGATAACGGCTTTACGCCGCTTTTTCAGCCCGTCCGCCGTCCGCAGGGCCGAATTTCAGGGCAACAGAAAACGCCCCTGACTCAGCAATCGCGCCTGCCCCTCGACCTCGACCGACTCGACACCGGCATCCCCAACCCTCACCTCGGTCAGGATCAGGCTGGGCCGGCCCATCTCGACACCCTGTTCGATGCGCAGACGGTAAAGGCCCGGCGTCGCCGCATCCAGCGCCAGCATGCCGGCGAGTGCCGATGCCGCCGCACCGGTGGCCGGGTCTTCGGCGATATTGAAGCCGGGACCGAACATTCTCGCACGCACGGACAAGCTCTCACCGCTGCGGGTATAGAGGTACAGGTCGGGCGCGGCCGCTCCCGCCAGCGCACGACGCCACAGCGCCAGGTCGAGTTGCGCACGGCCCAGACTCTCAATGTCTGTCACTTCGAACATCTGAAACGGCGTTCCGCACGAGGCGATACGTGGTGGCCGTACCAGCTGGCCGGGCTCGAGCCCGAGCATCGCGGCAGCGGTCTCCGGGTCCAATTCGCTGTCGCCCACCTCCGGCGCAAGCGCGGTGCGAAAACGGGCAACTTCGTCACCCCCCTCCCCTCGAAAGGTCACCGGCACGTCGCCGACACGCTGGACCAGCGTCAGCGATGACTCCGCCCCCGGTTGCAGGCGTCCGAGGCGCTTGAGCAGCAGGGCGGTCCCCACGGTCGGGTGACCGGCGAACGGTATCTCGCCGCCTGGCGTGAAAATACGCACATCGAAGCGGTTGCCGGGCCCGGAGCCGGTGACGAACACCGTTTCCGAAAGGTTCAGCTCTCTTGTCAGCTGCGTCATTCGCTCATCCGGCAGCTTGCCGGCATCGGGAAACACCGCCAGCGGGTTACCGGCGAAGGGCTGGTCGGTAAAGACATCCAGGGTATAGAAATCGAGCGCGGACATGGGATCTCCTTGGGGTTGCAGCGCGCCGGAGCGCGCTGCCGGGTTTGGGGTCAGGGACGCCAGAAAGGTTTGTCGCCTTCGCGCACGGCATCCGCGCGACTGATGCCGATATCCTTGAGCATGTGATCGTCCAGCGCCAGCAGGTCCCGGCGGGATTGGCTGCGTTCCCACGCACGGCGCAGTGCGTCCGAAAGGCGACGTAACAGTTCGATATTCAGCATGGCATCATCCTCCTACGGTTGATGTCTGCCAGATTACGCGCAGCACCGAAACCAATACAGATTCAAAAAAATATTTTTATTGCATTACAGATTTGTTTTTTTGCCATCTGTACTGCCAAACTCAATATCATCTGTACTGTTTTTATGATCTGTAATTTAAATCTGTATCGAAATACCGATCCAACAGGGTGTCGAAAAGCATCATCGGGGCAGCCGAGCGTGATTTTGTCGATGCATGAGGGAACCCAGATAGATCTTCAACCGCCTACTGGAGAGTCCGCCTATGAAACTCTATGAGCAGGTTGCCGACGAGCTGCGTCAGCGTATCGATCAGGGCTATTACCGCTGCGGCGATCGCCTGCCCTCGATCCGCGCACTCAGCCGGGAACACGACATCAGCATTGCCACGGTGCAGGAAGCCTATCGCCTGCTCGAGGACCAGGGCCTGGCGCAGGCCCGCCCCAAGTCCGGCTATTACGTCCGCCCCCGCCCGGCCACCCCGGCGATGCCGGCGATCAGCCGGCCCGCGCAGCGGCCGCTGGAGGTCTCGCAGTGGGAACAGGTGCTGGACCTGTTGTGTGCCAACGAGGAGCCCGGCATCCTGGCACTGGGGCGCGGCATGCCGGATATCGACACGCCGTCGCTCAAGCCGCTGCATCGTACCCTGGCCGACAGCCGTCTCGCGGGCAGCCGCAGCTTCGCCTACGACAGTCTGCGCGGCTCCGGCCAGTTGCGTCAGCAGGTTGCACGCCTGTGCGTCGACTCGGGCTGCCAGCTGCACCCCGACGACATCATCATCACTACCGGCTGCCAGGAGGCGCTATCCATCTGCCTGCGCGCGGTGACTCACCCCGGAGACGTGGTCGCGGTCGACTCGCCGAGCTTCTACGGCACCATGCAGGCGATCAAGGCAATCGGGCTCAAGGCCATGGAAATTCCGACCGACCCGGTGACCGGTATCAGCCTGGAGGCGCTGGAGCTGGCGCTGGAGAAATGGCCGATCCGGGCCATCCAGGTGACGCCGACCTGCAACAATCCGCTGGGCTATACCATGCCCGAAGAGAACCGCCGGCAACTGCTGTCGCTGGCGCAGCGTTTCGACGTCGCCATCATCGAGGACGATATCTACGGCGACCTGAGCTACCAGTTCCCGCGTCCACGCACTATCAAGTCGTTCGACAGCGATGGCCGCGTGCTGCTGTGCAGTTCCTTTTCCAAGACCGTGGCACCGGGACTTCGCGTCGGCTGGGTCGCCCCCGGCCGCTACGGCGAGCAGGTCATGCACATGAAATATGTCGGTACCGGAGCCTGCGCCACCCTGCCGCAACTGGCGCTCGCGGAGTTTGTCGCCCAGGGGCATTACCAGCGTCACCTGCGGCGCATGCGGGCCCAGTATCAGCAGTCACGTGACCAGATGATCGCCTGGGTCGAGCGCTACTTTCCGGCCGGCACCCGTATCAGCTATCCCCAGGGTGGCTTTCTGCTCTGGGTCGAGTTGCCGGGCGACGCCGACAGCATCCGCCTTAACGAGCGACTGCTGAGCCAGGGCATCCGTATCGGCCCCGGCCCGCTGTTTTCGGCATCCGGCAAGTACCGCAACTGCCTGCGTCTGAATTACTCGGACAAGCCCAGCGAACGCATCGAACGGGCGGTACAGAAAGTCGGCGAAGAGGCCACGCGGATGCTGCTGGAACTCAACCGGGTGGCCTGAAGCATATGATGGGTTACGCGCTGACCAGATGCATCAGCAGTGCCCGCAGTTTGCCGGGCCGGACGGGTTTGGCGAGTACCGGCAACCCCAGCTCTCGGAACTGGCGCAGGGTCTCGGCGGAGCGGTCGGCGGTAATCATCGCGGCGGGGAGGTCGCTGCCGCAGCGCTGCCGCAGCGCCTGGATCACGTCCAGCCCGGAGCAGCCCCAGTCGAGGTGATAGTCCGCCAGCACCAGGTCCGGTGGCGCGTCCAGGTCTGCGACAACGGCCTCGGCGCCGGCCAGATCCCGCGCCACGCAGGCCTCGCAGCCCCACTGCTGCAGCAGCGCCTGCATGCTGATCAGCACGCTTTCGTCGTTGTCGACCACCAGGACGCGAACGCCGTCGAGCGCGTCGCCCCTGAGTGCGGGCGCAGCCGCGGCAACCTCCGGCCGATAGTTGCGGCCCGCCAGCGGCACCTCGACCTTGAACACCGAACCCCTGCCCTGCCTCGATGCCACGGCGACGGGATGTTCCAGCACCCGGGCGATCCGGTCGACGATCGCCAGCCCCAGGCCAACGCCGCGACGCTCGCCCGGATGGTGATCCGGCAGTTGGCGGAACTCCTGGAAAATCTCCTCGAGCTTGTCCGCGGCGATACCATCGCCGCTGTCCCAGACCTGCAGGCTCAGGCAGTCGCCACGTCGCCGCACGCCGAGCAGCACACCGCCTTCGCGGGTGTAGCGCAGCGCATTGCTCAGCAGGTTGCGCAGAATTCGGGTCAGCAGGCGGCTGTCGCTGCAGATTTCGAGGCCGCGCGGGCAGAACACCTGCAGCCGCAGGCCTTCGCTGGCGGCCACCGGCTGCAGCTCGGCGGCCAGCGGCTCGAATACCGCCTGCAGCGGAAACACCGACAGGTCCGGCCGCACGGCATTCTGGTCCAGCTTGGAAATATCCAGCAGGTCGGTGAGTAGCTCCTCGGCGCCCTCCAGCGCCAGGTGGACGCGCTCCACCAGGTAGCCGTCCTGACCGTCCAGCTGCCGCTCGCGCAGCGTCGACACCAGCAGCCGGGCCGCATTCATCGGCTGCAGCAGGTCATGGCTGGCCGCGGCGAGATACTTGTCCTTGCTGCGATTGGCGGACTCCGCCGCGTCCTTTGCCTCGCGCAGCTGCCGGTTCAGCTCCAGCAGTTCCTCGGTGCGCTGCGCCACCCGTTGCTCCAGCTCGGCATTGAGCTGCTGCAGCCGCTCGCGCGCGCGCCGGCGCTCGGTCACGTCGGCGACGAACGCCTCCACCACTTCCCGCTCCGGTTCGCGCTTGAGCAGCAACGACATCGCCACATCGACGGTGCCGCCATCACGGCGCCTGAGCCGGGTCTCGAAACCGGTCAGCTGACGGCCGCCACGCAGCTGCTCGCAAATCAGGCCGAAGTCCTCCGGGTCGACGAAGAGCGCTTGCAGCGCGCGTACCTGACCGACGCACTCTGCCGGCGAGTCGTAGCCAAGGATCGCGGCAATGGCCGGATTGGCGGCGAGAATGCCGTCGCCGAGATCGGCCTGGAAGATGCCGTGCAGGGCGTTCTCGAACAGCCATTTGTAGCGGTTGCGCTCCTGCTCGAGTTCGGCGACCTTGCGCTCGAGCTCGGGGTAGTAACTCTTGCGGGCCGACTGCCGGCCCAGGCCGATCAGATCCTCGAAGGTTGCCCCGGACTGATCAGAGGGCTTCTTCATAGAGGACCTCGACGTCCCGCTTCGATGACTTGCGCGGGTTGGTGAGGATACAGGGGTCCTTGATTGCCTTTTCCGACAGCGACGGGATATCGGTGCGGTGCACGCCGAAAACGGCGAGCGATTCCTTCAATCCCACCTCCTGCTTGAGCCCCACGACACGCTGCATCAGGCGTTTGCGAATTTCGCTGCTGTTCATGCCGCGTACGTCGATGCCGAGGGTTTCAGCGACCACCTTGAACTTGTCGCTGGTCTCGCGGTAGTTGAAATCGATGACATGCTCCAACAGCATGGCGTTGCACAAGCCGTGCGGCAGATCCAGATAGCCGCCGAGACTGTGGGACATCGCATGCACCGCACCGAGAATGGCATTGGAAAACGCCAGCCCCGCCTTCATGCTGCCAAGCATCACCTGCTCGCGCAGCTGCAGGTCATCGGGATGGCGGATCAGGTCGGCCAGGTTGCCGTTGATGAGGCGGATGGCGTCAAGCGCGTGCATGTCGGTCATCGGACCGGAACCGGTGGAGACGAATGCCTCGATCGCATGCACCAGGGCATCGACACCGGTGCAGGCGGTAAGGAAGTTGTCCATGGTGCTGGTGGTTTCGGGGTCGATCAGCGACACATCCGGCACCACCGACTTGCTGACGATGGAGATCTTCACCCGCTCGGTTTCGTCATTGATGATCGCGAACTGGGACACGTCGGCCGAGGTGCCCGCGGTGGTCGGAATCAGGATCAGCGGAGGTATCGGCACGCTGAGCGTATCGACCCCCTCGAACTCGAGGATATGACGCCCGTGGGTACTGACGATGCCGATGCCCTTGGCGCAGTCCATCGGGCTGCCGCCGCCGACCGCGACGATCAGGTTGCACCCCTCCGCCGCGTAGAGCTCGGCCCCCTTCATCACCTCGGCCGAGCGGGGATTGGGTGAAACCTCGGTAAACACCACGTAATCGATCAGCGCTTCACGCAGGCTTTGCTCGACGTCCGCGACCCAGCCGGCGCGCTGCACCCCCGGATCGGAAACCAGCAACACCTTGCGGGCGCCGAAGGTACGGGCGTAATTGGCGACAGCCTTGCGGGCACCACTGCCGAACAGGATTTCCGGCGCGACGAACTTGCGCAGGTTGGACAACTCGTGGCTCATGGACCTTCCTTCTTATTCTGTGTTGCGGCGGGTCCGGCGATGCCCGATGGCAGCCGGACCCGCCGCGAAGCCTATAGCCGCATTATAACCGGGTGGCAACGGCCGCACAGTACAGAGGGGAAGGTATCCTACGAAGGTAGTAGAAGACGCGGCGGCGCCCCGTCAGTGACTTTCCTGCTTTTGCTGGCAGCTGAGGCACAGGGGCGATTCGGGACGGACGCGCAGGCGCGCGAACGGGATTTCAGCGTCGCAGCTGCTGCAGTAACCGAAATCCTCGTCGCCTTCGGCGATACGGCGCAGCGCGATGTGCACCTGCCGCAGGCGCCGCTCGCTGGCCGCCAGATTGGCCTTGGCCATGCTGTTCTGCTGCAGCGCATCGCTGCGCTCGCTGGTGTCGTACTGCTTGCGCTCGCCGCTGTCGGACATCAGCACTTCGCGCAGACCGTCGATCTCTTCGATCAGATCCTTCTGCAGCTTTTGCAGGGCCAGTTCGACCTGATGCAGCTGTTCGTCCTGTAGGTTCTGTTCCATGATGTAACTCTCTGTTGCGTTACGGGTGCCACCCGCAGTAAACGAAAAAAAACAAAAAAAACGGGCCCGTCGGGCCCGCCTGTTGATATATCGGTGGTGCCTTAACGGACGGGTGAGGCGAGTGCCTGCTCTGAGGTGGTACCCTCCTGCAGAGCCGGCGCAAACGCCGCTAAACGGCGCTGCGCCCGGTTGCTCAGAAGCAGTCGGGACGCTTTCATGGTTCGTTGAGTACCGGATATCATTATCGAAATCATCGGGAATGTTGAGGTGTCACTTCAGCGAGTGTCACCCATTTCTGAGCCAATTACTAGATACCCCGCACAAAGAATTTTCCCGCTCGGGACGCCTCCCGGGCCACGCAAAAAGCCGCGGACACCTGAGCGCCCACGGCTGATTTTAAACGGCTTTTTTGCTCGCCGCCGGCCTGTTCTGCCGGCGGCTTTCAGCTCTGGCTTACTGGCTAAGCTCGAGCAGCAGCTTGTTGAGACGCGCCACATAGGCGGCCGGATCGTCGAGCTGCCCACCGGCGGCCAGGCCCGCCTGGTCGAAGACGACCAGCGCCAGCTCGCCGAAGCGGTCCTCGTCGGCTTCCTGATCCAGCTTGCGGATCAGCGGATGCTGCGGATTGACCTCGAAGGTCGGCTTGGACTCCGGCACCGGCTGGCCGGCGGCTTCCATGATGCGACGCATCTGCGCGCCCATGTCGTAGCTGCCCAGCACCAGACAGGCCGGCGAGTCGGTCAGGCGGTGCGTGATACGCACATCCGATACCTTGTCGCCGAGGGTGGTCTTGAGGCGCTCGACCAGCCCTTCGAATTCCTTCGCGGTGGCTTCCTGCGCCTGCTTCTCTTGCTCGTCCTCGACATCGCCGAGATCCAGTTCGCCCTTGGTGACATCCTGGAAGGACTTGCCGTCGTAGTCGAACAGGTGGCTCATCATCCACTCGTCGACGCGGTCGGTCAGCAGCAGCACCTCGATGCCCTTCTTGCGGAAGATCTCCAGGTGCGGGCTGTTCTTGGCGGTGTTGAAGGAATCGGCCACGACGTAGTAGATCTTCTCCTGACCTTCCGACATACGGCCGATGTAGTCGTCGAGGCTGACGGTCTGGTCGGCGTTGCCGGTGTGGGTCGAGGCGAAGCGCAGCAGCTTGAGCACCTTCTCGCGGTTGCCGTGGTCTTCCGCCGGACCTTCCTTCAGTACCTCGCCGAACTCTTTCCAGAACGCCTGATACTTCTCGGCATCGTTCTTGGCCAGTTTCGCCAGCATGTCGAGCGCGCGCTTGGTCAGCGCCGCGCGCAGCTTGTCGACCTGCGGGTCCTTCTGCAGAATCTCGCGGGAGACGTTCAGCGACAGGTTGTTGGAGTCGACCACACCCTTGATGAAGCGCAGGTACAGCGGCAGGAATTCATCCGCCTGGTCCATGATGAAGACGCGCTGGATGTAGAGCTTGAGGCCGCGCGGGGCTTCACGATTCCACAGATCGAACGGCGCCTTTTCCGGCAGGTACAGCAGCGAGCTGTATTCGAGGTTACCCTCGACCTTGCTGTGGTTCCAGCTCAGCGGATCGCCGAAGTCGTGGGAGATGTGCTTGTAGAACTCGCGGTACTCGTCGTCGCTGATGTCGTTCTTGGCGCGGGTCCAGAGCGCTGTAGCGCTGTTGACGGTCTCGTCCTGCGGCTGCGGCTGGGCTTTTTCCTCGCCCTCTTCGCCTTCTGTTTCTTCGGCGTCCTTCTGCATCACCACCGGCAGCGCAATATGGTCGGAATACTTGCGCACCAGCGAACGCAGACGCCAGCCGTTGGCGAACTCTTCTTCGCCTTCCTTCAGGTGCAACACGATGCGGGTACCGCGCTCCGCCTTGTCCAGCGTGGCGATGGTGAATTCGCCCTCGCCGGACGAAGACCAGTGCACACCCTCGGCGGCCGGCAGGCCGGCACGGCGGGTGAAGACATCGACCTTGTCGGCAACGATGAAGGCGGAGTAGAAACCGACCCCGAACTGCCCGATCAGCTGGCTGTCCTTCTTCTGATCGCCGGTCAGCTGCGACAGGAAGCTGGAAGTACCGGACTTGGCGATGGTGCCCAGGTGCTCGACGACCTCCTGGCGGCTCATGCCGATGCCGTTGTCCTCGATGGTAACGGTCTTCGCTTCCTCGTCGTAGCCGACACGGATCTTGAGATCGCCATCGTTTTCATACAGGTCGGCGTGGGACAGTGCCTCGAAGCGCAGCTTTTCCGCCGCATCGGAGGCGTTGGAAATCAGCTCGCGCAGGAAGATTTCCTTGTTCGAATACAGAGAGTGAATCATCAGGTTCAGCAGCTGCTTCACCTCTGTCTGAAAACCGAGAGTCTCTTTCTGGGTTTCGATGCTCATGGATTGCTAGGCCCTTGTTCTACAACAGTTTCGGGGTAAAAAAATGCGTTGAATCAGAAGATGGGGCCGGGACGGATGATTTCAACCCCTAAAAGAATCTGAACGCTTTTTTGTCTAGTCCTCACCCTCGGCGCTCATCATCAGCGAGTGAAGGGTCGAGGACGAGAACTCGCGACGGTAGAGAACGTAGACCACCGTGGCCGAGGCCATCATGAACAGCCAGGGATTGATGAACCAGCCCAGCACCGCGAGGCAGAAATAGTAGGTGCGCAGCCCGGTATTGAAGTTGTTGGCCGCCAGCGATGTCATCTTGGCGATACGATCGGCGTGGGCCTCGAGGCGATGGTCGGAGAAACCCTCCCCGGGCATCGGCGCGCCGCTGACCATCACCGAAACGAATCCGTACTGACGCAGGCTCCAGGTGAACTTGAAGAAGGCATAGACGAACAGCACCAGCAACAACAGCAGTTTGAATTCCCACTCCCCCGCGCCGGTCGGATAGGAGAAGGGGATTTCGGAGACGATGCTGATGGCCTTGTCCTTGGCACTGAGCAGGGTCATCAGACCGGCCAGGATCAGCATGGTCGTCGAGGCGAAAAAAGCCACCGTGCGCTCGAGGTTGGCGATGGCGTTGGTATCGGGTATGCGGTTGTCGCGCATCAGCATATGGCGCATCCATTCGAGCCGGTACAGGTGCATCACACTCGCCAGGCACGCCGTGGTCTTGCTCTTGGCCCGGGCATACTGCATGTAGCCGCGAAAACAGACCAGGAACCAGATCATCGCCAACAGATGCGGCCAGTGCTCCACGAGATATCCCTGTACCATCCATGCCTCCTACCCTTTCCGAACGGCAGTCATTGTACTCGAGATATGCTCAGGGCCGGTAGAGTGGCGCAGGCGACGCCCCGTGGGAGCAACGCCCTCGTTGCGAATAACAGTGGCGAATAACCGCCGTGCCAGCCCCCCTCGCCTTGGGGCGAGGGGGGCTGCGTGAATCAGGACGAGCAGGTCAGGCAGATAGCCCCGGCCCAGTCCGGCGGCTCGCCGGCGAAGCGCTCGAACTCCGGCTGCTCGTCGTAGGGCCGGCGCAACAGCGCCATGAGCTCGTTGACCGGCCGGAAGTCGCCCTGGCGGGCTGCCCGAATCGCTTCTTCGGCCATATAGTTGCGCAGGATGTACTTCGGGTTGACCGCATGCATCCGTGCCCGGCGCGCCGCCGCATCGGACGACTCGCGCTCGAGGCGCTCGCGGTAGCGCAGCAGCCAGTCGGTGAGCCGCGACGGATCCGGCCAGAGTTCCATCAGCGCGGCGATCGACGCTTCGCCGCCGTCGAAGTCGCCCAGGCGGCGGAAAAAACGCGTCGGGTCGATACGCTGTTCCGCCATCAGCGCCTTGAGTTCGTCGACCAGGGCGGCATCGTCGGTCTCGACCTGCACCAGCCCGAGGCGGTCGCGGAAACGCGCCAGCTCGCAGCTTTCGTACAGTGCGGTGAAGCGCTGCAGCTGGGCTTCGAGGTCCTCGCGCTCGACCAGCGGCAACAGCGCCTGGCCCAGACACGCCAGGTTCCACAGCACCACACCGGGCTGGCCCCGGAACACGTAGCGCCCCTGGTGGTCGTTCTGATTGCTGACATAGTCCGGCCGGTACTGGTCGAGGAAGGTGTAGGGCCCGTAATCGAACGTTTCACCCAGCAGCGACATATTGTCGGTATTCAGTACCCCGTGCACGAAGCCATGGGCCTGCCAGCGCGCCACCAGCGCCGCGGTACTGTCGATCACCCGGGCGAACATCGAGCGATAGGGATTCTCATCGCCGGCCAGATCCGGGAAATAACGCTCGATGCAGTAATCGGCCAGCAGCTTGAGATCGTCGTGCATGCGGCGGTAGTAGAAGTGCTCGAAGTGTCCGAATCGGATATGGCAACGGCTGACCCGCAGCAGCATGGCGCAGGGCTCCATCCCCTCGCGCATGGTGTAGTCGTCGCTGCCCACCAGACAGAGGCCCCGCGTGGTGGCAATGCCCAGCCCCTGCATCGCTTCACCGGCCAGATACTCGCGGATACTGGAGCGCAGCACCGCCCGGCCATCGCCGAAACGGGAGAATGCGGTCTGCCCCGACCCCTTGAGATGCAGATCCCAGCGCTCCCCTGCCGCATTGACCACCTCGCCGAGCAGCAGACCGCGCCCGTCGCCGAGATCCGGGTTGTAGACGCCGAACTGATGACCGGTGTACTTCATCGCCAGTGGTTCCGAGCCGGGCAGCAGCTCATGGCCGCCGAAAAAGCGCGCCAGCGCCTCGGGTCCGACCTGGCAGGCATCGAGGTCGAGCAGCGCCGCGACCTCCGGGTTGAAGCTGATCAGGTGCGCGCCCTTGAGCGGCTTCGGATCGACGCGGTGGTAAAAACGCTCAGGCAAACGGGCGTAACTGTTGTCGAAATTGAGGGATTCCAGGGTGCGCATGCGTCTCTCGATCGGAATTAGGTGTTGAGCAACCCCCATACCCTAGCATTTTCGTCAACTACTATCAGCCCTCCGTCGGTAGTCAATCCGCAGATGTCAGAGTCGGGACTGCAGTGGCGAGCAGTGCCTGGAAGTCGAGAGGGGCGAGTGGTAAGTGGTAAGTGGT
>JABXIM010000110.1 GCA_013373085.1 Oceanospirillaceae bacterium | reverse complement strand
CAGAGGTTGACACCGACGACCGCATAGGAGGATGGGTGAAGCGATGCCTGGGTCGCTTCGTCAGGGGCTTCTGCGGTTTGTGGGCATCGCGCAACCCGTCATCGGATACCGACCGATCAGCCGGCCCGCGTGCCGGCGCCCCTGGTGGGTTACGTCGCGTTAGACCTTCTGCGAACAGACAATAGGGTGCCATCGCGGCTCCGCCCATCCTGCGGTTTCTTCGCCTGGTTTCCCTCTCATCCGCGAACAGCCCATTTGCCGGGGGCTATCGCTGCCGCACCGGCCAGTCGGGATGGTGTTCGTCGATGACCAGGCGGTGCCGGTGTTTCATCGGCGCATGGTGGTGCGGGTGGCTGTGGGGCTCCGGCCCTTCCCAGCCTTCGTGCGCATGCTGGTGATGCTCATCGTGATAATGCAGATGGCTGTGATCCATCGCCACATGAACATGCTTGAGGCTGTCCGGCTCTCGAGGCGGCCACAGCATCACCGCGACTAACGCCGAGGCCAGGGCGATGGCGCCCATTACGGCGAAAGCGGCTACAAGCCCCAGGTTCGCACCGATCCAGCCGGCGAGCGGATAGGCAACCAGCCAGCAGGCGTGGGACAGCGAAAACTGGGCCGCGAACACCGCTGGTCGATCCGGTTCGTGACAGGATCGGATCAGCAACCGCCCCACCGGGGTCTGGACCAGGGAGCTGCCAAAGCCTGTCAGTAACCAGAGTACCATCAGCCCCGCGATATCAGGCTGGAGGGTTCCGAGCAGCACAGCTGCCGCCATGACAGCACCGCCAACCAGCATCAACGAGCGTTCCGAAACCTTTTGCAGCGCCTTGGGGATCAGCAGCGCCGCGCTCATCGAGCCTCCTCCCGCTGCGGCAAGTGCAATGGCGACCCAGGTGTCGTCGAGACCGAGATAGGTCCTGACATAAACCACGGTGTTGACGATCTGCATCGAGCCAACCGCAGCAACACCCAGGCAAAGCGCCAGAAGCCCCTGCAGCCTTGGCGTCCTGAGGTAGATCCTCATGCCCTGCTTCGCCCGATGCCAGAAGGTGCTCCCGTGGTCCGGGGATTGGCCGGGCAGCACAACGGACACCACCAGCAGCGCGGACGCGACAAAGGCGACAGCATTCAGCACGAACAGGGCGTTGAAGCTCATCAGCGCGATCAGCATCGCCGCGATTGTCGGGCTCAGCAGGTTTTCCAGATCGTAGGCCAGCCGCGAGAACGAGAGCGCGCGGTCATACTGCTGCTTGTCCTGGATGATGTCGGGAATCGTGGCCTGGAACACTGGGGTGAAGCCGGCCGAAAACACATTGAGCAAAAACACCAGGCAGTAGATCTGCCAGACCGCAGTGATGAACGGCAGGGCCAGCACCGCGGAGGCGCGCAGCAGATCCAGCGATACCAGCAGCGTACGACGCGGCAACTGTTGGGCGTAACTGCCGATCAGCGGTGCCACGAAGACGTAGGCGACCATCTTCAGCGCCAGTGCGATGCCAAGCACTTCGCCAGCCCGGCCACCGGCGACCTGGTGCGCCAGCAGCGCCAGCGCCACGGTCGTGAGACCGGTACCGAAAAGCGAGATGACCTGCGCCGAAAAGAGATGCCGGTAGCGCCGGTCCTGTAACGGGGAAACGTTCACCTTTACCATGCCTTTAAGGGCCGGCCCTGTTCAGCGGGCCAGGCTAATGTTTCTAACGTTTCACGAAGTAATGTCGCCCTCAGCAGCCCTGTCCAGGTTCACGTCAAGGCGTGAGTCGCGCGGTGTAGTGGCTCTACATAAAGCGAGCAGCAGCCTGGCGCGCTCGAGCAGGCGCACGGCCATTCGATGTACGCCGGCTCAGAGCCAGGGTGCCACAACCAGACCGCCGATCAACCACAACAGCGCGACGATGACCAGGCCGTTCATCACTTTATCGGACAGCGGCGCGCCGTCGTCATGGTGATGATGTTCGTGACCGCCATCGCCATGGTGCTCGCAGTGACCGCCATCGTCGCCGTCGCCACCGGACTGGCGGGCGACGACGACCAGCAAAGCCGAGATGGCGAGAAACAAAAGGTTCAGTACCAGCCCGTAATCGACGCGAAAGAAATCCCGTTCGGTAATCGCCTCTCCGGTCGCTTTTGGCAACAGCTCCAGGGCCGCGAAACCGTAGTGCAGCACCAGCGAGACGCAAATCAACCCCGACAGTAGCAGCGCCAGGATATAGAGCGCCATCTTCCAGCCATAATAGGCGGCATTGATACGCAGCACCGGCAGCACCACCATGTCGGAAAAGATGAACGCCATGACGCCGGCAAAGCTGACGCCTCGGTCGTACAACAGTGCCGCCAGCGGGATATTGCCCATCGAGCCGATGAAGGTGAAAAAGGCCGCGACCGGGCCAACCACCGTCTGTGCCAGCACCGCAAGGAATCCGGGGTCGCTCTCCCTGCCTGAACCGACGAACAAGGACTCGAAAAAGGAGTCCGGCACGAAGGCGGCGATAATGCCGGCGACGGTGAAGCCGATCAGTACGTCTTTCCAGACCATCTGCCATTCCATCACATAGGTCTGGCCGATCTGGCGCCAGCCCTCCCGCGAGCGGATCTTGTCGCGCCAGCTGTTATCGCCCTCGCCGCTTTCGTCGCTGTCCTCGCCGACTTGTTGCCGCGCCTCCTGGATCAGCAATCTGGGGCGGGTCAGGCGAACGAACAGCCAGGCGAACAGAATCAGCAGGATACCGCCGAGGTATTCGCCGATCACGAACTGCCAGCTTAGAAAGATCGCAATGACAATGCCAAGCTCGATCACCAGGTTGGTCGACGCCAGCATGAACGCCAGCGAGGGCACCAGGCCTGCGCCCTTCTGGAACAGCGCCCGGGTCGTCGACAAGGCGGCAAAGCTGCACGAACTGGATATGAAGCCGAACAGAGTGCCCAGTGCGACACTGCGTGCACCGGTGCTGCCCATCGTCCGTTGCATCCGCCTTTCGGTCACCAGCACCTGAATCAGGCTACTGACCAGGTAACCCAGCGCGAAAGCCCAAAGCGCACTCCAGAAAAAGCCGCTGCTTGTGAGTGCCGCCTGATGCCATTGCTGCGAAAGTGTCCCCATGTCCTCCTCCAGATAAACTGGAGTTTAGACCCCGGCGGACTACCGAGACGACCTCCGGGAGCCGGTCATCTGACATATCCGCGTCCGCGCGGGGCTCACCCACTCGACCTGCGCAGAGCCACACCGGCATTCATCGGCATTGACTGCCGGCCCGTACGGCATACGCCGAGACCATCAGTGGTGCTGCTGGTTTACAATGCCGTTGGCATCCTGCACCTCACGAATAAACTTGACGATCGCCGAAGATTCGTAGCGACGTTGAGCCGCCGCGCATCAGCCTCGAGCTCCACCGAATCGACGCCGCCCAAGCGGCGGATCTCGTCGGTGATGACGCTGGCACGGCCGCTATCCAGCGCCTTGAATCTCAGATGGCGTTTCACCAGACGGGCTTCCCGAACACCGGGCTTGTGACGTGTTGCGGTCATTTCGATCCTCCTCGGTTAGACGCCATTCCACCCGGGTCCCGCAACCGGGGGATAAAAGCCGGCGTCCTGGCCCGGTAGCGTCGGTCGTCGTCGTGGCGATGAGCCCGGTGGCCGTGACCGTGGTCGTGGCCGTGATGCATGAACAGATGCATCAGCGGTCAGGCCAGCACAATCAGATAGGGCAACCATTACGCCAGATGCTGGCGATGCTCCATCGCCAGCAGATACCCCAGGATGGCGATTGCGATGGTGCCCAGCGCCACCAGCCCACGGCTGCTCATCCTGAGTGAAGGCGGTCTTTCATCGTTCATGATTCGACGCCTCATTCGTTTTCGACAACCAGTTCGCCCCGGTACATCTTCATCTGACAGGTGAACGCATAGGTCCCCGGCTTGTCGACCTTCAGGCTGATCTCCTTCGGTTTGCCGACCGGCAGCTCCTCGCTGATATCGAGATCGTCGAAAATCACCATGGCGGCGCAGGGACTCGGGTCCTTGCGCAGAAAGCGCAGCACCACCGGCTCGTTCGGCTTGACGCTGACCCGGCTGGGGCTGTAGACGCCATCGTCGACGGTAATGGCCACGGCACCACTTTTCGACTGCGCCGACGCTTTGGGCTGGTACAGCCAGAACCACCAGACAATGGCGGCGATCAACGCCAGACCGATCAGATTGACGAGAATACTCATGCTGTTGCCTCCCGGCTGCCGTGCCATAACCGCTCATCAGTCACAGATACATCGAATACCAGCGACCCTGCCCCATTGATCAGAATTCTCACGCTGACGCCTCCGAAGGCTTGAACAGGCGCAGGCGATTGGCGTTGGTCACGACAGTCACCGACGAAAAGGCCATCGCTGCGCCGGCGATCACCGGATTGAGCAGAATGCCGACGAACGGATAGAGTACGCCCGCGGCAAAGGGTATACCGAGTGTGTTGTAGACGAAGGCGCCGAACAGGTTCTGCTTGATATTGCGCAACGTCGCCTTCGAGATCGCGATCGCATCGGCGATGCCGTGCAGCGAGCCGCGCATCAGCGTCACGTCGGCGCTCTCGATCGCCACGTCGGTACCGGTACCGATGGCGAAGCCGACATCGGCCTGCGCCAGGGCCGGCGCATCGTTGATGCCATCGCCCGTCATGCCGACCAGCTTGCCCTGCTGCTGCAGCTCGGCCACCTTGTTCTGTTTGTCGTCCGGCAGCACCTCCGCGAAGTAATGTTTGATTCCGACTTTCTCGGCCACCGCCTTTGCCGTGGCTTCGTTATCGCCGGTGATCATCACCACCTCGAGGCCGAGCTTCTGCATCCGGCGAATCGCCGCGACCGAGTCCTCCTTGATCGGATCCGCCACCGCGATGATACCTGCGGCCTGATTGTCCACGGCCAGATACATCGGCGTGCGCGCCTGAGCCGCCAGCTCCTGCGCCTTCGCCTGCAGATCCCCCAGATCGATCCCGCGGTCTTTCATCAGCTTGTGGTTGCCGAACAGCAGCGCCCGGCCCTTCACGGACCCTTCGACGCCATGACCGGCGATCGCCTTGAAACCCTCGAGCGAACCGAGGTCAAGTTCACGCGCCTGCGCCGATTCGACGATGGCCTGGGCCAGCGGGTGTTCGGATCCCGCCTCGAGGCTCGCGGCCAGCTGCAGCAGTTCACTTTCATCGAAGCCGTTACGGGTAATCACCTCGGTCACCTCCGGGTGGCCGGCAGTGATGGTACCGGTCTTGTCCAGCACCATGATGTTCAGCTTGCTGGCCTGCTGCAGCGCCTGACCGTTGCGGATCAGGACGCCGGCTTCGGCCGCCTTGCCGACGCCGACCATCACCGACATCGGTGTCGCCAGGCCGAGCGCGCAGGGACAGGCAATGATCAGTACCGTGGTCGCGGTGACCAGCATGTAGGCCACCTGGGGCACTGGCCCGAAGTTGTACCAGCAGAGCGCGGCCAGTACCGAAATGATCATCACCACCGGCACGAACACCGACGCGATGGTATCGGCCAGCCGCCCGATCGGCGGGCGGGAGTTCTGCGCCTGCTTCACCATCGCGATGATCTGCGCCAGCGCGGTCTCCTTGCCGACACGGGTGGCCCGGTACAGGATCGAGCCGGACTTGTTGAGCGTGCCGCCGACCACTTCGTCGCCGGCGTCCTTCTCGACCGGCATCGGTTCGCCGGTCAGCATCGACTCGTCGATGCTGGTATGCCCTTCGGTCACGACGCCATCTACCGCAATTTTTTCACCGGGACGGACCCGGACGATATCGTCGATCTGCACCGACTCGATCGGGATATCCTGCTCCCGGCCGTCCCGCACCACGCGCGCGGTCTTGGCCCGCAAACCCAGCAGCCGCTTGATCGCCTGGGAGGTGCGGCCGCGCGCCCTGATCTCGAGCGCCAACCCCAGATCGATCAGGCCGATGATCATCGCCGTGGCCTCGAAATACACGTGGCGCGCCAGTTCCGGGACGATGCCGGGCGCGATCACCACCACCATCGAATACAGCCAGGCGGTCCCGGTACCCAGCGCGATCAGCGTATCCATATTGGCGCTGTGCGCCTTGAACGACTTCCAGGCGCCGATGTAGAAATGGCTGCCGGCAAAGACCATCACGCCCAGCGTGACCAGACCGACCACCAGCCAGACCAGCCGCTCGCCGGTGGTCACCACGTTCATCTCGCCGCCGAGCAGACCGTACGCCATCAACGGCACACCCAGCGCCAGCGCGATGGTCATCTCCCGCAGCAGCTTGCGGTAATAGGCTTCCTCGGCCTTCTCCTTTTCGTCGCTGGACTGCTCTTCGTCGGTAATCTCCGACGCCCCATAGCCGGCCGCTTCAACCGATTTGATCAGCGCCGCCGCATCGACCTGGCCGCGCACCACCGCCTCCCGGTCGGCCAGATTGAAGGTTGCGGCTTCGACGCCTTCCACCGCCTGCAACGCCTTCTCGATCTTGCTGACGCAGCTGGCACAGGAGGCACCGGTCACGGCCAGATGGATCGGGTTACCAGTGGCCGCCCGGGGCGCCTGTTTTTCGGTTCCCGGCGCGCCATGGCAAGGCGCAACCGGCGTCTTGTCCGACTCGGCCTGCGCGTCATCGGTGATTTCGGAGGCGCCGTAGCCGGCGGCTTCGACCGCTTCGATCAGCGCCGCGGCCTCGACCTGGCCGTGCACCACCGCTTCCCGCTCGGCGAGTTTGAAGGTTGCGGCTTCGACGCCTTCCACCGCCTGCAACGCCTTCTCGATCTTGCCGACGCAGCCGCCGCAGGAGGCGCCGGTTATGGTCAGACGAATGTTCTGGACCCTTCCCTTATGTTCGACATCGGCCCCTTGGCCGGGCTCATGACAATGGGATGAATGAGTCATGATTTGGGCTCCCGATTATGACTTTCGAACCCCTTCCCCCGCGTCGGACGGAACAGCGCGGCCGCCTTCTCGTCGGACGGGTTCCAGGATTCGATCAGGTGACAGATCATGTCGCCGCACGGCGCCTTGTCGGGCATCTGATCCCACTGGTCGAGGGCATTTTCCATGCGCTCGAACAGCGCCTGGGCTTCACGCAGCTGTTCTCGCATTTCGTCGACGCGCTGCACGATCAGGCTACGCACCAGCGGACAGGGCGAGGCGCCGCTGTCGGCATGGTCGAGAATCTGCTGGACATCGCGCAGCGTGAAGCCCAGCAGCCTCGCCCGCAGCGCAAAGCGCAGGCGCTCCTCATCGCGCAAACTGTACTGTCGATAGCCGTTTTCGGCCGACTTGCGGGGCTCCAACAGGCCGATTCGGGTGTAATAACGCACCGTATCCGGCGCGACCTTAAGCTTTTTGGCAAGCTCGTTAACGGTCATGACTGCAACCTCTTTACTTAGGGAACCTGCGAACAAGTCCCAACGAGGCTCTGGCTTGCAGCCGCACGCTTCAGGGCCCGCAGGCACCAAATGGGACTTGTTTGCAGGTTCCCTATAGCTTAGAACCTGTGAGTCGCTCACAGGTCAAGTTTCGACGCGATTAATTTTTCGCTGCCGCAAGCGGATAACGAAGCGATTACAGTGAGAATCCGACTCGCACGCCAGGACAGCGCCACGCATGACGACAGGATGGCACGGCTGATTTCCAGCCCCTGAAGCCCCAGAAGCCCCAGAAGCTCCAGATACGTAATCTCATGGGGGGATTGCTACCATAAATCTCAAACCAAGCAACAAGGGGGACTCTGATATGACTCTCATCCCGCTGTCGCGCCGGATGGTCGGCGTCCTTGCCTTTGCCGCCTTGTCGGTCTCGCTCGCGCTTCCCGCTATCGCCCGGACCCCGCCGGGCGTACTGGTCGTCGGCCAGATCCTCGAGGCCCCGCTGAAGCTGCTCCACGCCATGCCGGCAGACAAGCGCGCTGCCCGGATCGACGGGATCCTCGATGCGGTGAACCTGCACGCCGAATTCCTTGACCGCTACCCGCACGAATTCTCCGGTGGCCAGGCGCAGCGCATCGCCATCGCCCGCGCACTGGCCGCCGCGCCCCGCATCCTGGTACTCGACGAGCCGGTCTCGGCACTCGACGTATCGATGCAGGCGCAGGTGGTGAACCTGCTGGCACGGCTGAAGGACGCGTTCGATCTCACCTACGTCTTCATCAGCCACGACCTCGCCGTGGTCGAGGCGGTGGCCGACCGCGTCGCGGTGATGTACTTCGGCCGCATCGTGGAGCTCGCCCCGGCGCGTCAGATCTTCGCCCACCCGCGCCACCACTACACCGCGCTGCTTGCCCGCAGCGCCCCCGCGGTCGGCCGGCCGCTTGCGGCCCCGGAGGGCGCCGATGCCGAACTGCCCGACCCGCAGAACCCTCCGCGCGGCTGCGCCTTCGCCAAGCGCTGTCCGGCCGCCACCGACGTCTGCCGCCGGGTCGAACCGCCCCTGGAAGATAAAGGATCGGCGCAATACGCCGCCTGCCACCACCCTGCCGGCTGAACCCCCTCGGAGGCGAAGCGAATTGGCACGGTGGTAATTCGCTCCGGGGAACAAGGTAGCACTGTGCCAGACCCTTCGCGGCGAGGCGCCACTCCCACGCCCCGGAGGCTGGCGCTTTTTTCGTGGGAGCCGAGCCCCTCGGCGAACAAGGCATTTCGCAAAGCCTGTTTCATTCAAAAACGCGAAGAACCTTAACTTTTTATTGCCGCCTTCGCCGGTTCGGTCACAGGACTCACCGTCAGCCTCAATCCGTCGATGCCTCTCACCTGTACCCTGTCGCCGATTTTCAGCACTTTCGCAGACTCGGCGTCCCAGATTTCACCACCGACCGAGATCCTCCAATGGTCTCCCTCTGCCCCAACGACGGTGCTGTCTGGTACCGGCTACTGTCGTGGCAAGCAGATGATGAAACGGGTGCCGGCGGTATCGGACTCGCAGGCCAGGGTACCGCCATGCATCTCGACGATGGCTCGGCTGATCGCCAGCCCGAGGCCGGCATGGGGGCTCTGTCCGCCACGGCGAGCCGGATCGAGGCGGTAAAAGCGGTCGAAAATACGCTCGACCTGGTCCTCGGGGATACTGTCGCCAACGTTGCTGACGGTGACCTCAACACCACCTTCACTGGCGGCGATATCGACCCTTACCGCTCTGCCCGGGTAGCTGTGCCGGATGGCGTTGGACAGCAGGTTCGACAGCGCCCGCCGCAGCATTGACGGATCGCCGTTGATTCTCCCCTGCCCGGAGCAGCCCAGGCTTACATCCTTCTCGTCCGCCAGCAGTTCGTAGTAATCGAACAGCTGTAAAACCAGGGCATGCAGGTCGATGGCGACCGACTCCGGCTCTATCAGGGCATTGTCGGATTTGGCGATGAACAGCATCTCCTCGACGAGTTTTGTCATGCGCTGCAACTCTTCCAGATTGGAATAGAGCGCCTCGCGATATTCGCCGGCGTCACGTGACCGTGCGAGTACCACTTCGGTATGGGTAATCAGGCTGCTGATCGGCGTACGCAGTTCATGGGCAAGATCGGACGAGAAATTCGACAGACGCAGGAAGTCGCCTTCGAGGCGGGCCAGCATCGAATTAAAGGTCCTGGCGAGCCCCCGCAGCTCCTGCGGCACATCGCCCGGATCAAGCCGTTCCTTTAGCGAGCGCGACGATATCGACGCCATCAGTTCAGTGACCGCCCGCACCGGCCCCAGACCATGGCGCGCGACCAGCCAGCCCAGCGCCCAGCTGCCCAATGCACTGAGTCCGAAGGCGATCCAGAACCAGCGCTGTGCCGTGGTCAGGTACTGCTGGTGCGGCGTACCGTCGAGCCACAACTCTATCACCAGATGACCGTTGTCGCCGGCCAGGGGCAGCCGTTGGCTCAGGCCATGATAGACATGCCCGTCCCACCACCACTCGGAAAGTCTGCCCACCGCCTCGACAGCAACGGGCGTGGGAAAACCGCCGGTCTCACCGAAATGCAGCCAGAGTGCGTCGCCCGGCCCCCGCACCGTTACCCGCAGGCGCTCGTGATGACCGAACAGCACGTCGAACTCCGCCGCCCGGCGTTCGAACTGAGAGCGGTCGGAAACCCCTTCCAGCAGCTTGGCGGCCCCTTGCAGCTTGCTCTCCAGCTCCTGCCGGTCGAGTGCCCGAAAATGCATCACGCTAAGCTGCTTGAACACGATACCGGTCACCAACAGCACCGAGAGCACCGCCAGTGCAAACAGCAGACTCAGACGCGAAGTCAGCGAAAGGCGGCTCATGCAGACGACGGCACTTCGATGACGTAGCCCATGCCCCGTACCGTCTGGATCAACTTTGTCGAGAAGCCGTCGTCGATCTTGCTGCGCAGGCGCCGGATCGCAACTTCGATAACGTTGGTATCACTGTCGAAATTCATGTCCCAGACCTGCGAGGCGATGAGCGACTTCGACAGCACTTCGCCGCGGCGTCGCAACAACAGCTCCAGCAACGCGTACTCCTTGGCCGTGAGTTCGATTCGTTTGCCACCCCGTACCACCCGGCGCTTGATGATATCGACGTCGAGATCGGCGATCTGCAGCCGGGTCTGCGCCGGCGCGGTACTGTGGCGACGCAGTACCGAGCGAACCCGGGCCAGCAGCTCGGAGAAGGCAAAGGGCTTGATCAGATAGTCGTCCGCCCCAAGCTCCAGTCCCTTGACCCTGTCGTCGACGCCATCGCGCGCGGTGAGAAAAATAACCGGCAGGCTGGAACCACGCGAGCGCAGCGTTTGCAGCACCTCCCAGCCGTCTGGTCCCGGCATCATCACATCGAGAATAAGCAGGCTGTAGTGATCGGTCAGGACCTGCTGCAGCGTATCGACGCCATTATCGGTGAGGTCCACCAGGAAGCCGGCTTCGCTCAGGCCTTTCTGCAGATAGGTGCCGATTTTGGGTTCGTCTTCAGCCAGTAGTATTTTCATTACAATCGACAGTGTTTTGGAAAGCCCCCCATTCTGCATCGAAGCGCCGGCGGCTCGCCAGTTCCTGCGCTGAAGCTGACAGAAATGTAATCCTGGCGTCAGCCTTATGTCAGCACCCGGCGCGTAAACTGGCTCTATCGCAATACAAGGAGACATTGCCATGAGATTCAACACGTCCATCGCGCTAACGCTGGCGCTGGCCATTTGCGCACCACTGACGATCGCCGCCGAAGGTTACGGCCACGCCCAGCATGGCGGCAGTACCATCGGCCAGCCCGGAACGGCTGCCGAGGTATCTCGTACCGTTGAAATCAACCTGAACGATATCTACTACGAGCCGGAGTCGATCGTCGTCAAGGCCGGAGAAACCGTGCGTTTCGTGGTCAAAAACGCAGCTGAACTACTGCACGAGTTCAATATCGGCACGGCCGAAATGCACGAGAAGCACCAGGCCAAGATGCAGCAGATGATGGACCACGGCATGCTGACGCCGACCGGGATCAACCAGGAGATGGCGAACATGGATCACAGCTCGATGCCGGGTATGGAAGGTTTGGGTCACCAGGACCCGAACAGCGTCCTGGTCGCGCCGGGCGAAACCAGGGAGCTGGTCTGGACCTTCTCGGGTGATGCGCAGCTGGAGTTCGCCTGCAACGTCCCGGGGCATTATGGCGCCGGCATGGTTGGCGAAATCAGGCTGGACTGACCTGGGCTGGATTAAAACGATCTTCTGGACACTGACATGTTACTGAGTTGTATCAAAAAGGCCGTACCGGTTCTGGCCGGCCTCTGGTCGCTGGGCGCCCTGGCGGGCACCTACGACCTGGTGATCGACGAGCAGCCGCTCGAGATCGACGGCAAGACCAAGAGCGCCATGACCATCAACGGCGGCATCCCGGGGCCGACCTTGCGTTTCAAGGAAGGCGAGGATGTCACCATCAACGTCACCAACAATCTTGATGTCGATTCCTCGATTCACTGGCACGGTCTGCTACTGCCCTACACCCAGGACGGTGTCCCGGGTATCAGCTTCCCCGGAATCCGTCCCGGCGAAACCTTCACCTACCGCTTTCCGATCGTGCAGGCCGGTACCTACTGGTACCACAGCCATTCCGGCTTCCAGGAACAGGAAGGCGTCTACGGCTCCATCGTGATCGAACCGGCCAAACGGGAGCCCTATCGCTACGATCGGGAATACGTGGTGATGCTGTCGGACTGGTCGGCCGAGACCGGCGACCAGATTTTCTCCAACCTCAAGGGGCAGAGCGACTATTACAACTACAGTCAGCAGACCCTCGGCAGCTTCTTCGGCGATGTCAGCCAGAATGGTTTCGCGGCAACGCTGCGCGACCGTCTCGACTGGGGCAGCATGCGCATGATGCCAACCGATATCGCCGACGTCTCCGGTTACAGCTTCCTGGTCAACGGCAAGTCGACCGATGATAACTGGACCGGCCTGTTCGAACCGGGCGAGCGGGTCCGACTGCGTTTCATCAACGGCTCCGCGATGACCTACTTCGATGTTCGCATCCCCGGCCTGAAGATGACCGTGGTCCAGGCCGACGGCAACAACGTGCAGCCGGTCGGTGTCGACGAGTTCCGCATCGCCGTGGCCGAAACCTACGACGTCATCGTGCAGCCGAAGGAAGACCGTGCCTTCTCGATCCTGGCCGAGAGCATCGACCGCTCCGGCTTCGCCCGCGGCACCCTGGCGCCGCGCGATGGCATGAAGCTGGCGCTGCCCGAGCTGCGCGAACGCCCGCTACTGACCATGTCCGATATGAGCATGGCCAGCATGGGCGGTATGGATCACGGCTCCATGGACCACAGTGCCATGAATCATGCCGCGATGGGGCAAGCTCAGTCTCAGACGGTGGATCATGCGGCCATGGGCCACGCCCCGGCTCAGCCTCAGGCGATGGATCATGCTGCCATAGGGCACGCTCCGGCACAGCCTCAGGCGATGGACCACGCCGCTATTGGGCATTCACAGCCACAGCCGCAGGCAATGGACCACGCCGCCATGGGGCATGGCGCCATGGCGGGCATCACCGACGGCCAAAACGACTACGCACCGGGTAGCGGTCTGACGCCGGCGGCCGCCAACGGCGGCAAGTTCCTGGTCTACGGCGATCTCAAGGCGATGTCCCCCTTTGCCGATTACCGCGCACCGGATCGTGAAATCGAGCTGCGTTTGACCGGCAACATGGAGCGCTACTTCTGGTCGATCAACGGCATCAAGTTCTCGGACGCCGAGCCGGTACGACTGACCTACGGTGAGCGCGTCCGCATCAAATTCGTCAACGACACCATGATGATGCACCCGATGCATCTTCACGGCATGTGGATGCAGCTGGACAAGGGCAACGGCCGCTTCAACCCGCTGAAACACGTGGTCAATGTCGCTCCCAACACCACGCTGACCGTCGATGTCCCGGTCGACGCGCTCGGCGAATGGGCCTTCCACTGCCACCTGATGTACCACATGGCATCGGGGATGTTCCGCAAGGTCATCGTTGAACCGCCTGCCGCCCAGGCCGCACAGATGTAAGGAAACAGACCCGATGAGCAGATCAATCTACACGAGAGCCCAACAGGGGCTGTTCCTTGCCATACTCAGCCTCACGGCGTCGATGCCGGTCGCGGCCGAGATGCAGGACGATGCGGTGCGGACCAAATTCGTGCTGGATCGCCTCGAAAACCGGCGGGATGATGGCGAGGACCTGAGGGTCTGGGAAGCTCAGCTCAATATCCGCACCGACTACCAGGGCATGGCGTTGAAGATTGATGGCGAACGCCCGGAGGGCGGGCCGACCGAGAGCGCCGAGTACCAGCTGCTATACCAGCGCCTGGTATCGGAGTTCTTCGATGCCCAGTTCGGCATTCGCTACGACGACCGGCCGGAACCCTCCCGTACCTATGCGGTCGCTGGACTCCAGGGGCTGGCGCCCTACTGGTTCGAAGTCGACGCCAACCTCTACCTGAGCGACGAAGGCGACGCCTCGGCCTCGCTCGAGGCCGAATACGACCTGCTGCTGACCCAGCGACTGGTGTTGCAGCCGGCCGCGGAATTCAACGTCGCCTTCAGCGACGACGAGGAAATCGGCGTCGGATCGGGCCTGAGAACGGCCGAACTGGGGCTGCGCCTGCGCTACGAGCTGCATCGCAAGTTCGCGCCCTATGTCGGTGTGAACTGGGAGAAGAAGCTCGGCGATACCGCGGACTTCGCCCGCGACGAGGGCGAGGACACCGAGTCCACCGCCTGGGTACTGGGTGTAACCGCCTGGTTCTGACCCGCCATTGGCCCGTGGCACAGCCGCGGGCCAATGCCTGCGGCGGAAACAGCTGTCGCTCACTCTTCAGCAACTATTTCTCGGGGCCGAAAAGACCTATACTAAGACGTTCCGTCCCGGCACTATGCGACTCTGAGAAAGCTAATTGACGTCAGCACCTCGCTGCAGCAATAACTCCCTCAGTATCGATCGATGACACCACTTTTCATCTTCGCAGTAACAGCCAACTGAAAAATTGGTCTGATGCGACAAGATTGCCAGCAAATCCAGATCATGTCTTGCATGCGGCTGTTTCATTTCAGCGAGAAACTTTCTCTTGAAGCTCTTCCATTCCTTTTCATTTTCGATCGGGAAAGAATCCTTTAAGAGGCTTTCAGTCGGTGCCAGGTTTGGAAACCAGACATCGTAGATATTTTTCGATGCATAGTCCTCCTTCTTCACGCCGCGAGGCGGACGACGCACGGTACCGATCCGCAGACCTTCATCGGCATCTCGTTCGATGCCCAGTCTCACAACCCTGATCATCTTCAGCCTACCCTGCTTGTGAATACGTCACGCCCGCGAAACGAAACAGAACGGAGCCGAGAACACCCAAACTGCCCGCCCTGGTATAGACCTACTCCGAAGCCTGCATGCTGCTGTTAATCATGTCACGGTGCAGCTTCCACTGTCCGGACTCCTGTTTCCAGATGACAAGGAACTTGCCCCTATCCATGACCTCACCACTTTCATTCTCCAGGGCATAGGTGCCAACTTCAGACGCTGTGTCGCCGTATCCCTCCACCTCGAGGGCTTCCAGCCGGATCGCTTTGACACCCGAGTCCATGATCGCCTGAAATGTCGCCTGGATGGCCTGCCTGCCTTTGACAAAATCACTGTTAGGCGGCAAGAACTGGCCGTTTTCCGTATAGAGCGCCGCAAGACCCGCTGCATCGCCCCGGTTGAAGGTAGCCATAAATGTTTCGTCTGCCGAGACAATCGCATCATGTATATTGTTAGAATCAGTCATAATATTATCCGTAGTTTTTAATTATTCTTTAAAAAACAGAACAACCAATATTATTCAATCAGCATCAAAACCATACGCACAAATAAAAACTTATAGTCCATCAACGAATCATTAGCTTTTGAAGTATAATATATTTTAGTCGTTTTACCCTATTACCGTTGTCGTATACCCTTCTTTAAATTGGGTCTTCGCAAATTAAAGTGAAAGTAGTTCTTAAACGGGATAGCCCTGACTTTCAAAATCAAGAACCATAATGAGACCAACGTGAATACCGAAGCGTTTTCAGACTGATCCAAGTATCGCCAGGAATTCGTTAGGGAACCTATTATTAACCCGGCGGGTTAATTCATGAAGCATGGGATGCTTCAACATTGGCCGCAGGACAATGCAAACGCCACAAAAAACAGCATGTCCGCGCACTTGCGCCCGTTTTTGTGGCGTGACTGACAAATAAGTAGGAAACCTATTTGTCAGTCATGTTAACAACCTGGCGTGCAAATAGGTTCCTTAGTGCGCAAAGTGGCTCAAACCCTTCCCTCCGAGACGCTCACTGTGGCGCCTGTGTTGACACATCGATCCACGCCGCCGGCGAGATGACGATTCTGGTCGTATACTGGTAGCCTCCGTTGCGACACTGATGCATCGGCCCAAAGTCCCCTCCAACCCACAACGCATGGAAGGCATCATGGATCAACGGCAGTTCGAAAAAGTGCATAACGCCAAAGGTTTTATCGCGGCACTCGATCAGAGCGGCGGCAGCACCCCGAAAGCACTGCGTCTTTACGGCATTCCCGAGACCGACTATTCGGGCGACGACCAGATGTTCGACCGGGTTCACCAGATGCGCTCCCGGATCATCACCAGTCCGGCGTTCAGCGGCGATCGGATCCTCGGTGCGATCCTGTTCGAGAACACGATGGACCGCCAGATCGACGGCAAGCCGACGGCACAATACCTGTGGCAAGACAAGCAGGTCGTACCTTTTCTCAAGGTCGACAAGGGCCTGGCGACGGAAGAACAGGGCGTGCAACTGATGAAACCGATCTCCGAACTCGACGCCCTGCTGGACCGGGCAGTGGCGAACGGCATTTTCGGCACCAAGATGCGATCGGTGATCAAACTCGCGGATGAAAGCGGCATCCGCGCGAATGTCGAGCAGCAGTTCGTCATCGCCCAGCGCATCCTCGCCAGGGGACTGGTGCCGATCATCGAACCCGAAGTCGATATCAACAGCCCGGAAAAGGCGCAGGCCGAGGCCATGCTGAAAGACAGCCTCCTGCGGCACCTCGATGCCTTGTCGCCGGATCAGCAGGTCATGCTCAAGCTGACGCTGCCGGAACAGGCCGATTTCTACCGGGCGTGCATCGAGCACCCGAACATCGTGCGGGTGCTGGCGCTGTCGGGCGGCTATTCGCGGACGCAGGCAAATGAAAAACTCGCCCGGAACCACGGCATGATCGCAAGCTTCTCGCGTGCCCTGACCGAAGGCCTGACGGCGCAGCAGTCGGACGAGGCGTTCAACGCCGCGCTCGACGCGGCGATCCAGAGTATTTTCGAGGCATCGAAGCAGTAGGCCAAATGCAGCGATGCCGCGATGACGGAACCCGCTGTTTTCCGCCAACGACGGGCATCGCATCACCCACCGATGAGTATGCCCCGTCGCTTGGCTTTGGTTCGATCCTCCCGTCAAACTGTCATTGACGATGCTTAATCTGTGTGACCTATCCTTTTGTTGCCGTGTGATGGGTCATCACCATGAACCGTTCGATCCTGTTGGACAGCCTGCGTATTCTGGCCATTCTACTGGTATTTATCGCCCATTTCGGACAGCTGCTTGGCCATTCAAGCGGCGATTTTTTCGGTTGGGAAAATGTCTATTTTGTCAGTCTCGGCGGCGTGGGGGTGACGATTTTCCTGCTGCTCTCCGGTATTCTGGCCGGTTTGAGCGGCTCATCAAAGCAGGAAAGCTACCCGGCCTACCTGCTTAAGAAAGTGATGCGGATATATCCGGTATACTGGCTGTCCCTGCCGCTGGCCTTACTGGGTTATGCCCTGGGCGACTGGCTGCTGGAGAGGGATATACCTGAGCTGTTCCCCAATGGCTTCACGACCGACCTGATTGGCAGCCTGACAGGCTTCTATGCCTGGATGGGACTCTGGGGCGGCCCATATAACCCACCAAGCTGGTTCATTTCACTGATCATGAGCCTTTATGCATTGGCGCCATTGATGCTGGTATTCATGAAACGCTGGCCGCACCAAACTCTCGCCGCCCTGTTCTGTATCAGCCTGACTGCGCGCTATTATGTCGGCCAGTGGGGTATTCCCTTTGTCGACCAGTCGCTGCTGGATGAGGCGGAAGGCTGGCTCTATCGACAGTATGGCTTTATGCCGGGGCGTCCCGGAGACTGGTTCCCGCCATGCCGTCTATTTGAGTTTGGTCTTGGCCTCTACCTGGCACTGAGACTGCCAAGGGCCATCTGGTTCAGGTTCAACCTGCCGGCCAGCGGGATCATACGCCTGCTCAGCGATCTCGCTTTTCCCCTGTTCCTGATCCACTACCCGTTTCTGTTTTTGGTCTCGTCACTGACAGACCTGAGCCTGCCAACATGGCTGGCGATCGCGGTTTATGTGGCGCTGATCTCTGTGGCCGCCTACCAGATCAACCGGATGGATCAGACGATACAGCGCACGCGTCTGATATAAATCTCCAAGGCTGCAGCAGTGCGGCGAGAGAATGGTTATGCAGACGAACGACCTGGACACCTTTCGAAACGCCCAGGCCGATCGCGTGCGCAAACGTTATCCCCGGCGCGCGAGCTGAACCTCGGATTCGAGGTGTCGTTGCTACTCGCGGGTACGTTCGGCGAATTGTTCGAGCGCTTCGATCGCGTGCGTTGCATAGACCACGCTGGTTCCCCCGCCCATAAGAATGGCGACACCCAGTGCATCCGCAATCTCATCCCGGGTAGCGCCGGCCGCAAGCGCATCATACGTATGATGCGCAATGCAGTCGTCACAGCGTGTGGCAACACTTATTGCCAGGGCAATCAACTCCTTGGTTTTCGTATCGAGAGCGCCATCGGCCACAGCCGTGGTATGAAGCTCCCAAAAAGCCTTCATCACAGCGGGCTGGGCGGCTGAAAGGTTGCGGGAATTCTTCTCGAAATTCCGCAATCTGTCCGGATAGGGAGTGGCGCCCGGGCTGGTGTCGTTCATGGCTTCTGTCCTCTATACGAGATGTGACGTTATTTCGTCTGGTACTAATCAAAATAAGGTGTATCGCTATATCTTCACATAATCGTCCGAGTTACTAACGCTTAGGAACCTGCGAACAGGTCCCATCGATCATCCGTGTTCCTCCAGCGCCTGCGCCAGCCGTACCAGGTCCGCCACCGAATGTACCTGCAACTTGTCCATCAGGTTGGCGCGGTGCAGTTCCACGGTTCGGGTACTGAGGTTGAGGTCGCTGGCGATAACCTTGTTCATCTTGCCTGACACCACTTCCACCATGACCTCCTTTTCCCGCGGCGTCAGGCTGTCGTAGAGCCGACGCAACCGTACCCTGGCCTCAGCTTCGGTGCGCAGCTCCAGGTCCCGTCGGATCGCGCTTTGCACTTTGTCGAGCAGATGCTGGTCACGGAAGGGCTTCTCCAGCAGATCCAGTGCCCCTTCCTGTATCGCCCTCACTGCGGTGGGCACATCCGCGTGACCGGAAATGAATATCATCGGAATAGTCGCCCCCATGGCGTTCAGCTTTTCCTGCAATTCCAACCCGCTCATCCCCGGCATACGAATATCCGCGACTATGCAGCCAGGCCGCTCCTGCCGATAATGGTTCAGAAAATCGAGCGCGTTAGCGAAGGTCTCGACCTGCAATCCGACGGAGCGCATCAGCATCGACATCGCCTCGCGCACGTCCGGTTCGTCATCGATCACGAACACCCGGACCTGTTCCTCCATCACGACCAGCCTCCTCGCTATTCGGTTAATGGCAGCGTCAGTTGAAAGCAGGCGCCGCCCTCGGGATGGTTGAATCCGCAAACGCGTCCGCCATGGGCCTCGATAATCGATTTACAGATTGAGAGACCAATCCCGATGCCCGCGGATTTACTGGTGACGAACGGCTCGAACATCCGATGCTGCAATTGCGGATCGATACCGGGCCCCTGATCCAGCACGCTGACCTGCAATTCTCCCGGCGCACTGCGCTGTGCCATGACCCTGATCTGACCGGCGCGACCGACGGCTTTCATGGCGTCCCGGGCGTTGCGGAGAAAATTCAGGATGACCTGTTCGATCTGGGTGGCATTGATGCGCACCCGCGGCAGCGGCTGTTCGCTCTGCAGCAGAATATCGATGTCGTCGTCACGCAGCTCCACCCGGGCAAGCGTTATCGAATCCTGCAACAACGCCAGAATATCGGTTTCCATCAGCTCGGGCTCGCCCTTGTGCAGGAAGTTACGCATCTGCTGAATGATATTGCCGGCCAATTCCGCGTTGGCGGCAACGCGTTCCATCGCATGACGGATCTCGTCGCTTTCGTTGGAGCTGCCACCGAGCAGACGGAGACTGGCCTGTGCGTAGGTCAGGATCGCGCAAAGTGGCTGGTTGATTTCATGCGCAAAGGCTGACGCCATCTCGCCCATCGAACTGACACGCGAGAGATGGGCCAGTTCCTGCAACGTTCTGCGAGCCTTTTCTTCCGCCTCCCGGCGTTCCGTCACGTCACGCCCCACGGCCACTACATTCTGTAACTCCCCGTGCACAATCGACGCTTTCAGCGACCAGGAAAGCCAGCGTACCCCTCGCGCATCAGAAACCCGGTGCTCGAATTCCGTCCGGTGCGGTGGCGAATCTAGCAACTTCCAGCAGGCGCGGAGGTGTCGCTGGCTGGCACCCTCGATCAGATCGTCGAAGGGCCGCGCCAGCAGGGACGCCTCATCACGCAGGAAAAACTCGCAGAGTGATGGACTCACAAACTCGAACCGGCCGTCTTGATCCAGCTGTGCAACCAGTTCCTGCTGGTTCTCCACCAGCAGACGATATTTCCGTTCCTGACGCTGCAGGTTGCGTAACGCCTGCATCCGTTGCAACTCCGCACTGGCGCGATCGCAGAAAACATCGAAAACCGCCTTGTGGTAGAAGCTGGCCGGCATCTCCTGTGAATCGTAGAACGCCATATGACCGATCACCTGCCGATTGTCGGCATCGAAGATCGGCAGTCCCAGGTAACTTTCGACTCCGACGTCCTGGGGATAGCGTTCAGACATGCGATTGGCGTAAAAACAGACCCGCCCTTCTTTGATCACCTTGTCGCAGGGCGTATCCACCAGGTCATATTCGATATCGCCGGTAAAGGTGCGCTCGGTCCAGTAGGCCAGCGTGCGTACGCGGGTGGTTGGAAAATCCAGACACTCGGTAATCAGGGCGCCGTCCACGTGGAGGACTTCGGCAACGGAGCGTGCAAGGACGCGAAAGAATTCGCTGCCGGTACTTTTGGCGGTGGTCCGGACGACAAGCTGCAACAACCGTTCGGCCTCGCTACTCGCGACCATCGGTTGCAGGCAGGCGCAAAGCTGGGTCTGTCCGTCAGACTGGATTCGGCCGAAGCGGATATCGACCGGAATTTGCCCCCCTTCCCGGGGCACGAGCCGGCCTTGAAGTCGGGCGCTGCCCTCGACCGTCGTTTGTCGCCAGAGTGCGGCGATGCATTCGGGCGTCAACTCCGGAATCAGCCCGGTAATGGGCATCAGGCTGAATGCCGTGGCGTCGTAACCCAGCGTTAGCGGCAGTTCCGGATTGAAATAGATCAGCTTCGCACAGTCGTCGAAGTGAAGAACGGCATTGCTGAAGGCAGGCACAGCGTCCGACATGATGACGGCTCCCCGCTCAAGCTGTCATGGAGACCTGGGCACCGCCCCCTGCTCCGCTGCGGCCAATAGGGCCATCAGTGATTAGCGCCAGCGGGTCCGGTCAATTCCAGTATAAACCCCGGCCTGGTATGACGACCGGCATTCATCACTGCAAAGGTTCCTCAAGCGCATAGGCAGCGGCCTGATCCCGGGTATAGAAACGCCCGTCGAGCACGAAGCCGGAGATAACGGTCGCTCGAATCCGGAGCGCCCGTCCCGCGCCGCTGACCACCAGTTCGGCTGGCAGTCCCTCCAGCAGATGCAATGGAGCCGGCGCGCCGTTGGCAAAACGGGAAAGATAGGTACGGCCGCTCAGGGTATCGAGGAATGCCGGGCGAAAACCGAATGACCGGCTGTTCTCGCTGATACCGCCAGTGCCCTTGAAACGAATATTTTCCTGGCGCAGCGCAGCAAGGCTGAGACCTGTGGTGACGGGCTCTTGATACGAGACTTGCATGGCGGACCTCCTCGGCTATCCCGGTACAGACGTTGCGCGGTTCAGAAACCAAACGAACTCGCTCACCTTTAAATTACCCGTCCAGGCCCTCGCGAATAACCCGGTATGCTACCTGCGGTACTGCGGTTTTCCGCAGGTATAACTGGTGTCATTGCGAATGTTGGCGACCGCCCGATTTCTTCAGACTGTGTTCCATGGCGACAGGCTCCTATACCTTCGCCATATACCCAACCGTTACCTGAGGAAAATGACCATGAAAGTCTCCACCCAACTGATTACCGCTGCCGTTCTCGCCCTTTCCACCGCTGGAATGGTCACTCTGAACACCGCCCAGGCCGACAGTCCGGAGTTCGAAAAATGCTATGGTGTCGCCGCCAAGGGCAAGAATGACTGCCAGACCGCAACCAGTTCCTGCGCCGGTACGACCAAGCAGGATCGTCAGAGTGACGCCTTTATCGCCGTGCCAAAGGGCACCTGCAGCAAGATTGCCGGTGGCTCGCTGACCGCCAAGTAACCGGCCGACGGCCCCAAGTTACGTCCCCGTCCCTCGTTTCTGGATCGTTTGCAAACCAAGGGTGGTGATCCGGACCGGCTCCGGTCACCACGCCAGGAGGTTGCCCCTATGAATCCCATACCCTCGGACACCCCCATGCCGGCCGCGGCCGGCACGGCAATCCATACCCGTATCGCACGCGGTATCCGCTGGAGCAGTCGCGGCCTCGATCGGTTCAGCCCCGCCGTAAGCCTGTTGTTCCGACTCTGGATTGCGGCCATTTTCTGGCAGGCGGGGCTGACCAAGATCGCCAGTTGGGATGCCACCCTCTATCTCTTCAACTACGAATACAGCGTACCGTTGCTACCGCCGGAACTCGCGGCCTATCTCGCCACCGGCGTGGAGTTGCTGATGCCGGCACTGCTGGCCCTGGGCCTGGCCACCCGGTTCAGCGCCCTGGTGCTGTTCCTGTTCAATATCGTGGCGGTGATTTCCTATCCCACCCTGAATGAGATCGGCCTCAAGGATCATCAGTACTGGGGATTGATGCTGCTGGTGCCGTTGTGCTTCGGACCGGGGCTGCTGTCCCTGGATGCGCTGATTGGCTCCTACCTGGGCCCGAAACGACGGGGCGCCCGTCACTGAAGTCGGGGTACGTTGGGGCATTCATTTCCCGAATCGCCCCAGCCGTTTCAATATCTTCAGGAGATTGCCGATGAACCCTCTGAAACCGCTCGCGCCAGCGCCAGTCGTCGACGGCGCAATTCCGGTCGATGCCGGAATCGGTCTGCGCAGTCCCCATATGCAGGCGCTGTTGCAGACGCGTCCCGCCGTCGGCTGGCTTGAGGTCCACGCCGAGAATTTCTTCGGCAACGCTGGCGTTCCGCTCCACTATCTGATGCGGGCCCGCGAGTACTATCCGGTAAGCCTGCATGGCGTAGGCCTGTCACTGGGCTCGACCGACCCGCTCAGCCAGCCGCATCTTCGGCAGTTGCGGCAACTGATCGACCGGGTACAGCCGGGGCTGGTATCGGAGCATCTCAGCTGGGGCGCCGTATCGGGCATCCACTTCAACGACCTGCTGCCACTGCCCTACACCGAAGAGGCCCTGGATCATTTCTGCCGGCGCGTCGATCAGGCGCAGCACGTCCTGGGACGCCAGCTGCTGATCGAGAATCCGTCCAGTTACCTGCGCTATCGTCATTCGACCATTCCGGAATGGGAGTTTCTGACCACAGTCGCCGAACGCACCGGCGCCGGCATTCTGCTGGATATCAACAATATCTTCGTATCCGCCTTCAATCACGGCTTCGATGCCGAGACCTACCTGAGGGCCATCCCAGCCGACCGCGTCGGTGAGATTCACCTGGCCGGCCACAGCCTGAAGCAGTTCGAGGATGGAGAGCTGCTGATCGACGACCATGCCTCGCCGGTCTGTGACCAGGTCTGGTCCCTGTACTGCTGCGCCCTGCGATTACTGGACCCAAAACCGACGCTGATCGAATGGGACGCCGAGTTGCCGCCCCTGCCGGATCTCGTCGATCAGGCGCGGCTTGCCCGCGACTGCCTGAACCGCGCCGCGACAAGGCGCCAGGAGACCTGCCGATGAATGCCCTCAACCGACTGCAACGGGCTTTTGCAGAAGATCTCTGGGGTAGCGACCTGAAGCACCTGCACGGGCTGATCCCCGACGGACGTCTGCCCGCCGCACGGCTGCTGCAGGTGTACCGCAACAACTTCAGGATTTCCCTGACCGAGGCACTGGAAGCCGTTTACCCGGTCATGCAACGACTGGTGGGCGCAGATTTTTTTCGCTACCTTGCCGACCGCTACCTGCGCAACCATCCCCCCACACATGGAGACCTCGCGCAGTTCGGTGACCGGATGGCGGTCTTTGTTGCCAGTTTCCAGCCAGCGGCCAGCCTGCCCTACCTTGCCGACATCGCCCGTCTGGAGTGGGCGTGCCACGAGGTGTTCCATGCACCCGGCAATACCCCCGTCGGTCTCGATGTGCTGACCCGGATGCCCGCAGCCGATTTGCCCGGGCTGCGGTTCCGCCTGGGACCGGCCTGCCACCTGGTGGCGTCCGACTTTCCCGTCCACTGCATTTGGCAAAACAATCAGGCCGAGGTCGACGAGCCGGAAGTCGTCGACCTGAATCGTGGCGGTGAGACGGTACTGGTTCTGCGCCCGTGCTGGACGGTTCAGCTCTGGGCATTGCAACCCGCTGCCGGGCGCCTGCTGACATCGCTATGCCGGGGCGAGCCCCTCGGCGAAGCCGTCGACCAGGCGTTGATGCTCGACCGGACACTCGACCTGCAATCTCTCTTGTCCCGCTATCTGGCCGCCGGCGTGCTGATCCCGCGGTGCGATTCGCCCCATTCCTAGAAAGATACTCGTCCGAACCCGGTAATACCGGAAGGAGCTTATCCATGATGTCCCGCGAAACCTTTGACCTTGTGCATACCGTTCTTTCCACCCTGGCCTATCTCTTCGTGCTGCTGGTGGGACTGGCAGTGCTGGCACTTCTGGTGGTGTACCTGCTCGACATCACCCAGACCCGGCAGGCGCTGCGGCGCAATTATCCGGTGGTGGCCCACTTCCGATACTTCTTCGAACACCTGGGGACTTTCCTCCGGCAATACTTCTTCGCCATGGACCGCGAGGAAATGCCCTTCAACCGGGCCCAGCGCAGCTGGGTGTATCGAGCCGCCAAGAATGTCGATACCACCCAGTCGTTCGGGTCGACCCGGGATATTCACCAGCCCGGCGCCCTGATTTTCGTCAACTGCCCCTTCCCGACGCTGGGCACCGATGCCGCGCCGGCGGGCACCGTTACCATCGGCGCCGGTTGCCGCCACCCGTACGCCGCAAGTTCCCTGTTCAACATCTCCGGGATGAGTTACGGCGCACTGTCTAAACCTGCCGTCCAGGCGCTGTCGCGCGGGGCGAAGCTGGCCGGCTGCTGGCTCAACACCGGCGAGGGAGGCCTGTCTCCCTGGCACCTCGAGAGCGGATGCGACCTGGTATTCCAGATCGGCACGGCCAAATACGGCGTGCGCGATGCCGAGGGCAACCTGTGCGATACCCGCCTTCGAGAGATTGCCGCCCACGATCAGGTGCGGATGTTCGAGCTCAAGCTGTCCCAGGGCGCCAAACCCGGCAAGGGCGGCATTCTCCCGGGCGCCAAGGTCAGCGCGGAGATCGCGGCAATTCGCGGTATCGCGGTCGGACAGGACTCCATCAGCCCCAATCGCCACCCCGACATCAACAGCGTCGATGACCTGCTGGACCTGATCGCGCGGATAAGGCGGGTGACCGGCAAGCCGGTCGGATTCAAGTGCGTGCTGGGGGCCTACGGCTGGCTGGATAACCTGTTCACGGCGATCCAGCAGCGGGGTATCGAATCCGCACCGGACTTCATCACCCTCGACAGCGCCGACGGGGGAACCGGTGCCGCGCCCACCAGCCTGATGGACTACATGGGACTGAGCATCCGCGAGAGTCTGCCGCTGCTCGTTGACCGGTTGCACCGTCACAACCTGAAATCCCGCATCAGGGTCATTGCCTCGGGCAAGCTGATCAATCCTGCGGAAGTGGCCTGGGCGCTGTGCATGGGCGCCGACTTTGCGGTCTCGGCACGGGGCTTCATGATGGCGCTCGGCTGCATCCAGGCACTGCAGTGCAATCGCAACACCTGCCCGACCGGCATCACGACGCATAATCCACGCCTGCAGAAGGGACTCGATCGCAACCACAAGGCGGAGCGCGTGCGTCACTACGTGCATAACCTGATCCATGAGGTTGGCGTCATCGCCCATTCCTGCGGCGTCAGGGAGCCCCGCGAGCTGCAACGTTATCACTGCCATCAGGTCATGGAGGGCGGACGCAGCCGGGCGCTGGACGAAATGTTCCCGTTACCCACGGCCACGCCCGAGCCGGTCAAAATGCTGGTTTAACGGAATTGTCGACTGTTCACTCCGGGGGATTTCGCCATGTTGTTGCTGCTGAGCGCCCTGCTGCTGGTTGCGGTTCTGGGGTATCTGACGCAGATTACCGGCCTGTGCCTGGTCCGCGGCGTCAGGGAATGGTCCCAGGGCCGACCCGAGGTGCTGATATCGATTCTCTGCTGCGGTGTGCTGGCCTGGGTGGTCGCCTCTATTGCGCCCTACGTCAGTGCGACGATTCCCTTCCTGGTGTTCGAGCCCGGTCCCGGATTTGCGCTCGGCGGTTTGATGTTCGGGCTGGGGACTGCCTTCAACCAGGGCTGCAGCATCTCGACCCTGAGCCGGCTGGCCAGCGGGGAACTTAAGATGCTGACCACACCCGTGGGCTGGGTCGCGGGCTGGTTCACCCTGACCTGGTGGCAGCCGGAACTGGACGTGACGGCACTGCCCGGTCCCGACAGCCTGCACTTCGCGATCCTGTTCACCGTGTCTTGCGGGATCGCCGTCCGGGCACTGCGGGGTGACCGGTCGCGACAAAAACTCTGGTTTGGGATGATGGGAATCGGCCTGCTGTCCGGGTTGCTCTTCCTCTATGAGCCCGGCTGGTCGCCCGGCAGCCTGATGCAGGAGCAGATAGCGGCAGCGCTGAATAGCGCCGGCCATCCGCCGCCTCCACTGTCCCGCTATGCGCTGGTGCTCGCCCTGCTCATTGGCATGTCGCTCGGCGCCCGCCGGCTGAAAAAGCTGCAACTGCGCGCGACAACCGCCGGTCCGCTGTTGCTGCACCTGCTGGCCGGTACCCTGATGGGCGTCGGCGCAGCGCTGGCGATGGGCGGCAACGACTCCCAGCTGCTGCTCGCGCTGCCCGCGTTCTCACCAGCGGGTTTTCTGACCGTCGGCTGCATTCTGGCCGGAATAAGGCTTGGCCAGTTCATTCTCGACGTGCATCGGAAAATGGGTAGCCCGGAAGTCGGGAGGCGCTGAATCGACATTTGCTTATGGCCTGGCCAGATTCCCGAAGTTGCCCCACCCTCCAGGGAACCTGTGAACAAGTCCTGGTGGTCCACTGCGGGGCTTCCAGCTGATCAGATCAGTGGTTTTGTTACGCATGGATTGTATACCTTTGAGATTTAAACGAGCTTATACAATCCAAGTTATTCTTTTAAATATGGCAACAAAAGGAGTATCGATCCAAAAATGGCAAAACCTATAGAAAGCCACCACAATTTATGCAGTACTTTATGATTGAAACGGTTGAGGATTATCAGTGGTAAACGAGCTGATACCAAGCCAGCGCTTCAATGATTTTAGATAAACTGAATGCGCAACGACTTTCACAGATCCATTATCAATCGCATCATATATATCGATCTCACCATACCAGACCCGGGTCAACGCCTTGGTTGTCGCCGTGATATACACATCGACGTCGAAACCCAGATCCTGAGAGCACTCTTCAGCAACATTGTCGCGGACATAAATGTGATACTTGGCATCAGGCTCCACATCGGTCAGGTGCAGTTGGATGACCGTATCGCCCGAGGGCAGTTCCTCAGTATTGATTCCGCCGGTAATATCCCTGACCAGGCTGGGAGCGGCATTGGGCTTATCGGTCATGCCCTCGCTGGCATGGCACATCCCCCAGCGCCCGAGCTCATTCAGAATGGGGGCAAGGGCTTTTCCGGAAGGCGTGAGATGGTACTCAAAGCGGCCAGCAGCGGCGCCGGGTTTGCGAAAGACAATGCCCTTTTCCTCGAGGAAACGCAGTCGATTTCGCAACAGCGATGGCGAGATGTTGGGAATATACTTCTGTATCTCAGAATAACGGGTAGAACCAAAAAAAAGCTCTCTTATGATCTGCAACGTCCATTTTTCACAGAGTACAGAAGTTGCCATTGAAATAGGACAAGCTTCGCCATAATCAAGCATATCTCTGACGCCTTTATTGAGTTTTACGTCTTACTCAAACAAAATCATATTTTTAATGAGGCCTACCGCCTTATGATATTAATTTAAAAAAATAGCTTTTATCAATCAGCCGTTTTTAACGTATTTAACATTTTTGGCTTTATCTGGCCATCCGTTCGATTAAGTTTTGTACAAAAGCGACCTAATTTCCAGTGTTCAGGCGAAGAGCACCTGGATGATGGCAGAGGTGTTGGCCGTTTTCGGTCAAGCAGCAGCCCTTTCTTGGTGAGTCTGCAACACCCTTGGGCTGCTTTTCAGCCGGCAATACGTTTGGGTATGCGCAAAGGTTCTGTACATCCACACAATCTCGCTATGGCTGAGCACCATGGGAAATCAGGTTCTAGTATAAGAAATAAACAACTGATATCAGAACAAGCGGAAGTCTGGACGGGCCTTTGGGCTGTAACAGCAAGGGGCTCAGAGATGCAATCGGACAGGAATATGAAGATGCAGACTAAGAATGGCGAAACAGCGCACGGTACCGAAGACCCGCTGCGTCCGGTGACGAAGGAAGAAAAATCCTGGGGATGGTTTGCAATCTTCAACATCTGGGCAAACGACATCCAGTCGCTGTTCGGCTATTCGCTGGTGGCGTCGCTTTTCATTTCCTATGGCGTAAACGGTTGGACAGCCTTCGCCGCGCTCATTACCGCCGGCCTGATGGTGATGGTACTGGTCAATCTTTCCGGCGCTGCCGGCGAGCGTTACGGCATTCCCTACCCGGTTCTCGCCCGGGCCAGCATGGGTACGGCCGGATCCAAGTTGCCTGCAGTTCTGCGCGCGACGGTCGCGGTGTTCTGGTATGGCGTTCAGGTTTACTTCGCCTCGACGGCGCTTGCGCTGCTGATCCGGTCGGTGACCGGGATCCCGGAGGGAACGGAAATACTGGGTCTCGACGGCGTCGACTGGATGTCGTTCGTCATCGTCTGGGCGTTCCACATCTTCATCTTCTGGCACGGTATGAACTGGGTTGAAACCTTTCTGAATATCGCTGGCCCGTTCGTGTACGCGGTAATGATCGGCCTGGTGATCGTACTGTGGAACCGATCGGAAGGTCAGCTGCTGTCCCAGGCCCAAACGATCTTCGCGAATCCCGAGGGAACCTGGGGCTCGGAGTTCAAGGGCTTTATCGCAATCGTCGGCACCATGGTGGCCTATTTTGCTGCAGTCATGATCAACTTCAGTGACTTCTCGCGCTATGCCCGGGACAAGAACGCGATGATCAAGGGGAACCTTGCCGGCCTGCCATTCAACATGATTCTGTTTTCGGCGTTGGCATTGCTCACGACAGCCGGTGCCGCAGTTGTCTATGGCGAGGAGATCATCAATCCGACAGAGATCGTCGGCCGCACCGACAGCGTGATCCTCGGCGTCATCGCCGCGATCACGTTCTTTGCCGCAACCGTCGGGATCAATCTGGTCGCGAACTTTGTGCCTGCGGTCAACGGCATCGCCAACCTGTCACCGCACAGGATCAGCTTCCGCAAGGCGGGCATGATCACGTCGGTGTTCGCGCTGCTCATCGGCGGATTGTGGACGAGCTTCATCAGCGAGTTCGGAATCAGCGGTTTCGTCAACACGCTCGGCGCGACGCTGGCTCCGCTCTACGGCATCATGATGGTCGATTACTATATCCTGCGGAAGCAGGCGCTGAAGCGCGATGACCTCTACGACCTGAAGGGTGGCACCTACCACTTTGGCAACGGCTGGAATGACAATGCGCTCGTCGCATTCGGCATTGCGGGGGCGTTCTCGGTCGCCACGGTCTGGGTCCCGTTTCTCGGCCAGCTCACCGGTTATGCATGGATCATCGGCGCGATCCTGGGCGGGGTGATCTACTACGTCCGTTGCAAGAAATCGCACGTTGTCTGAGGAACCGGCTAACAAGTCCCATTTGGTTTCTGCGGGCCCTGGGTCGGCGAACGTTGCCTGAATTCTGTTAATGCCTGACCGGGCCTTCAGACCGGGTCTGCCCTGAGGCCTGATCCCGAAACTTTGCCAAACCGCCCATGCCTGACCAGACTGCCTGCATGATATCAGTGATCGTGATTGGTGCAGGGGTATCCGGACTGACCGCCGCACGAAACCTGGCCCGGGCCGGGGTGTCTGTTCAGATTCTGGAATCTCGGGACCGGCTGGGAGGAAGGGTCTGGACCGATCGACGCCTGGGCGTTCCAGTGGAGCTGGGAGCCTCGTGGCTACATGATGCCGCTCACAACCCTCTTGCTTCACTTTCGACAGACAATCATCTGGCCACTACAGCGACAAATCATGCCGATCAGACGCTGTTTCGCGACGGTACCCGCCTGGCGCCGGAACAGGGGAAGGCTCTGATCGGCCGCTTCTATCGGCAGCTCTCGGAGATGGCCGCGGCGCTGCCGGCCGGGGAGGACCTGTCCCTTGCCGCGGCACTGGATCGTAGTCAGGCCGCGAAGGAAATCACAGCCAGTGATCGGGACGCTATCCGCTGGGGCCTGAGCTTCAGCCGCCTGGTTGAGGGAGCCGATGAAACGGACCTGTCACTGCGGGGGCTGGCGGCCGATATGGAAGCCCCCGACCAGGACCGGATGGTAATCGGTGGTTTCGATAGCCTGATCGGGCAGTTGGCCACTGGTCTCGATATTCGGCTGAGCCATCCCGTACAGGCCATCCGGCAAAACCGGGAGACTGTATCGGTCCGGGTCGGACGCGAGTGGCTCAGTTCCAGGTTTGCCATCGTCACCCTGCCCCTGGGTGTGCTCAGAGCCGGAGATGTTTGCTTCTCTCCTCCGTTGCCCGACGAGCAACGCGCAGCCGCAACCGAATTGGGTAATGGCCTGCTGCTCAAGGTAGCCGCCCGCTTCTCCGTCCCGTTCTGGGCTACCCGATCCCAAGCCCTAAGTGCCGTCGGTGGCGTGGATCCCGACTTTTTTTATTTCCTCAACGGCTGGGCCTATCAGAATGTCCCTCTGCTGCAGGGGTTCGCTGGAGGGCACAGGGCCCGGGTACTCGAAGGCATGTCGAACCGGCAGGTAATGGAGATTTTCCTTAAAGACCTGAAGGATCTGCTCGGGCAGACTCCACCTCCACTTCAGGATGCCATCGTCACCCGCTGGGGTAGCGATCCCTGGGCCCGCGGGGCCTACTCCTACCGGCGGGTTGGCCATGATGATCGGATCCATCACCAACTGGCCGCTGCAATGGGTCGGCTGCACTTCGCAGGTGAACATACCAGCGCCAACCATCCCGCCACGGTCGCCGGCGCATACCGTTCTGGGCTCAGAGCAGCCCGGGAAGTTCTGGCCCGGTTGTAGAAGCTTGTGACAGGAGTCTCCTTAACGACAACAGTTTGCAGAGAACGGTGTCGGTGTGTCAGATAAGGCTGCGGCTCCGGTATAAAGTGTGCGTGAGTCCGCAGCACAAAGCCGACATTGGTGGTCTGGCTAATAGGTATACTGTCCCCGGATTCCGGGCAGGGCCCGGGCAAAGCGGAAAAGTGCCAGTGGCGGCAAGGGTAAAACCGCGTCTCGCTAGAATTTCCAGCGCAGCAGCAGCTCCGAGCTCTTGCCGAACAGCCAGGGGCAATGACGCGAGATCCAGGCGATCGCGCCGGCCCTGAAGCCCGGCACGATAAGTGCCCGGTCTCGGCTTAGGCCGCGGGCGATGCCGCTGGCCGCAGCCTCCGGCGACAGTGTGCCGGCCAGGTCTTTCAGGAACCGGGTCTGCGGCAGGATGGTGTCAGCCTCCGCCGCCACCATCGGTGTCGCGACCTCGGGCGGGCAGACCAGGTTCACCTTGACGCCGGTGCCGCGCAGTTCCTGGCGCAGGACCTGGGCCAGACCGCTGACCGCGAATTTGGAAGCGGTGTAGGCGCTGTAGACTATCGTAGGCAGTGATATCCAGCGACTCGGCTGCAATGACCTGGTCCGGTCGGGTGCAGAGCCCGCGGCACGCCTTTACCGCGTCATCCAGTTTGCCCGGATTCCTCGCCAGCAGAACGATATCGTCACCGGCTCTGGCATAAAGCTGCGCCAGAGCCAAGCCGATGCCGCTGGACCCGCCGGTGATGTAGACGCGTTTCGTCATCGCCACGTGACTCTCCCCTCCCCATCTCAGCTCAGTTTATAGATATCGTAGGATACCTTTAAGTTGGCCAGGTCCGCGGCACCGACACCCACAAACTGCGGTCGATCCAGCCACAGGTAGTCAGGGTGTGCGCACTGCATGACCGGAACGATCTGCAGTTCAGTCACCGGTACCGGATCCCCCCTGAGGAAGCTTTCGTAGCCGCCCTCGCCGAGATCGCCGCGACCGGTATAGGTCAACTGGATCAGGGCGCCGTCGTTGGTTTCCAGGGTCGCCCGGACGTCGATAACGACCACGCCATCGCGACGGATGAGCGCCCAGTCGGCTCCAGTGGGGCAAATCTTGCCATTCAAACGGAGACCGGAGACTTCACCGCCGGCAATGGGGGTGATAATGCGAAGGCCTTCGCCCACCGGCCCGATAATCTCCGGTTCGGCAAGCTGATAGTCCAAACGGCAAACATGTTCCATTTTGGAATCAAACATTGTCGTGTCTCTATCTCGTGTATTCAATCTGGTGCAGTTAATCCTGAACCGCGTGCCCCGGGACACATCAGTTCATTACGATCCCGCCATCGACCATCATGCACTGGCCGGTGATGTAGTCGGCATCGGATGAAGCCAGGAAGGAGACCAGTTTCGCCACATCTTCCGGCTGTTCCAGGCGCTTGAGGGTAATCATGTCCCGGGCCTTCTCAAGCAGGGTGCCACGGGGGGTACCCATCACCTCGCTGGCGCGGCCGTCGATGGTTTCCCACATTCCGGTATCGACAATCCCCGGGCAGTAGGCGTTGACCGTGATGCCGTGGTCGGCGAACTCCCGGGCCATGACATGGGTGAGTCCGCGAACGCAGAACTTCGACGCGCCGTAGGTACCGAGCAGCGGGTTGCCCAGGAAACTGGCAACACTGCCCGCATTGATGATCTTGCCCCCGCCCTGGGTCATCATCTGCTGCGCGGCAGCCTGGGCGCACCACAGCGTGCCCTTGACGTTGATGGCGAACAGTTTGTCGAAGTCGGCCTCGGTGATGCTGAGGATCGGGTCGACCTGGACGATACCGGCATTGTTGACCATGACGTCCAGCCGGCCGAACTTCTCGACCACAGCTCCGACTATCGCAAAGACCTGCTCCCGATTGCCGACATCCGCCGGTACGGCCATGGCCGGCGTACCCGATTCTTCCAGCGCACTTGCCGTGGCCTTCGCCACTGACTCGTTGACATCGTTCACCGCGATGGCAAATCCGTCGCTTGCCAGACGTTCGGCAATGGCTTTGCCAATACCCATACCGGCCCCGGTGACCAGGGCAACGCGTTGTGTAGACATAAAGGTTCCCAGGGGCCGGCAACCGGCCCACTCTCAGTAAGGTTTGTTCGGACGGCAGTTTTCAGTCGCTGCTGTAATTTGCGTTGCCGCCGGGGAAGATGTCGCGCGAAATGCTATCTGTGGAGCCGCTTACTCGCCGGCAAAACGCCGGGTAAGGGGATATTTGAAGCCACAGAAGCCATCGCCCGCCTCGACAGTGGTGCCGTTGATGCAGCTGGCTTCGTCGCTGGCCAGGAAGGCCACAACCTGAGCGATATCCTCGGGTTCGATCACGCGTTCGCGCATCTGTTCGCGGGTGATGTGCTCCAGCAGGCCGAGCGCCTTGTAGTGCTCGAGGATCGGCGTATTGACCCGCCCCGGCGCCACGGCGCAGACGCGGATATTCTGAGGCGCGAAATCCAGCGCCGCACACTTGGTCATCATGTCCACGGCAGCCTTGCTGACGTTGTAACTGAAGCTGAGTTCCGAGGCCATGGTGCCGTAGACCGAGGAGGTGTTGATGATCACCCCGGGCCGATCGAGCTCAGTGAACTTCCTGCCCGCGGCGAGAATACCGTAGTAAACCCCGTGCTGGTTGACCGCGGTAACAGGGTCGAAATCCACCGCCGGGTCGTGCTCCAGCAAAGGTTTTCCGGCACCGATACCGGCGTTGTTCAGCACGATGTCCAGCTGGCCGAAGGTCTCCACAGCGCGGTCCATTGCGCTGGCCACCGCGTCGTAATCGGTGACATCCAGCACCATGGTGGCGAGTTCGTCGCCCAGTTCCCGCTGTAGTGCGGCAAGGCCGTGTTGCGAGAGATCGGTGGCCAGCACTCGTGCGCCCTGAGCCACCAGATTGCGGGCGATTGCCTGGCCGATTCCGCCACAGGCGCCGGTCAGTAGCGCGACTTTACCGTGTAATTTCATGCTCATGTTCTCTTATTGTGCCGCCTCAGCGGTGTGGGTCACTGAAATCCAGTCTAAGCGGGCTACCCGGTGAGAACTTGATCTTTTCGACAGCAAACTTGATCTTTTCGACAGCAAACCTGATATGTTACGCAGCGAGAACAGGTATGAAGTCGGGGGGAGACTCATGTTTCGAGCTCGCGTGGCAGGGGTTGAGGGCCTGGAGCAACTGGTCAGAGAACTGGGCGAGAACCCCATCGCGCTGATGGAGAGTATCGGCCTCAGCCAGGCACAGTTTCGCGATCCCGACCAGTACATTGCCTACCCCAAGCTGGCGGAGCTGATGCACCTGTGCAGCGAGGCCTGCCAAGAGCCCTTGTTCGGGTTGCTGCTGGGCCAGCGCCAGCGACTTGCCGTGCTGGGGGGCCTGCCGCTGATCAGCGCACGCGCCACCACCGTTGGCGAGGCCCTGACGATAGCCGATCGCTACCTCTACCTGCATGCCTCAGGGGTGCGCCTGTCCAGGGTGATTCAGGCCGATACTGCAAGGCTCGAGGTGACGATCGGCATCGGCAGGCCTCAGGGGCTGGAGCAGTTACTGCAGATAAGCGTCTGCCAACTGGCCCGGTTCGCTGCCATGCTGCTCGATACGGATCCGTTTGCGCTGCCGCTCAACCTGCGGCAAGCCGCACCGCAGGGCATGTCGACGCAGGGCGCGACACGCTTTCGCCAGCTGCGTTTCGGGCAGTCCTTCGACGGCGTCAGCATACCCGCGCAAGCACTGGCGCGCGCCAACCACCGGGATGACGAGGCTCTCAACCAGCATCTGGAAGACTATCTGTTCCGATTACAGACGCTGTACCCGGAGCAGCTCGAAGACCAGGTGGCAGACGTCATCGGGCGCATGTTGCCCACCGGTGAGATTTCACTCGATGAGGTCGCGGCCACCCTGAACCTGCGTCCCCGCACCCTGCAGGCGCAGCTGCGGGACCGGGGCAGCGCCTACCGCGACATCCTGCGTGAAACGCGCCTGAACCTGGCCCGCCAGCGGCTATCCGAGCCCGATGTCAGTGTGACCGAGTTGGCCCTGCAGCTCGGCTATTCCGACGTTGCCGTCTTCAGCCGGCACTTCAAGGCCTGGAGCGGCCTCTCACCGCGCGCCTGGCGCAAGTCTAAGGCAAGCCGGTAAACAGGGGGCAGCGGTGATCGCCCTGACGGGGTTCTCCAGACGCGGTTTGTACCGTGCAGGCCACTCGGATTTTCAGCTGGCGGAGTTCCGGGGACAGGAAGCTGCTGATAGCGCCATACAACGGCGGGCCGATCAGGTTCACCCGGATTGCGTCGATTAGATGGAATCCGCCCGCTCTTGTCACCCGATCGCCCTCACCTGCCACCCAGTACCCCGGCACCGCGTTCCGTCCTTGCCTATAGTTTCCCTGAACGCGACAACAGGAGGTGACACTTGCTGGCCGCTCCGCTATCGAAATTGTTTCAAAACCTCTCCCTTTCGCTGGTCTGTCTGCTGGTCCCTGCTTTGCCGGTGCTGGCCGACGCGGTGGACTATCGGAACCAGGTGATCAGCATCGCACTGACCCAGGAGCCACCCCAGCTGAACAGCATGCTGGCGACCGATCAGATCAGCGGTTTCGTGCTGGGTCATATTCAGGAGGGGCTGCTGCGCTACGACGCCGACAACAGGCTGGCGCCGGCCGTTGCCGAGCATTGGGAGCTTGGGGCCGAGGGCGCGACTTTCTGGCTGCGACAGGAGGCGCGCTGGAGCGACGGCAAGCCCGTTACCGCCCATGACTTCGTCTTTGCCTGGCGCAACACCGTCGACCCCGCCACCGGCTCGGAGTACGCCTCCATTCTCTACCCGCTGAAAAATGCCGAGGCGATCAACCGCGGCGACCAGGCCGTCGAATCCCTCGGGGTACAGGCGCTGGACGATCATACCCTCGAAGTCCGGTTCGAAAAGCCGACGCCCTATTTCCTCGGCCTGACGGCCTTCCCGAGTTTTTTCCCGGTGCGGGAAGACTTTTACCGCAGTCGCGGCGCGCGTTATGCCGCCGATGCCGATGACCTGCTGTTCAACGGCCCCTTCAAGCTGAGCGCCTGGGTCCACGGCGCCTCGCTGCGGCTGGAGAAGAACGAGCACTACTGGGATCGCGACCGCATCCGGCTGAACCGGATCGAGGTGCCCTACATAACCTCGGAGACGCGGTCGCTGTTCAACCTGTTCAAGGACGACAAGATCGTGCTGGCCGGCCTCGACAGCGAAACATTGCAGGACGCGCTCAAGCAACGCTATCCGATCCGCAAGTTTTCCGACGGCAGCGTGTTTTATCTCGAGTTCAATCACCGTCCGGGACACGCCACCGCCAACAAGGCCCTGCGCCAGGCGATCCAGGCGATCTACGACCCCGCCGAACTGGTCAACAAGGTGATCGCGCTGCCGGGCTACCGGCCCGGCCGCTCGCTGTTCCCGCTCTGGCTCGGGGGCGTCGAGCGCCGCTTTCGCCAGGAGTATCCGGCGCCGGTCGTGCAGCCGGATCCCGAGCAGGCACAGCGCTACCTGGCGCAGGCGAAACAGGAGCTGGGCGTAGAGGCCCTGCCGCCGCTGGTGCTGTTGACCGATAACAGCCCGGGCGCGGCCAAGCAGGCCGAATACCTGCAGAGCCTGTTCAAGACCCGGCTGGGACTCGATCTGCGCATCGACCGCCAGACCTTCAAGCAGCGGCTGGCGAAGATGACCGCCGGTGATTTCGATATCGTCGCCGCCGGCTGGGGACCCGACTTCGACGATCCCATCACCTTCGGCGACCTGTTCGCCTCCTGGAACGAGAACAACCGCGGCCGCTACAACAATCCCGAGTACGACCGCTGGGTGCGGGTGGCCCAGACTTCGAGCGACCCACGCCAACGCATGGACGCGATGGCGCGGCTGCAGACGATCATCATCGAGGACGTGGTGATTCTGGCGCAGTACGAACGCGGGCTGGTCTACGTGCAGCACCCCCGGCTCGAAGGCCTGGTGCGGCGGGTGATCGGCACCGACCCGGATTTTTCCGGCGCACGGGTAATACAACCGTGATGCCATGCTGAAGTTCATGCTGCAACGGCTGGTCTCGGGACTGGTCACGGTCTGGTTTATCGCCACCGCGACCTTTCTGGCGATGCATGCGGTGCCCGGCGACCCCCTGCTCAACGACAAGGCCGTGCCGCCGGAGATCCGCCGCAACCTCGAGGCCCGCTACGGCCTGGACCAGCCACTGCCGCAACAGTACTTGCTGTACATGGGCAATATGCTGCAAGGGGATTTCGGTATCTCCTTCACGCAGCAGAACCGGCGCGTCAACGACATCATCCGCGCGCACTTCCCGGTGTCCGCACTGCTTGGCGTCGCCGCCATCCTGATCGCGGCGGCCGGCGGCATTCTCTGGGGCGCGCTGGCGGCCCTCTACCGCAACCGGCTGCCGGACCGCCTGATCATGCTGCTGGTCGTGCTGGGCATCTCGGTTCCCGGATTCGTCTTCGCCGCACTGGCGCAACTGCTGCTGGTCAACGTCAACCGCTGGCTCGGTTTTACCCTGCTGCCGGTCGCCGGATGGGGCACCCCGGCGCACCTGGTGATGCCGGCTCTGGTGCTGGGCCTCGGGCTGCTGGCCTTCCTGACCCGGCTGATGCGCTCGTCGATGCTGGAGGTGATCAGCGCCGACTATATCCGCACCGCCCGGGCCAAGGGCCTGTCACCACTGCGCATCTTCTTCCGCCACCAGCTGCGCAACGCCATTCTGCCGGTCATTACCGTGCTGGGTCCGGCCATCGCCGCCATCACCACCGGCGGCTTCGTGGTGGAACTGGTATTCGCGATACCCGGGCTCGGGCGCTATTTCGTGCAGGCAGTGCAGCAACTCGACTACACCGTGATCATGGGCACCACCGTGTTCTACGGCGCTTTCCTGGTGCTGATGGTCATACTGGTGGATATCCTCTACGGTATCGTCGATCCGAGGATCCGGGAACGGGGCCATGACTGAAAGCCACTACGCTCCCCGTCCCGGTGACTTCGATCCGCTCGACGCCGCGCCGCAGGCCCAAACAGTCTGCCGGCCACCGCTGTCCCGCGTCCAGGCGACCTGGCAGCGGTTCAGGCGCAACCGCAGTGCACTGATCTCGCTCGGCCTGATTCTGGCGCTGTTGCTGTTCACCCTCGCCGGTCCCTGGTTCTGGCCCGTCGACCCGGCGCGCCAGGACCTGGAACAGATCTCCCGGCCGCCGACACTGGGCAAGGTGGCGCTGCTGGTCGCGGACGACAGGCCATGGCACGGCAGCACCGCCGAACCACCCCCGGCCCTGCCCGACGCCACAGCGCTGCCGGCGCCAACCGGTCTGACCATCCTGGAGCCAGCCACCACCCGCTCGGTACGGCTGCGCTGGGAACCGGTCGCCGGCGCCGCGGGCTACGCCATCTACCGCAGCGAACGGCCACCGGCCGATCGCGCCGACCTTGGCCTGCCGCTGGGGGAGACCTGGAGCGGCAACGAGGTCGGCTACGAGGACCGGCTGCAGCTCGAAGACCGCAGCTACTACTATTCGGTGGTCACCAGCGACGGCTTCGACGAAAGCGCGGCGTTCGCCGTTGTCGAGGTAGCAGTGGCACAGGGCATCACGCTGGCCGACGCCCGATCCCGCGGCCTGGTCGGACCCGATGCCGCTATCGGCGACCGCGTGCGCCTCGAAGCCCATCCGCTGGGCACCGACTACCTGGGCCGGGATCTGCTGGCACGGCTGATTCACGGCGCCCGGGTCTCGCTGTTCATCGGCCTCGCCGCGCCGCTGCTGTTCGTGCTGCTGGGCACCCTCTACGGCGGCCTTGCCGGCTATATGGGCGGGCGTATCGACCGCGCCATGATGCGCGTCGTCGACTTCGTCATCGCGCTGCCGTTTCTGCTGTTCATGATTCTGTTCAAGATCGCTTTCGGCATCGGTCCCGGCGAAAGTGGCGTGCTGCCGATGCTGGTCGCGCTGGTGCTGCTGAGCTGGCCCAGCTCCGCGCGACTGGTGCGGGGGCAGGTGCTGCAGCTGCGCCACGAACCCTACGTACAGGCGGCGCGGCTGCAGGGTGCCGGAGCGCCGTACCTGATCCGCAGCCACATGCTGCCCAATATCCTCGGCGTGATCCTGGTAGACCTCACCTTCGCCATCCCCAGCGCGATCTTCATCGAAGCGTTCCTTTCTTTCATCGGCATGGGCGTGGTGCCGCCGACGCCGTCCTGGGGATCGCTCTGCAACGAGGGCATGAATACCATGCTGACCCACCCGCACGAGCTGTTCTTCCCGGCATGCCTGATCAGCACCACCGTGCTGGCGTTCAATCTGCTCGGCGACGGACTGCGCGATGCGCTCGATGTGCGGCTAACGGAGGGAACATGACGACACCGGTGCTGGACGTCGAGAACCTGGCGGTGGCTTTCGACAGCCGCGGCGGCCGGGTGCGGGCGGTACGGGGGGTGAGCTTCTCGGTCGCCAGCGGCGAGACACTTGCGATCGTCGGCGAGTCCGGCTGCGGCAAGTCGGCGACCGCCCAGGCCATCCTCGGGCTGCTGCCCGCCGGTCAGGGTCGCGTCACGTCCGGCACCGTGCGACTGCACGGAGACAGCATTCTCGGGCTACCGGAAAAGGAAGCCAATCGCGTACGCGGAAACCGCATCGGCATGATCTTTCAGGACCCGATGACCGCGCTCAATCCGACCATGAAGGTCGGCGATCAGATCGCCGAAACCCTGCGCGTGCATCGTGGCCTGGATCGGCGGGCCTCCCGGGCCCGCGCGGTGGAGCTGCTGCAGATGACCCGGCTGCCGGATGCGGCTCAGCGCGCCGGCGATTACCCGTTCGCCTTTTCCGGCGGCATGCTGCAGCGGGTGATGATCGCCATGAGCCTCGCCTGCGAGCCGGACCTGCTGATTGCCGACGAGCCGACCACGGCGCTGGACGTGACCATCCAGGCACAGATACTGACGCTGATCCGGGAGCTTCAGCGCAGCCGGCGCATGGCGCTGATCCTGATCACCCACGATCTCGGTATCGTCGCACAGATGGCTGACCGGGTGGCGGTGATGTACGCCGGCCAGATCGCCGAGACGGGGTCTGTCGACGATATCTTCTACCGCCCGGCCCATCCTTACACGCTGGGCCTGCGGGCGTCATTGCCCCAGGATGAAAGCCACAGGCAGCAGGCGCTGCAGCCGATTCCCGGCAGCCCGCCGGATTTGCACCAGCCGCCACCGGGCTGCAGCTATTGCCCGCGCTGCCCCCATGCGATGCGGCTGTGCCGGGACCACGATCCCGGCGGTTTCGTGGTCGGCGTGGCCGGGGAAAGCGCCCACCTCGCCCGCTGCTGGCTGCAGCACCCTGAGGCGCCGAAACAGGAGGATGGCCTGTGGCAGCCCCAATAGAACGGCCACCGGGCACGCAGGGGGCTGGGGCCATCAAGCCGGACAGCCCACTGCTGGAAACCCGGGAGCTGAGCAAAACCTTCACCCTCGACCGTCGCCGCCGGCTGCGCGCGGTGGACGCCATTTCCCTGACAATACGTGAATGCGAAGTGCTGGGCCTGGTCGGCGAGAGCGGATCGGGAAAGTCGACCTTCGGCCGGCTGCTGGTCGGGCTGCTCGACAAGAGCGCCGGCGAGGTGCTGTACCGGGGCGAGCGGTTGCCGGCGCGCTATCGCACCCGGGACTTCCGGCATTACGCCCGCGAGATGCAGCTGATCTTTCAGGATCCCTACGCCTCGCTCGACCCACGCATGCACGTCGAGCAGCTGGTCGGCGAACCGTTGCGTCTGCTTGGAGAGCGCTCGGCCCGCCACCGCCGCGACCAGGTCGCCGCCTGGCTGGAGCGGGTCGGGCTGGCGACCGATCTGCTGTCGCGCTATCCGCATGAATTTTCCGGCGGGCAGCGCCAGCGCATCGGCATCGCCCGGGCGCTGATTACCCGCCCCCGCTTTCTGGTTTGCGACGAGCCACTGTCGGCGCTGGACGTGTCGATCCAGGCGCAGATGGTCAACCTGCTCGGCGAGCTGCAACAGGCACTGGGCCTGACAATGCTGTTCATCGCCCACGACCTGTCGATGGTGCGGTTTATCTCCGACCGCATGGCGGTGATGTATCTCGGCGCGCTGATGGAAGTCGGCCCGGCCGACGACGTCTATGGCGCACCCCGGCATCCCTATACCCGGATGCTGATCGATGCCAACCCCGTGCCCGACCCGGTCTCGGAGCGGGCACGGGATACCCAGCTTATCCGGGGCGAAATCCCGTCGGCCGTAGACCTGCCACCGGGCTGCCGCTTCGCCGGCCGCTGTCCCCATGTGATGCCGCAGTGCCGCCGCGAGAGCCCGCAGCTGATACAGGTGGCGGAGGATCATCAGGTGGCGTGCTTTCTTTACTGAGCCGACGGTCTGCGGCAGCAATGGTGGCTGGGGAAAGGCGCAATATCGGCGGCGACGGCTTTACTTTCCCCCGCAATGGGCTTTGCTCTTAGGTACGCCTTTTCGATAAAACCGGCACCGGAGGAAAGCCCAGGTGTTCGAACTGCCCACCATCGACATGAAACAACGGGTCCCAGACGACGAGTGGCAACTTCGGGTCGATCTGGCCGCCTGCTATCGTCTGGTCGCCCATTTCGGCTGGGACGACCTGATCTACACTCATATCTCGGTCCGCGTGCCCGGCAGCCACCATTTTCTGGTCAATCCGTTCGGCCTGACCTTCGACGAGATCACCGCATCCAGTCTGGTCAAGATCAATCGGGAAGGCCGGGTACTGGATGAGACGCCGTTCAGTTTCAATCCCGCCGGCTTCACCATTCACAGCGCGATACACGAGGCACGCGACGATGCCCGCTGCGTGCTGCACCTGCATACCAACGCCACCATCGCCGTCGCCACCCAGAAGGCGGGCCTGCAGCCGCTGAGCCAGTACGCGCTGTTCTCGCTGCCGTCGCTGGGTTATCACGACTATGAGGGACTGGCGGTCAATCCGGAGGAGAAACGTCGCCTGCAGCGGGACCTGGGTGACAATCACCATCTGCTGCTGCGCAATCACGGCGCCCTGACCGTCGGACCGACGGTCGGCGACGCCTTCATGCGCATGTATGACCTGCAGCGGGCCTGCGAGATTCAGATGATGCTGCTGGCGTCGGACGCAGAAACGGTGCCGGTATCATCGGTGATTGTCGCCGGCATCGCCAGGCAGGCAGGCGTGGTGCATTCCGGCAGCACAGGCGGCTGCAAGAACTGGCCGGCGATGCTGCGCAAGGCCTACCGCCTCGACCCGGGCTTCGCCGCCTGAGCATTTCGCATTTTAAGGAGCCGTTATGAAAGTCCAAGCTGTCGAAATTTTCGATATCGAGTGCCCCAAACGCCCGGTGTGGAATCCGGTATTCGTGCGCATCCATACCGACGAAGGTATCAGCGGCGTTGGCGAGGCCGGACTGGCCTATGACCTGGGCCACAGTGCGGCGGCCAACATGATCAGGGAGATCGCCGAGGCCATGCTGCTCGGCTGGGACCCGTTCCAGACCGAGCTGCTGTGGAGCCGGATGCTGCGGGAAAGCTTCTGGGGCCTGGGCGGCGGGCCGGTCATCTACGCCGCGATGAGCGCCATCGACACGGCGCTCTGGGATATCAAGGGCAAGGCGCTGGGGCTGCCCGTCTACCAGTTGCTCGGCGGCAAGCACAACGACCGCCTGCGCACCTATGCCAGCCAGCTGCAGTTCGACTGGGACAGCGAGTTCAACCGCCTCATCGAGCCGGCCGACTACGGCCGGGCCGCGGAGAAAGCGGTCGCCGAAGGCTACGACTGCGTCAAGGTCGACCCCATCATGTACGACAAGGACGGCGTCACCCATTTCGACCGCACCCGCATTTTCACCCGCCCGGAAATGAAACTGTTCCGCGCCCGCCTGCAGGCGATCCGGGACGCCGTCGGTGACGATGTCGATATCATCTTCGAATGCCACAGCCTGCCCGGTGCCACGACCGCCATCCAGCTCGGCGAGCTGGTCGAGGAGGTCGGGTGCATGTATTTCGAGGAGCCGGTCAATTACCTCAACTCCGCGCTCCACGCCAAGGTGGCGGCGGCGGTCCGGGTCCCGCTGGCGGGCGGCGAACGCCTCTACCACCGCTGGGGCGTGCGCCCCTACTTCGAGGATCAGAGCCTGGACGTGCTGCAGCCCGACGTTGGCCTCTGCGGAGGCCTGACCGAGACCAAGAAGGTGTGCGACTACGCCGATATCTACGATATCCGGATTCAGGCGCACGTCTGTGGCGGACCGGTCGCCACCGCCGCCGCACTGCAGCTGGAAACGGCCATCCCCAACTTCCTGATCCACGAGCATCATACCTATGCGATCAAGGACTGGAACCGGGAGCTTTGCATCCAGGATTATCAGCCGGTCAATGGCATCTTCGAGGCGCCGGATGCACCGGGACTCGGGATCGATTTGAACGATGAGGTCGTCCTGCGCTCGCCGCGGGTCGAGGTGAAATAGCCGTCGAGAGCCCGCTCTCTGGGCAGCGGGGACGCACGCCTGCGAACGATGCGCCCGCAGGCGATGCGCCCGTAGGAGCGGCGCCCCGCAGCGAACCAGGGCACTATTCCCGACGAGGGCGTCGGTCCCACACATTCGTGCCGGTTTGATCAAACCCGTACCAACGTTGTGCATTGGCGTAACAGAGCGCTTCCCGCTCGGCGCTGGAGAAGCCCGACAACGAACCGTACCACTGCCACAGCGCGCCATAGCCGATGCCCAATTCGCTGACCGGGAAGTTGCTGGCCAGCATCACCCGCTCGATACCGAACAGCTCCACCAGGATTCTGACCACGCGTTCGGCCCATTCGGGCCGCCACCGCCGCTCGACCATTTCCCAGCCCGAGCACTTGATCGCACAACCCGGGAACTGAGCGAGCCGCCCGAGGTTCGTCTGCCAGACAGCCCCATGCTCCGGCCCGGGCGGCGGAAATCCGCCGTGGCCGATACAGACGCGCAGGTCCGGGAGCGCGTCCATTCGACGACAGAGCTGCTCCACGCCCTCGTTATCGGTGCCGGCGAGTTGTGCCTCGAAGATCAGCTGCTCTGCCCAAAGGTGCTCCAGAGCGGCCGCCACCGGTTTCAGGCTCAGCAGTGCCGCCGCACGGTGGTCGAGGATATGGCGGATGCCCGCCAGCGAGGGATAGCGTCGCAGCCGGGTCAGCACCTCGGCGAAGTCGGTGCGGCTCAAGTCGGCAAAGGCGATACTGCGATACGGCCTGCGGCAATGCCGCTGCAGCCACTCCAGCTCCCGCCAGGGCGCCGCATTGTCGAATCCCGCCTCGATATGGACAAAGCCTGCAAGCTCGAGCGGCGGCGGCAGCTTCAGGTCCGCTTCGAGATAGTCGCGATTCAGTTGCGCCTTGTCCGGCCAGGCCGGCGGTTGCAGCGGTTTCAACCAGTCGTAATCGCCTTCGCCGAGCGCAATAAGGTGCAGATGGGGATCGATAATCTGCATCCGGCGGCCTCAACGGGCGGTATAGCCGCCGTCGATGACCTGCAGGCTGCCGGTAATGAACGAGGCCTTGTCGCTGGCCAGAAAATGGATCAGTTCGGCCACTTCCTCGGGTCGGCCGATTCGCCCCAGCGGCTGCTGTTCCGCCTCTTCGGCATGGACCGCCGCTTCGTCGGCACCGCTCCTGGCGCAGTAGGCATCGATTGCCCTGTGGTACAGCGGCGTATCGATGGTCCCGGGGCAGACGGCATTGGCACGAATGCCATACTTGGCATAATCCAGCGCCGTCGTCCTCGCCATCGACGCGATGGCCGCCTTGCTGAGATTGTAGGCAAAGGAGTTGGGCTTGCCGACCAGCGCCTGGTCGGACGAGGTCAGTACGATGGCGCCGCTGTGCTGTGCCTTCATCGCCGGCAATACCGCACGTATCGCCGCGTAGGCCCCCTTCACGTTGGTCGCGAACACCCGGTCGAAATCCTCCTCCGAGGTGTTTTCGATGGTGGCGGAGAAATGAATGCCGGCATTGGCGATCAGCACGTCGACGCGACCGGTTCTGGCGACTATGGCCGAAATCGCGCCCTCCACCGCACTGACCCGGGTCATGTCGCAACGGACCGTTTCGCAGCCATCGCAGGGTGTCTTATCCAGGTTGAAGACTCGGAAGCCATCGCGGCTAAAGGCCTCGACGACGCTCTGCCCGATGCCGGACGATCCCCCGGTGACGATACAGACCTTTTGCATTGTCTCGCTCCTCACAGCACCAGGCTCGGACTCAGGATCCAGCTCACTAGATAGCGATGCTCCCGGTCGGGATCCGGTATCAGCTTGACCAGGCCCGCGTTCTCGAAGGCAACAATAGATTGGCCCTCGCTGCCCGTCACCAGCAGCGCCGTCAATCGCGCCAGTGACGGCAGATGCCCCACCAACGTCAGCGCCGCCACGCCCTCCGCTGACCGTTGCTGCAGCCAGTCCAGATAGGGCACGACAGGATCCTTGGGATTGAGTCCGGCCAGAAAGTCGACGAGTTCCCTGCGATTCAGCGCCTCGGCGAGCATCTCGGCACTCTGCTGCGACCTGGCCTTGCCGCTGTGGTAGATCGTGCCCAATTCCAGCCCCAGCTCGGCCGCCCGGTTTGCCACGCGGCGAACCGCATTCAGGCCCGCGTCGCTCAGGTGCCGCTCCGGATCCGCCTCCTTGTCGAGGGCGAGCCCGTGCTGCATCAGATAGATATCCATTACCCTCTCCCGTTTGTACCACCTCCAAAGTGTAGGGTGCAGTATGGCGAAGCGCACCGCCGGCCGGGTCCCGGGCTGCTGGATCCAGGCGGGCTAACCTTCAGTTGCCTGCGCGCCGGCCTTTTCTTACTGATCGGTATCCGGCTGTCGCTCAGCCACTGACCGGGGCAGCGGCAGCCTGCCCCGGGGCCGTGCTCAGTTCAGCGCTTTCTTGATCGCCTTCTTCGCCGACGGCTCGTCGTCATGGTCGAGTTTGTCCAGCGCCTTGTCGGATCCCTTGTCGTGTGGCGCCAGGTCATCGATCTTGTCCGCCGCCGTATCCTTGACCGCTTCGGCCGGCGTACAGCGCCCGCCAATACCGATAGTGGATTTAGCTACCGCGCTCTTGGCGGCCTTCTCCGCGGTACAATCCGGATCGAGCAGATCCGCTGAAACGGATGACGCCACCAGCAGGGTGGTCAATGCGAGGGTCAGCTTTTTCATACATCCTCCCTGAGCAAAGATGCTCACTTGAGTTGCTCCGGTAACACCGACACCAGCCGGGCGCCCGCTCAGGCGTCCAGCGGCGTCTCACGACGCGCTGTCGGGACCTCGTTGCTGGCACGCTTTTCGATTGCGGCTACCAGCCGGTCGATATCGCGCAGATGAAGATCCCGCTGCGGGAACGGAATTTCGACGCCGGCATTGTTGAGTGCGGCGTAAATGCTGAATAGCAAGTCGGATTTCACCGCCATGATGTCGCTGACGTCCTTCAGGAAGCAACGCAGCTCAAAATCGAGTGAGCTGTCGCCAAGGCCGATGAACAGCAACTGCGGTGCCGGATAGGCACGAATGCCATTGTGCGAACGTGCCGCCTCCAACAGTATGTCCCGGGTCTTTTCAAGGTCGCTGCCATAGGCCACCCCTACTGGCAGGATCAGGCGCCCCATCTTCGATGACAGCGTCATGTTCTTGACCACCCCGGCGATCAGGTCCGAGTTCGGCACGATGACGTCGTGGCTGTCGAAGGTTTCGATGCGCGTCGAACGCACCGATATCTTGCGTACGTAACCGGCATAGCCGGACACCTCGATCCAGTCGCCCTGCTTGATCGGCCGTTCGATGAGCAGAATGATGCCGGAGACGAAATTCGACACGATGGTCTGCAACCCAAAACCGATACCGACTGACAGCGCACCGGCGACGACCGCGAGGCTCGCCAGGTTGAGTCCGGCGGACGACACCGCCACCAGCGCCGCCAGCGTCATGCCGAGATAACCCAAACCGGTCACCAGCGCGTTCCGGGCACCGGTGTCGAGCCGGGTTCGTGGCAGCACCGAGGTCCGTAGCAGACGCTGCACCCAGCGTGTGATCAGCAGACCGGACGTGAACACCAGCACCAGCATGATGATGCTGTCGAGGGACAGGTTGATATCACCGAGCTGGACGCCACTGGTCAGCAGACGCCAGACCTCGGCGATATCGGTCGGGCGCGCTCCCCAGGTCAGCGCTACCACCGGCAACATTGCCAACGACAGGAAAAAAATCACGATGATCGGCAACAGCGACATCGAGCTTTCGTTGGAACTGCTGTCTCTGCCGACAAGGGTGTCGAGTACGATCATCAACAGGCGGTACAGGAACAGCGCAATACCCAGTTCCGCTATCGTCAGGATCAGCGGCATGGCCATCTGGCGCGAGAGGTTGACATACCCCAGCAGCACAACGATCGGAGACACGATGGCGGAAATGCGCATCAGCATCGCAATAAATCTGAGGAAGCTCTGTTCGGGTTTATGGTCTTCCAGCTCTTCCGTATCGGCACTCATGCCCGTTTCGGGCGGCGCCTCGTCGTTGCCTTTACGCAGCAGGAACGCAAAACGCCAGAGCATCGTGCTGGCGATGAAGATCACCGGCAACGACACTACCGACAGCGTCGCCTGCTGGAAGCTGTAATCAAGCGCCTGTGCCTTCAGGGTCATATCCAGCGCCAACACCACACCCAGCCACTGACACAGACGAACGCCCCGGTGGGCTAGTCCGTCGTCGAACGGCAACAGGCGGTTGGCCGGCTCTTTTGGCGAGAACAGCGTGTGCCCCAGCCAGTGCGCCATCACGATGATCAACGCCAGTAACGGCAGCAATGCGGCCGTACGGTTGAGCAAAGCGGGCGTGATATCCAGCAGCGGCACGATTTCAACCAGCATCAGCGCACCGAGGGCCGGCAGCAGAAACCGAAGCAGATTGAGCATGATCGAAAAGAACCAGCGCCGCGGCCGGCCTTCGGCACGGCTGGCGGCGTCCTCTAGACGATTGACGGCGCGCGGCTGTACGATGATCAGCACCAGCAGCCCGACGGCAGCCAGCAGCAACACCTGCGGATACACAGAACGCAGGTGGGCACGTTTGCTCTCATTCTCGAGATTGGCCTCGAGCTCACCGTGCACACGGGCGACATAGAGCAACACTTCGGTGCCCGCCTCGGTCCAGTGCGTCGGTACCAGTGGCGATGGAAAGCGCTTGAGCAGTTGCCGTGCTTCCTGACGACGGATCTGTCCGTCGATTTCCCGTATCAGCAGTTCGGCACGCTGCAGCGTCTCCCGGGCCTTGCGCACCGGCTCGTTGGCCTGAGCCAGCGCGTTTTCGAGCTCGGCGCGCCGCGCGGCAATATCTTCCGCCTCGGTTTCCCCTTCGGCCGGCGGCGGGCCCAGGCTGTCGAGCTGTGCCTGCATGACCCGGGCTTCGACACTGCCTCCTTGCACGCGAGCCGTCGCGGCATCGCGCAGCCTCGCGACTTCGGCGCGCTGTTCGTTTAGCTGCTCGACCGAGGCGTTGCCACTATCCAGCAGTGTCTGGGTCCGCTGGACAATCGCCTCCTGCGCTGCGTCGCTCGGGGGCGAAGACGCCTCGGCCGCGATGGCCGGACTCGGAATCAGCGTCAGCCAAGACAGGCACAGCAGAGCGACCAGCAGGGTCAGGGGGCGGGTTGGACGTCCGATGTCCGAACCGAAACAGCGCTTGCGCATGGGGCATTCCTCCAAGACTGCCCCGAAGCTTAGCGCCTGTAGCCGCTCTCCGACAAGAAACCTGTTCAGCCTGATTCAGGTGCAAAGGCCTACCAAAGCAACAGCGCCGTATCGCCACTGGCCCAGTTCAGATAGAGCCGTACCCGCAGCACGTAGCGTCGGCCACGTTGCAGCCGGACGCGGATACGCGCATTGAGGCCGGTGCCACTATCATCGTCGGCGGTCATGTATCGCAACTCGCCGGCCACATCCTCGAACAGCACCATCAGCGTATCGGACTGACCGAAGGTTTGAATGCTATAGCGGCCGGTGGCGGTCGGCTCGATGGTGAAATTTTTCTGTTCGCCCGGGCTCAGCGACAGCATCTCCAGCCGGAAAGGCTCGAGACGCGGGTTGCGCTCATCATCCAGCGGCGGATAGAAAAAGCGCGCCTGGCCGATGTCCTTGTCCGAAAGCCCCAACGCCGGACTGAGCCCGTTGCGGTATTGTTCCGGACGCAGGATCAACCCTGCCGGGAAACCATAGTGCATGACCGAATCCGGATCCCAATCCGAGCCCTCGACTTCGTTCTCCGGCAGCTTGCGCAGGACATTGTGGAAAGTGGTTTCCCGCGGCCAGTTGTTGGGAGCGCCGCCAAAGTAGTCATACACCGCCTCTTCGTCCCAGACGATGCCGGCGAACGGGTTCTGGTGTTCGTGGGGAAAGCCCAGCGTATGACCGATCTCGTGCACCGGTGTATCGACCCCGCGCGGATCCCGGGTCAGGTCCCAGCCGAAGTTCATGGTTCGCTCATGCTGACCCGGTATATCGATGACGTCCCGGCCAACGTAAGACCAGGCGCCATCACCCGAGAGAAAGCCGATACGGATTTCGGCATCGTCGATACTGGACACTTCCTCGAAGCCGATACCGATCCCGACATTGCGCCAGACCTCGAAACCCTCGCGCACCATCTCGCGTTGATCGGAGCCACCCGCGTAGGGGCCCGAATCGAAGAAGTAGTAATGCAGGCGGGTACCGTTAACCCACTTTTTGTCGATCCAGCGTATGAGGCGCGCGCGATGCGAAGATATCTCGGCACTGAAGGTCCGTTCCGGTACCGACGGCATGGCGCAGTAACGTTGCGCATCATCGTCCGTTCGGGTGTCTTCAATGGTCGGCTTGCCGCCGCCGACCCTGCTTTCCAGTTGCTCGATGCGCTTCGACAGTTCATCCAGTTGCCGGGCGAGCGATTTGTTTATGTCTGCCATGACCTTTGCCTCCTGGCCAATGTCGTTCGCAGACGGTAGCTGTGTCTGAACGGTCTCGGAAATCGCGCCACCGCCGAACGACTGTTGAGGCGATCGTGCCAAATCCGGCGCGGTATCGCCGCGTGTTCAGGCGGGGGAATTCAGCACACCACGGAGCGGTACAACAGGCTCTCCCTGCCCTTTAAAAGGAACTTCGCGCTTTAAAAGGAATTGGCATCATTCGTAGGTCCGGCCATCCGGGGATTGATCGGATATCTCAAGATGGGTTACACGACGCTCCGGCCATTTCAGTAACCTAAGCCTCGTACCTAGCGTCGTTCCACCCATCCTACGGTTTAGCCACTTCCCTTTAATCTGCGATGAACCCTTATAAACCCTAGGCAACAAGCGGCGGTTTTATTTTTGAACGGTTAGATATTGTTCTTATAGTGATTCGATCGATGGAAATAAAAATAGAATTTTTGACTTATTTTCGCGACATAAAGTTTTAGATAAGTGACAAAAAAGTGTCGCAATGCGGCGAATGAATTAACTTAAAAATGTTTTGTTTTGGCGACGCCTTATTTACGCACCGGAACATGAATACGATACATCGACATTGGATCAGCAGCAGCAGGCACGGCACCCGCAACGGAACCGCCGCCCCGGAAACACTTGTGAGCATCTTGAGTGACAGCGTTCAAGCCGGGGCTGCGGGCATACGCTCCTGGGATTATCAGCGACCGGGATAATATTCGAGCGCTTCGTTATCGGGCTGCATACCGGCCCTGGACCAGACTGGCAGCCCCTGCTCCAGACGTATCGGTTGCGCCAGCGGCGCACGCACACTCTTGTCCTCGATTTCGTCACGCGCTATCTCACCACGTCTGACAGCCGCCATCAGACGTCGCTCCGCCGCGTCGGGCAGGTGCTCGGGGGGATATGGGCAAGGCAAGGATTCTCCTGATCGAGCGCCACGCCGTTTACCAGCCCGCGCTGGACCTGCAGCGAATAATCGAGCGGCCGCATCGGCGGCGACACCGCCGGCAATGATTCGTCGTACGAACACCCACCCGGTGTCCATGGAGCGCGGATCCTTTACCGCGATATCCAGTTGAATCAACCTCACCTCGAAGGTGGCGTTCGACGCCGATAAAGGATCCTGGATCTGCCAGGCCGGTGCGTTAGCCAGTGGCTCGGGCCCGATGACCGCCGCCGGATCGTATTCGGCGAAGAGTATCTTCATCACCAGCGCGCCGTCGATGAACTGCGAATTGGCCGGGTTGGCGTTGCTGGGCTCGGGATCATTAAACACCTGCCCAACGGTATAACCGCCCAGGCGATTGTACAAACCGATCCCGTATTCGAGCCCGTGGACATGAAGGGAATGCGGCCGGTTGTCGGCGTTGTGAACGTGATGACACCCATCGGATGTCCCGGGTAGTACATACCGTCACGTTTGTACTGCAGCGGGGGAATTTATCTTCGAGGTAACTCAGCGATGTTTTAAATCGACAGGATAACTTCCTCTTAGATGCGTATAGGCCTTGAAGTATGTATTTTCAAACATATGTTTAGAAGCATGAATTATAAACGCGTTAGCATCGGCTATAGTCTATTAAGCGCGACACTTAGTTGAGTACAATATGATGAGCAATATAAACCGGAATTTTCAATTCAGCCGGCTATTGCAGACCTGCAATTATCTATTCAAGAAGATGGGGAGTCACTCGGGCAAAGTTTTGTCATTGACTGTGGTCGGCACCAGATAATCGCTGTGAATATAGGCGCGGTTGCCATCGCTTAGCCTCACTTCGCGCCAGACACCGTCGCGCCCATGCACCGCCACAATGGTATCTTTGGGGATAATCATCAGACGATCGAAAGCGGTGCCAGGTCCGTTGCGTACCGAGACACCGGTCGTGGCACTGAACAGCTCGCCGCCTTCCCGGCTTACCCGCAAGCTTTGGCGGCCGTCCTGCCGGTACCAGGCGACAAAGTTTTGGTCGATGACCTCGATCGGTTGCTGTAGAACGCTCTCCACCAGCGTTATCGTATGTTCCCGGGGGGATTGCCCGGCGCTGGGCAGACCGCCGTCGCGTACCGCCCGATACACCGGCGCCAGTCTGTTTTGCTGCTCCAGATAAAGTGCGAAATAGCGCGCCGTTGCCATCATCGCGGCTTGCTTGGCGCCCTCCCGGTGGTCATGGTACCCCTCGTAATCGGCTTCCTCGCGAAACGCCCGTACCTGGTTCGGATCGTCGAACAGAAACCACTCGGAGCCGATCAGCTCAGCCACCGTCGGGCGCAGGTGCCACTGGCTGTCGAGCACTTTCCTGCGCCAGTTTTCGAGGCCGAAGTACTCATCGCCGCGACGGCCGGAGACTTCGTAGAGCGACGCGACCCCCTCGTCCAGCCACTGCGGAATGTCGCCGAAATTGCTTCGTACCAGCAGGTGAAACAGCTCATGCAGCAGCGTGCCGGCGGCGCTTTGCGGGACAAAGCCCACCACCGCGCCGTCCTCGACGAAGGCGTAACCGATGGTGGCGCGACTGACATCCAGCCCATGCAGGCGCTCGGCGAGTTCGCGCACCTCGCCGGGGGCACCGGCGAGATGGATGCGCAGATAGTAGTCGGGCAACGCCACGCCGTATTGCCGCTCGAGAAACCGCAGGTAGCGGCTGAGCGTCTGCCCGACCCGCTTCAGATCGTCATCGCTGTGATCACGCGTACCGATGATCAGCAACCGCTCTTCCACCAGGTAGCGCTGGCCCGGCGCCAGCGACTCGGCCAGCGCCAGCGCCTGTTTCGCATCACCGACCGGTACCTGGCGCCGCTGCAATTCCTCGCGCGAGATCGGACGCAACCGACGCATCGGGTAGGAGCTGACCGGCTGATCCTGGCCGGCCCAGTAGAAGCTCTTGCCATAGCCACGCATTCCGGCGGAGCGGCGCTCTTCGATGTTGCCCGGTGTGATTCCACCGAGTGCCAGGTCCAGCTTGCGGCACAGGTCGCGCTCCGCCGCCACCAGCTCACGGCTCGGCTGGCTCAGGGCGTAGGCGTACAGCATCCAGTCGAGCAGACGGTGGCCGTAGTCCCTTTTGACAGAATCCAGCCGGCAGCCGCTGGTCGCGAGCATGAAATCGCTGACCGGCTGGCGCCCATAGGGCCGTTCCCGCAGTTGCGACAGCAAACCATAGGCATCCTGATAGCGGTGCGCCTGCCAGGCCAGCGTGGCCTCCTGCAGCGAGACAGCCGCGGCTGGCTGGCAACAGAGACCAGCGGCGATGAGCAATGCATAAAAACAACGTGACGGGTGCGAACTCAGCGGACGGATTCCCATGGCATTTTCTTCCTAGGGTGGTGGCGGCCCGGGATCCGGTGGCGGCTCCCTCGTCAGAGTGCCGCCAGGGCTGGCAGGCGCGGCAATGGTGATGTCCGGTCCGAGATAGACCGCGGCGTCATTGGTTTCGACACCGAACGGAATCACCAGGGTGATGGCCATCAGCAGCGTGCCAAGACTGCACAGCACGATGCCCGGCGACGATGTCGCCAACGCCCCTTTTATCCCCTTGCCTTCTGCCTCGATGCGGGTGGCGTCTCCCTTGAGCCGACCGAGAATGAAGGCCGCCCCGACCACCGCCAGGATCATGCCGGTGAGAAAGCCCAGTTGGCGCGTCCAGACCCGCGCCAGCATGGTGGCATTAGCCTGATGGTAGCGCCGAAAGAGCGCATCCGCCTCCAGCGTCGCCTTGACCTTGAATTCGAGGTAATCCAGCGAGCGCTGAGCCTCTTGCGGATGAGCGGCTTCATAGGTCGAGAAAGTGCTGGCGAGATCGAGCGGTTTAAGCTCGACCCGACGGTAGAAATCGCGCAGTTCGAATACGCTCATGGCGGCAAAAAACAGCGCGGCGACGACCAGCATCAGGCTCATCAGTGGCAGCAGCAGGCGCTGCCAGGCTGCGCGGCTTGGCGCTTGGTTTGGAGCTGGGCCTGCGGCTTCCGCTGTCATGGGACCTATCCCTGAATGCCAGTGCATGCCCCGAAAAGTTTAGTCTCAGACTCTCCGATTGGCGAGACGGCACGCTATTAACCTGGCGTGCAAATAGATTCCCTACCTATTTGCACATCACGCCACGGAAACGGGCGCAGGTGCGGCGACATGCTGGTTTCCGTGGCGCTCGCATTGGCCTGCGGCCAATGATGAAGCATCCCTGCTTCAGGTATTAACCCGCCGGGTTAATAACCGAATAAGACCCTGTCAACGACCTGTCCGAGTATTACTCTGCCAGGTGCTTGTACATGATATAGCAGTCAACATATCCCAAACGACCATGGCGATATCCTCGGGGGATCGTTCCAATAATGTTGAAACCCAGCTTTTGCCAAAGCGTTACCGCCACCTGATTGCTCGAAACCACCGAGTTGAATTGCATGGCCTCGAAACCCAGTTCAAGAGCAATACGTTGCGAATGCTCACCCAGGCGTTTGGCTATGCCCTTGCCCCGTGCCCAATCGGCAACCATGTAACCGCAATTGCAGATATGATTACCCGGCCCCATGGCGTTCGGCTTGATGTAGTAAGTACCGATTATTTGCCCATTTTCCTCGAGTACGAAGGTTTCCAGGGGCACCTCGCACCATAGCCGATAAGCCTCCTCCAGACTCATGTCCGGATCAAGCGCGTAGGTTTCTTTTGCCTCTATTATTGCCTTGAAACAGGGCCAAAATGTTTCAAAGTCCGATTTATTGATGTGCCTGATATCGGCCTTGCGACGTGCGGAGCAGTATGAAGCGGAACCTCTCAAGGTATAAAAATTCACCCAAATCCGCGCGTCTCCTATTGCCGACAGCATCCGGCAAAAACCTATAATAGCTGAATCCCAGAGCAGATGAGCGCCCTCCCCTGAACCAAACGGCCTAACCCGATGCTGAAAAAATCTTAAGTCTTCACCCCTGCGCCGCTTCACAAAAAACCTTTATAAATCATATAGTTAAAAATCAAAAGCCGGCAACCGAAACAGATTCAGGATTCGTTAATAATATCTTGAAGGCACCTGCGGTTTTCTGTAGATTTCAGTGATCAGAATAACCGGTTGACTGAGAACGCCGGTACCTTAACGACGATATTTCGTGACGGTTTCCGTCCGCCTTTACGGAATATGCGGGTTAATGTCGCGGCCTGGATGATCGTGAAACCGTTATTCCTGCGACCCCCACCCGATTAGGGTCAGGTCTCCTGTAGCAGTGGAAAGCCTAAGGAACCTATGAACAAGTCCCAGTTGTCCTCTGCGGGTCCTGAAGCGTGCAGATGCAAGGCGTGGTGCGAAGGGAATGGCCCTAGTCCTTTCCAAGCGCCACAACGCAGCAGATGCATGCTTCAGGGCCCGCCCTGCGGGGCTTTCAGCGCGAACCGGACTCATTGTTGCAGCTTCTCGACAAGCCACCAGCATGCCTTCAAAGCTGCGCCTCGATTCCGGCTCGCGCTGAAAGCCAGAGACACACTAGGACTTGTTCATAGGTTCCCTAACCAGGAGTCGAAGTTGAACGCCTTATCCTGTCAATTCCCCGGTGCAGCCGCCCTCGCGGTGGTTGCAGCCCTGGTGTGCGGTTGCTCATCGGCGCCGCTGCGAGATGACAACCGGCTCGTTACAGCCAACGCCATGGCCCTGCCATTCGACGGCTCGAGCTTGCCCGACGCCAGTACCAACCTTCCGACGCTGGACGCCGGACCGGCGCCAACAGTGGTCATTCCGGATAGCGGCTTTATCGACAAAAAGCTGGACGATGTCCAGACGCTTCCGTTCCAACCGCTTGGTCGCACAACAGGCACCGATATCGTGATCGGCCGGGCCAGCGACGACCGCTACAGAGCCGGCATCGGCTGGGTGGACGACAACGATGGCAACGATTTGAAACTGAGCCTGTTCCGGCAGCAGACCGTTGGCGACGAATTCGACGGCCTGTGGCTTGCCAGTCTGCAGGGCGAATTGACCCCGCGCCTGCTCAGAGACGATTTCGACCTGACCGGGGAGCTGGCTGTTGCGACAAACGACAGCTCCTCGCATGGTAACGCCGGAGGCTCCGGTATCCGTCTTCATCTGGCGAGGAAGCCCAAAAATGGCTTCGGTTACGGGCTGAGCCTGAGCCAGTTCAGCGATGGTTTTCATCCCTACGGCAGTATCGTGGATGCCGGCGAGCGCCGTGCCGCAGTCGATTTGAGTTACAGGTTTTGGCCCGGAACGCAGATGACCGCTGACGCAGATTATATTCTCCGCAACTGGAATGGCGACCTGCCCTGCGATGAATACCGTACCGACCTGTCGCTGCTCAGTACCGTTTTTAACGACTTGCGCGCCAAGCTCGAGACGTCCACACAGCGTACGCTCGATTGCGGCGATACCAGCGACATCGACAGCTGGGCGCTGACCCTCTCGGAACATGCCTGGACGGGCTGGGACATCAGCCTGGTGGCCAAGGTTTCCGAAGAGAGTCCGCCCTTCATGGATGAGCAAAGGACCAGGCGCCACTATCACGTATCGGGCGACCACGACCTGCGGCTGGGCCCCCTGTTGGCGTCTTTCGGACCCGAAGTGTCGCTGCAGACCGTTACCAATGGCACTGTACAGCGCCGGCTTCAGACAGGAGTCGTAATGGGTATCGAAACCCGCGCCCAGGCGATCACTCTGCACATGGGTTATGAATCCCTCACCGGCTCCTCGGGCACCATTGACGACACGGACGGCAGGATCAAGCTGAATTATCGCCTCGATTTCGATGCCTGAACGATTATGAGCGAGTCAAACGGTGGCCCAAGCCGGGGTTAGGGGACAGAAAGGTTCATCGCAGCAAGCGATGCCCTCTGTCCCTGATTTGTTGCCTATGGCATGGCATCGAACACCTTGCCAACACAGACCTTGCGCGATACCCCCGGCGCCTCGCCGCCCGTCAGGGCCGAGCGGCACTGGCTATATAGCGATGTGTACTGCTCGATAAGTCGCCGCCCCTCGTCGGCGTTACTGGACGCAAGCGCTTCAACGAACGACCGGGGCCCAATCTGAAAATGCTGATAATCGATCGGATAGTTCCAGTCCCCGCCCCATACGAAGAAACCGTGGCGTGCGAACAGATCCACGACGTTTTCCGCCATCCCGCCCCTTGACGATTTCCCCGGTCGCTGCTCTGAACGATTGACCGAATAGCGCGCACTCCTGGCAGGACTGATTTGAGCCGTTCCGTCTTCGGCGATATCGATAAAGGGATTTTGTACCGGGTTCAGGTCGATCGCCGCGCCATAGGCATGCAGCGACCATTTCGAGCCGCCGGTGACAGCCCTCCCGTTAAATGCCGACGTATTGTTGTCCGCCATCGAGGCCTGGTCGTCCCCCGCATACGCCTCGACAGGCTGCGCCTTGGCGATATAGAACCGCCTCTCGAGCAACTCGTCCATCAGCGACTCAACATTGGGCGCGATGGCGTCGAGGACAACAAGCTGGCCATCGTGCCTGATAACGCCGTCGTCCGACAGGTAACTGAAGCGGACCCTGCTCAGGCGCTGACAGCGGACGGGATTCCCGGCGGTGAAAACGCCCGCCTCCGCCAGCTTCGCACATTCGGCATCGCTCAACGGGGCTGTAGTTGCTTTAGACGGGACCGTCGCGTCGCTGTATGCGGGCGAGACGTAAAGGCCGGTGGTCAAACCTGATGCCAGTAGAAGAGAACCAATGTGGGTGAAAATCTTTTTCATTACGCTTCCTTGTATGGGGTGCAATCAATCACGGTTCCTGCGAGGCCTGTCTGGCGTCTCAGACGCTCGTATCAGTATATTGCAGCCGAGAGCCATGGTCGCAACAATCCGCCCAGGAGGTTCCGCACCGTTTCAGGTCCGCCCAGGCAACAAAAAAGGCGCCCGAAGGCGCCTGAAAAATGCGGGATGTTGCAAGAACCGCCTGTCACAGCGGTTGAAGGTAACGTGCCGTCATAACCCTGACAGCAGGGGAAGTTTCGCCGACGCTGACCGGCCGGTTACACCCGCCAAGGTCCGGCCGGGTCACGCAGCGAAATTGTGACGGGCGACCCGAACGGGCCACCCGAAATATTGCCGGATCAGTCCTCGCGGTAGGCGTCGACCGACGGGCAGGAGCAAATGAAGTTCCGGTCACCGTAGACGTTGTCGATCCGGTTCGCGGCCGGCCAGAACTTGGCGCGGCGGGTCGCTTCGGTCGGGAACACCGCTTCATCGCGGCCGTACGGACGGTCCCAGTCGCCAACCAGGTCGGCCTGGGTGTGCGGCGCATGATGCAGCGGGTTGTTGTCCGCGGTCCACTCGCCGGCCTGAACGCGGGCGATTTCGGCACGGATCTGCACCATCGCCTCGACGAAGCGGTCCAGTTCGGCCTTCGACTCCGACTCGGTCGGCTCGATCATCAGCGTGCCGGCCACCGGGAACGACATGGTCGGCGCGTGGAAACCGTAGTCCATGAGGCGCTTGGCGATATCTTCTTCGGTGACGCCGGACGCTTCCTTGATCGGACGGATGTCGACGATGCACTCGTGCGCCACGCGATCGTTACGGCCGCGGTACAGGATCGGGTAGTGCTCGCCCAGCTTCTGCGCCAGGTAGTTGGCGCCGAGGATGGCGATCTGGGTCGACTTCTTCAGACCCGACTTGCCGAGCATGCGGATGTACAGGTAGCTGATCGGCAGAATGGCGCCGGAACCGAAAGGCGCGGCCGAGACGGCGCCGTTCTGGTTCTCCAGTCCCGGTACCGCGCTGACCGCATGGCCCGGCAGGAAGGGCGCCAGATGGCTCTTGACACCGATCGGGCCCATGCCCGGACCGCCGCCGCCGTGCGGGATGGCGAAGGTCTTGTGCAGGTTCAGGTGCGAGACGTCGGAGCCGATCAGGCCCGGCTTCGACAGGCCGACCTGGGCGTTCATGTTGGCGCCGTCCATGTACACCTGGCCGCCGTGCCTGTGCACGATGTCGCAGATCTCGACGATCTCCTGCTCGAACACACCGTGGGTCGACGGATAGGTGATCATCAGGCAGCTGAGATCATCGCTGTGCTGCTCAGCCTTCGCGCGCAGGTCGGCAACGTCGACGTTACCGTTGGCGTCGCACTCGACGATCACCACCTTCATTCCCATCATCGCCGCGGAGGCCGGGTTGGTGCCGTGCGCCGACGACGGGATCAGGCAGATGTTGCGCTGACCTTCGCCGATCGACTCCTGGTACTTGCGAATCGCCAGCAGGCCCGCGTACTCGCCCTGGGCGCCGGAGTTCGGCTGCATCGAGACGTTGTCGTAGCCGGTGATTTCAACCAGCATCTGCTCCAGCTCGGTGATCATCTGGCGGTAGCCCGTGGTCTGATCGGCCGGCGCGAACGGGTGGATGTTGGCGAACTCGGGCCAGGTCACCGGGATCATCTCGGCGGTGGCGTTGAGCTTCATGGTGCAGGAACCCAGCGGGATCATGCCGTGCACCAGCGAGTAGTCCTTGTTCTCGAGCTGCTTCATGTAGCGCAGCATCTCGGTCTCGCTGTGATAGCTGTTGAAGGTCGGATGCGTCAGGATCGCATCTTCACGGCGCATCCCGGGCGCGATGCCGGTGACGTCGCCGCCGACGATGCGGGCGTCGATCGCTGCAACGTCGAGGCCATGGCTTTCGCCGAGAATGATATCGAACAGCTCGGCCACGTCGGCCGCGGTGGTGGTTTCGTCGAGGCTGACGCCGATACGGTCGTCACCGACCCGACGCAGGTTGCAGCCGGCATCCAGCGCACGCTGATAGATCGCGCCCTGCTGCTCGCCAACGGCCAGTGTCAGGGTATCGAAATAGCTGTCGTTCGGTGCGAAGCCCTTGTCCTTGAGGCCGGAGGCCAGGATCGCGGTGAGGCGGTGAATACGCTCGGCGATGGTCTTGAGGCCTTCCGGACCGTGGTAAACGGCGTAGAAGCTGGCCATGTTCGCCAGCAGCGCCTGGGCGGTACAGATGTTGGAGGTCGCCTTCTCGCGGCGGATATGCTGCTCGCGGGTCTGCATCGCCATGCGCAGCGCCTGGTTGCCGCGGGCATCGACGGAGACGCCGATAATACGGCCAGGTACCGAACGCTTGAGCTTGTCGCTGGCGGCGAAGAAGGCCGCGTGCGGACCACCGAAGCCCATCGGCACACCAAAGCGCTGAGCCGAGCCCAGCACCACATCGGCGCCGAGCTCGCCCGGCGATTTCAGCAGCACCAGGGCCATCGGGTCGGCAGCGACGGCCACCATCGCCTGCTGCCCCTTGGCAGAGTTGATGATCGACTTGATGTCGGTGATATCGCCGTAGGTACTCGGGTACTGCAGCTGCACGCCGAAAACGTCGTGCTGATCCAGTTCCGCCGGGCTGGCGACGACGACGTCATAGCCGAAGTATTCTGCGCGGGTGCGGATCACGTCGATGGTCTGCGGATGCACGTCATCGGCGACGAAGTAGGTGTTGCTCTTCTTGCGGTTGGAACGTTTGCACAGCGTCATCGCTTCAGCCGCGGCGGTGGCTTCATCGAGCAGCGAGGCGTTGGCCAGGTCCATGCCGGTCAGGTCCATCACCAGTTGCTGGAAATTCAGCAGCGCTTCGAGACGGCCCTGGGCGATCTCCGGCTGGTACGGCGTATAGGCGGTGTACCAGGCCGGGTTTT
>JABXIM010000082.1 GCA_013373085.1 Oceanospirillaceae bacterium | reverse complement strand
CCGGTAATTCTGTTCACTATGGCAATGAAGAGACCTTCAAAATCAGAAACTTCCATGTGGTCTCACTTGGCTACAAATTTCAATTGAATCAAGACTGGCAATTCATTCCTTCAATGATTTATAGAATTAGTAGTCTGGAAGAAAATAAAGCCGACATTTCAATCAGAACAGTCTTCAGAGACAAATTATGGACGAGCTTCTCGCTTCGAAAGGAAAGTATACTAGTTTTCAATTTTGGAATGAAAGTTAGCTCGAACATCTCGGTGAGTTACTCCTATGACCACGGCACAATTAACGAAGGAAGAGAAAGTCTTTCAGCTAACGAAATAGCCTTAAAAATCGCTATCCTACCAAAAAGCAGACAGTCACTGTTTTAATCATCAAGTCAAGATATTGAAAGTACCAACTTGCCAAACTGCTTTCCTGATTTCATCACATCAAAAGCGGAAATAGCATCAGCAAATGGTCTCACAGAAACGATGATAGGTAGTATCTGATGCTCTTGAACGAAGTCAACCATTTGAGTAAACTCTTCGTCATTACCCATTGTACTCCCTTGAAGAGTTATCTGATTCCAGAACATTCTGTGTAAATCAAGTTTTGAAGGAACGCCATTAGTAGCACCATAAAAGACGATTCTTCCGGCAGGCCATAAGCTTCACAAAATTATTGATTTGGTTTCCACCTGCAATGACAATTACAAGACGTAAGCCGCATCCAATATAGTCCAATGCGTGGAATAATAGTAAACACCTAGAGTACATCATTAAGTATACACTCATTTATATAGTCTTCTCAGCAATAGTTGATATAGAAGTTTGATTCTTAAGCCACGAGATTTTATAAACTCAAAAACATGAATAATCATCCAATCCTGTGTAGAGTCTACAATATTATGAAGTAATATTTCAATTAGACTACATATTTTTTAATTAAATCAACAATTTTATTTTTTTTTAAAAAATAAAATTGTTTCTTAGGTAAAAAATAAACAGATATGAAAAAGAGAATTTCAAGAGCTTTTATTATTCTGGCTCTTATTGCACTGAACAAACCCTTTAACGTTAATGCTTTTGGGGTAGAATGTATTACAACCGGAAACTTGTGCAGAGATTGGGTTCAGACATCAACATATTGTTTTTGTTTTAGCACCCTAACTGGATCGGTTTGTTCTGGCTGGAACGATGGACAAACTGAACACATGTACTGCGATCCAATAATAGAATAATATTACAATAAATGCTTGGGCTCATGAATAACGCAATCGTTATTCATGAGCTCTCTTTAGTAAATAATTGACAACTATTAGTTAAATAACAAATCACAAGGTGAAGACAAGTAACTTTCACAAAAAAAACTACTCAAATAAAAAAAAATACAGCTCATTAGATAAAATAGTCTATGTTGTTGTTGTTTATTGTTTTTTCTATTCAATAACCAGTTGCTCGGATAACCTAAAGAACACCGAAACTTCTTTTTTAGAGTTAACAGGCGAAATTCAAATCCCAATTGATACCAGAACTTCAGGTATTTCAGAATTTGCCACAACCTATCTTCACAAGACTTCTTCTGATTCCATTTTTATCAATCAACAGAACTATTTGTGTTATTTAAATAGATGGAGAGAAATTCAATTCTATGATCTAAAATCAAAAAATCTTGTTCATCAAATTTCTTTTGTATCTGATGGACCAAATGCAATCCTTGGAAATATCACTTCATTTAATATCAAATCTCTTGACTCCATTTATGTATCCTCGTTTCCTTTGCCATTCATATATAGAGTAAATTTGTTGGGTGAAATACTCGAAAGAATTGAACTGGGCTCTTTCAATAAACCTATAGAACCAGTTTCGTCAACTTCGAGGCCTGTCGTATTATATAATGACCACATATATACAGGATTTTACACTACACTGCCACCGACAGATTTTCATAGCCCTCTTAGCACAGAAGAACTTGATGGTGTTATTTTGAACATTGATTTGAAATCTAAAAAACAAGAATTGCAGTACTATCTACCCACTGCCTACACTAAAAACAATTTATTCTCACGTTACTACTACAATCCTTCCATTGGAATTAACAAATTTAATAATCAAATACTTATAAGCTTTGGAGCCAGTGATAGTATTACTGTAACTGATTTTAACAACTTTGAACGTAACTATTATGCCGGCTCTAGTCTTTTTGATGAAGTAGCTTCCTTAAAAAGCAAACAAGATGCCTGGGATCACTATAGACTGAATTATATGTACGAAGGTATAGTATATGACTCATATAGAGAATGCTATTATCGATTCCTAACTCTACCTAAAAAAGAAGATGAATTAAAATCTGGAGATTTAAAAACTGGTAGAATTAAAGATATTTCAATTATAATCTTGGATAACAATTTTCAGCAAATAGGGGAAACCCTTATCGATCCATCTTATTCCAATTTAGTATATTTTATAGATGAGAGGGGGTTAAATCTATACAACATAAAAAAAGGTCTCTCGGATGAAGATAATCTCTATTTTGGAATCTTTAATTTGTCATCATTTTGAAAACTAGGTTACTTCTCTTACTGAGCTTTATGGTTTTGACTATTTCATGCTCGAACGATAATTCGATTACAAAACTGTTGAAACTATATGAGATAGATATTACTCAAGAAGAGAATTTCAGCCTCCTCATAATTCCTGATATTGGATGCTCTGGTTGTATATATCAGGCAAAACAATTCTTAGCAGATCATATCGACACGCCAAAAATTCGATTCGTTGTTACTTCAATAACATCTAAAAAGGACATAGAATTCAAGTTTGAACAATTAAAAGATCGAGTAGACAAGGTACTTTTCGACTACAACAATCGTTTTATAGATCAAAAAATAGTCGAATTCTACCCTAGAATAATTCAATTTTCATTTGGAAAAGAAGTGTTTAATGAGGAAATCCTCCCTGGAAAGGAAGATACCCTTAACACTTTCGAAGAATTGTTTCTATCAAAGAATTAGTACAATTTTACCAAACTGGCTACCTGTTTTCATTGAATCGAAAGCGGAAACAGCTTCAGAAAAAGGCCTTACAGAATCAATAATGGGCTGAATCCTGTGTCTGGACACAAATTCTACCATCCTGATAAACTCTTGATCATTCCCCATCGTGCTACCCTGAAGCGTGATCTGGTTCCAGAACATTCTATGAACATCTAATTTAGATGGAACACCATTCGTAGCTCCATAAAAGACAATTCTGCCAGCCGGTTTCATCAACTTCACAAAATCATTGATTTGATCTCCTCCTGCACTGTCAATTACCTGGTCAAACCCTCCAATCGACTTTGCTTCCTTCAACCAGCTTTCAGACTTATAATTAAAACCACCTTGCGCACCCAAGGCAGTACATTGATCAATTTTCTCTTGACTACCGGAGGTCACCCAAACAT
>JABXIM010000039.1 GCA_013373085.1 Oceanospirillaceae bacterium | reverse complement strand
CTGGGTTCCTGTTGCGCTATGAGCCGGAGTAGTTGGCGGCGCCGCGGGTTCTTCCGCCACAACTCCTTGCCCGCCGCGTTGACGGCCACCAACGAAAAGGATTCCTTTGCCAAATCGATGCCGATGATCATAAGCTTGTTCATGGTCTTCTCCTCAACTCGTCAGATAAAAGATTCCACCTTTATCTTGGCGCATCGTGACGCCGGTTGGAGTGGGGAGGAGACCATCTCATCATCAATGAGTCGAGTGCCGAACCGACACCCAAGTTGGGTTGCACGACGCCCTGGCCGCATCAGTGACGGATACGCCGTGCCGGGGCGTCGCTTCACCCATCCCGCGAATTACGTTTTTCCCGCTAAAGCACATGAAGCTAAAAAAGCCCGCGGATGCGGGCTTTTTCAGATCTGTCGGGCGCTTACTTCTTGCGCTCGATGTTCTTCTGCATGGTATCGCTGTACCAGTCCAGGAAGTTGATTACGCCGAACTCGAAAGTCTCGGAGTAGGGGCCCGGCTGGTAACTCAGCGAGTTGATACCGCGCTGGTTTTCTTCGCCCAGAATGCGGTCCTGGTCGTTGGTGGCATCCCATACCTGACGCAGCTTGGCGGGGTCGTAATCGACGCCTTCAACTGCATCCTTGTGAACGAACCACTTGGTGGTAACCAGGGATTCCTGGGCCGAGATCGGCAGCACGCGGAAGACGATGAAGTGATCGCTCTGCATGTGGTTCCAGGAGTTCGGCAGGTGCAGGATACGCATCGAACCGAGCTGACGGTTCTTGATGCGACCCATCAGCTTGTTGCAGCCCTCGCTGCCGTCGATGGTCATAACCTGGGTGCCTTCCTTCAGCGGCATCCGCACGATACGGTTACGCACGCCAAAGTTCTTGTGCAGATGGGGAATGTTTTCGGCATCCCATTCTGCGGCCTGACGCTTGTACTGGGCCAGGAACTCCTCGCTGGCGCGCGGGTCGTTGGTGTCGTCCCACTCCAGCAGGGTGTTCAGCAGTTCCGGGTGGTTGCCGGCACAGTGGTAGCACTCGCGGTTGTTCTCGAGAACCAGTTTCCAGTTGGCCTGTTCGTACATGTTGGATTCCACCGCCAGTTTGGTGTTCTCCACGTCGTACGGTTCCATGTAGTCTTCGAGGGTTGCCAGGAACTCATCGAAGTCGCCTTCCGGCTCTTCCTTGCCGAGGCAGACGAAGATGAAGCCGCCGCCAGTTTTGCAGAATGCCTTTTTCAGGCCGTGCTGGCTCTTGTCGAAGCTGTCACCCATCTCGGTGCCGGCGAACATCAGGTTGCCCTTCAGGTCGTAGGTCCACTGATGGTACGGGCACACCAGGTTGGCAACCTTGCCGCGATGCTGCGAGCAGATACGCGAACCGCGGTGGCGGCAGGTGTTGTGGAAGGCATTGACCGAGCCATCGGCGTCACGCACGATCAGGACCGGGTTCTGACCGACTTCGACAGTGAAATAGTCGCCTTTCTTGGGGATTTCGCTGGTCATGCCAACGAACAGCCACTCTTTCTGGAAGATTTCTTCCATGTCGATCCGGAACATGTGCGGATCGTTGTAGAGTTCACGCGGCAGCGAGTAGTTACGCTCGCGGGTTTTGAGCAGGCGGTCCATCTCCTCGCGTGCTGTATCGATATTCGCGTGGGTGATGTTCAGCAGGTCGTTTTGGTTCATTTAGTGCTAATCCTCGTTCACCGTTGGGGCCGCCTGGGCTGCCCTGCGAGACCCATTAAAGTTGCATCGAGACGCCGCCTTGCCGTTTGCGTGATCGGTTGGTTTCGCTTAGCGTCTTGAGGCGAATAGTGCGCCAACACAAACTGTGGGGTTTATCTGATTGCGACACTAATGCGTGTTTTTTTCGACGTCCCAGTAATCACGGGGCTTTGGGGTGGTGTAGAAAGATAAGTTTGTGTCGCGCAGAGTTAAGTGACAGGTTGCGCTGGAGATGACAATGGCGCCATAAAATAAGGGGGCATACATGAGCGAGTCGAGACGCCGCCCCCTCTCCGCGGAACCTGCACGCAATCAGGATTTCCACGACCCGACCCAACCCGTGTCTGCGGACAATATGAGAGAATCGCCATGAGCAATCCTACTACCAGTCTGGTGAATACCGAAGCCATGAATCCGGTCACAACCCAGACCTGGAGCAACGGTCGTCACGTTGTGCGCTGCGTCAAGGCAATCCAGGAAACCTGGGATGTCAAGACTTTCTGTTTCATGGCGGAACAGCCGGTGATGTTCTTCTTCAAGCCGGGCCAGTTTGTCACTCTGGAGCTGGAAATTGCTGGCGAGCAGGTCTTCCGCTCCTACACCATCTCCAGCTCGCCGTCGGTACCCTACAGTTTTTCGATCACCGTCAAGCGCGCGCCGGGTGGTCTGGTGTCCAACTGGCTGCACGACAACATGACCGAAGGCTTCGAGCTGGCCGTGCACGGTCCGGTTGGCCAGTTCAACTGCATCGATTTCCCGGCGGATAAGGTGCTGATGCTCTCCGGCGGCGTGGGGATTACCCCGCTGATGTCCATGATGCGCTGGTACTTCGACACCAATGCCACCGTGGACGTGGAGTTCATCCACAGCGCCCGCTCTCCGAAAGACATCATTTACCATCGTGAGCTGGAGCATATTTTCTCTCGGATTCCCGAGTTCAAGCTGCATATCGTCTGCGAGCAAAGCGACCGGCTGGGCGAGGCCTGGTTTGGCTTCCGCGGCTACCTGACAAAGCAGATGCTCGAACTGATGGCACCGGACTTCCTCGAGCGCGAAGTATACTGCTGCGGCCCGACCCCCTACATGAACGCGGTCAAGAAGCTGCTCCAGGACAACGGTTTCGATATGAGCCGTTACCACGAGGAGTCCTTCGGCGCGACCCCGGTCGAGGATGAGGAGAAGGCGGTACAGGAAGCCGAGCTGGCTGCGGAAGAAGCCGAAGCCATCGAGGCGGGCGACCTGCTGCGCGTCGATTTTGCCAGCACCGGCAAGAGCGTCCAGATTGTACCGGGCGAGACTGTCCACGCCGCCGCCTCCAAACTGGGACTGCACATTCCCAAAGCCTGTGGTATGGGTATCTGCGGCACCTGCAAGGTGCTCAAGGTGTCCGGCGAGGTCGAAATGGTACACAACGGCGGCATCACTGATGAGGACGTCGAAGAGGGCTACATCCTGTCCTGCTGCAGCGTGCCGCAGGGCGACGTTGTCGTCGAGTACTGAGTTCAAGCAGGTTTTCGCCTTCGGGCGGTAGCCGAAAACGATCGCCCGCACGCGGGCGTATTGTATCCCTATACCGTTGTCTTGCTGCCCGGCCTTGTGCCGGGTTTTTTTTGCTCCTTTTTTTGCTTGGTAGGTGCGGCACCCCGCTGCGAACAGGTCAAAGCCATTCGCACCGGTGCGGCGCTTCTACAACTTTCTCCCGCAACCTGCTATCCTTGCAGCCACTTAGGGGAGTAGTCTCCTGGCGCCCGCCAGGATGGTCGTCAACAGCCTCCGGACCCTCAGGTCCGTGGCGGCCATGTCCGAATCCGGATTGATGAGACCTGAGACAAACCGATCGCCACCTGGGCCGGCGCTTTCGGTGTGTCTCTGTGTCCGGTGCCGGCCCCGAACAGTCCCATGCAAAGCTGCAAACACCCTTGTCTACACCGCGCCCTGGGCGTCGCCTCCGTCAACTCATTAGTCGCGGCGGAGGTGCTGTCATGATGCTGCCGTTGCTCGCACTCGTTGCCGGTCTCGCGGTGCTGGTCTGGAGTGCCGACCGCTTCGTCGACGGCGCGGCCGCCACCGCCAAACACTTCGGTATGCCGACGTTGCTGATCGGTATGGTGATCATTGGCTTCGGCACCTCGGCGCCGGAAATGGTCGTCTCGGCGCTGGCCGCGCTGGACGGGAACCCGGGACTGGCGCTCGGTAACGGTTATGGCTCCAATATCGCCAATATCGCGCTGATACTGGGCCTGGTGGCGGTGGTCAGCCCGATTGCGGTGAAGTCCGGCATCCTGCGCAAGGAGCTGCCGCTGCTGGCTGTCATTACGTTTTTTTCCGGCGCGCTGTTACTGGATGGTCACCTCAGCCTGATTGACGGTCTTCTGCTGCTGGCGGTGTTTTTTGCCGTGATGGGGTGGACGATCCACGGTGGTTATCGCCAGCGCAACGACATCATGCTGACCGAAATGGAAGCTGAAACGGAGGCCGAGTTCGAACGCCACCCGATGCCACTCGGCAAGGCGCTGTTCTGGCTCCTGTTCGGCCTGCTGCTGCTTGTCGGCAGTTCCCGTGTGCTGGTCTGGGGGGCGGTCTCGATCGCCCAGAGCCTCGGTGTCAGCGATCTGGTGATCGGCCTGACGATCGTCGCCATCGGCACCTCGCTGCCGGAGCTGGCTTCGTCCATTGCTGCGGTCCGCAAGAACGAGCACGACCTGGCGCTGGGCAACGTGCTCGGCTCGAACCTGTTCAATACCCTGGCCGTGGTCGGCATCGCGGCTTCGATTCATCCGCTCGCCGTGGAGCCGGTGATCCTGTACCGGGACTGGGCGGTGATGACGGCACTGACGCTGGCGCTGTTTGTCATGGGCTACAGTTTCCACAAGGGCCGGCAGGGGCGTATCAATCGCTTCGAAGGGGCTATCCTGCTTGCCGCCTATATTGGCTATATGGGATACCTCGGGATGACCGTGATACCCGCGGCCGCTGCCTGAGCATCCGCTGCCAGGCAAATGGACAGGGGCGCCACTGCAATCGTTGATGCGCCTGGCAGAAAATCCGGCCACGAGATCGTAGGACGGGTGGGGCGATGCATGCATACAAACTTTAACGGTTCGCGCACTGTACGGGACATCGCGTAACCCATCATATCGATCGTAGTGCAGATCGATTGGTCTCGGCTGGCACGGATAATTTGGTGTTGGATTTCGCGGCGGTGCCGCATCTCCCAACCGACTAGGTACAACGCAACAGCGCATCTGCCGTATCCAGGCTGATGGGCAGGTTCAATGCGCTCCGTGCCGGCGGAAACGAAGGCGGCTTCGGCGCCTATGATGGGTTGCGTCGCAATAAATCCTCTGCGCTCTGATAGCAAAGTGCCGTTGCGACTCCGCCCATCCTACGGCGTGCCGGGTAGATAGTGCCGGGCGATGATCGGCAGCAGCTCCGTGTGCACGCGATCGGGACCGGCGACCAGCAGCCGGTCCTCGCCCATCCGGTATGGCTCGCCGTCACCGTTGCTGACGCGCTGCCCGGCCTCGTCCAGCAATAGCAGCGCGGCGGCGACGTCGTAGGGCTGCAGGTCGGTTTCCCAGAAACCCTGCAGGTAACCGCACGCCAGGTAGCAAAGGTCGAGCGCCGCGGAGCCGAGGCGGCGTATGCCGCGGCAGCGGTAAAGCACCTCCTCGGCGCAGCCGAAGAAAGCTTTCGCCTGATCCGGCGAGCGATAGGGGAATCCGGTCCCGAGCAGAGCGTCCGACAGTGGCAGGGCGGATGGCACGAGGGAGGGAGTGCGGCCGTTATGACGTAGCCCCTGGCCCCGGATCGCGCTGAATACCTCGTCGGACGCGGGACGATAGACCACGCCCAGCAGTGGCTGGCCGCCATCCAGCAGCGCGATCGAGATCGAGAAGTGGTCGAGCCCCGACAGGAAGTTGGTGGTGCCATCAATCGGATCGATTACCCAGCAGCGCTGCTGGTCGCCCTCGCGACCGCTCTCCTCACCGAAGATGCCGGCATCCGGCTCCAGCTGCCTCAGGCCCTCGATCAGCCTGCGTTCGCTTTCGATATCGACCCGCGAGACCAGCTCCCGGGCGCTTTTACGGTCGCCGCTTCCGGCCGGCATGGTGCGGAACTCGCCGAGTTGGTAACGCCCGGTATCCCGCGTCAGCGCGACCACGGCCGCCAGCATCGCTTCTGGATGGTGCATCAGGCCTCCGATTTCCATTTGATATTGCAGCCGGTGCTGGGGTGTTGCTCCGGGTCTATCGGGTTACCGGAGAAGAGGGCGTCGCAGGCGTGCCGCAGATCGGCCCCGGTAGCGGGGCTGTCGCCGCCGGGGCGGGTGGCATCGAACTGGCCCCGGTAGACGCAGCGGAGCTGGGCGTCGAACAGGAACAGGTCGGGGGTGCAGGCGGCGTCGTAGGCCCGCGCCACCGCTTGGCTCTCATCATAGAGGTACGGGAAGGGGTAGCCCTTGGCGGCGGCTCTGTCTTTCATCAGTTCCGGGCTGTCCTGCGGATGGGTATCGGCATCGTTGGCCGAGATCGCGATGACGTTGATTCCGCGGGGCTGATAGTCCCAGGCAAACTCGATCAGCGCATCTTCAATATGGTGAACGAAGGGGCAGTGGTTGCAGATAAAAATCACCAGCGTTCCCTGCGCGCCGGCACCGTCGTTGAGAGACAGCGGCTGGCCGCTGCGGACATTGAGCAGCTTGAAGTCGGGCGCCTGGGTGCCGAGGGGCATCATCGTCGAGGGGGTAACCGCCATGCACTTCTCCTTGATTGGGGGCCCGTTAATGGCCCGTAGGGTGGAATGAGCGTAGTGAATTCCACCTGCATCCGATCGGAACTCCTGAAAGAGTAGCAGCTGCACGAATGACGTCAGGTTCGCCGCGACTGGAACCCGTCACCGTCTATCCTTACTATGGTCCGTTTTGCGACAGGGACCCGATGATGCTCGAAACTGCCTCCGAGATCAGGAACGCTGCCATTCGCCTGCTGACCCGCCGCGAGCATAGCCGGCTTGAACTGCGGCAGAAGCTTGCAGCCCGCTGCGATGACGCTCAGCTGGAGCTGGAACTGGAGCTGGAGCTGGACAGGCTCGAGTCCGACGGTTACCTCAGCGATGCGCGCTTCGCCGCCTGTTATGTCCGCAGCAAGGCGTCGCAGGGCTTTGGACCGATGCGTATCCGCGCGGACTTGGGGCGCAAGGGCATTGCCAGTGAACTCTGGCAGCAAGCGCTGGACGAAGAGCCTGTGGACTGGTTCGAACAGGCCCGTGACTTGGCTCGCCGGCGTTTTCCGCCTGTGGCACGGGATGACCGTCAGGCCTGGGCCAAACGCATGCGCTATCTGACCGGCCGTGGCTACACACCGGATCAGGCCCGCTACGCGCTGGAAGCGGACGACGAGCCCTAGTCTCGGGTGCCGGCCGGACCGGCGCCAAATCGGAAAAAAAGTCGTACAATTTTCGCCCATGTTTTATACTATCTCGCCTTTTTTTGCCCGGTTTTCACCACCGGGCCGGATTCCAGTCGAGCAACCAACCATCCTTAACGGTTCGTGCTAATGAAATACATGACGAGTGCCGAGATTCGCCAGGCTTTCCTGGACTACTTCAAACAGCAGGGCCATGAAATCGTGCCTTCGAGCCCGCTGATTCCCGCGAACGATCCGACCCTGCTGTTCACCAACGCGGGCATGGTGCAGTTCAAGGATGTGTTTCTCGGCGACGACAAGCGCGACTATAGCCGTGCTACGACCGCGCAGCGCTGTGTGCGTGCCGGCGGCAAGCACAACGACCTGGAAAACGTCGGCTATACCGCTCGCCACCATACTTTCTTCGAAATGCTGGGCAACTTCAGTTTCGGCGATTACTTCAAGCGCGAGGCGATCGGTTTCGCCTGGACGCTGCTGACCGAGGTATTCCAGCTGCCGAAAGAGCGTCTCTGGGTCACCGTGCACCACAGCGACGACGAGGCCGAGCGGATCTGGAAAGAGGAAATCGGTGTCGATCCGGAGCGTTTTTCCAAGCTCGACGAGGACAACTTCTGGGCCATGGGCGACACCGGTCCCTGCGGTCCCTGCACCGAGATCTTCTACGACCACGGCCCGGAGGTCGCCGGTGGCCCTCCGGGCAGCCCGGATGAGGACGGCGACCGCTACATCGAGATCTGGAACGTGGTCTTCATGCAGTACAACCGCTCCGCCGATGGCGAGATGACGCCGCTGCCGCGCCCGTCGGTCGATACCGGCATGGGCCTCGAGCGTATCGCTGCGGTCCTGCAGGGGGTACACAGCAACTACGAGATCGACCTGTTCCAGAATCTGCTCAAGGCCGCGGCACAGGCCGTCGGCAGCGACGACCTGGACAACAAGTCGCTGCGCGTGATCGCCGACCATATCCGCTCCTGCTCCTTCCTTATTACCGATGGCGTACTGCCGTCCAACGAAGGTCGCGGTTATGTACTGCGTCGCATCATTCGCCGCGCTATCCGTCACGGCAACAAGCTGGGTGCGCGCGAGCCGTTCTTCCACAAGCTGGTGGCGGCGCTGGTCGCCGAGATGGGCGAAGCCTACCCGGAGCTGGTGAAGCAGCAGAGCCAGGTCGAGCGCGTGCTGCTGAAGGAAGAGCAGCAGTTCGCCCGTACCCTGGACAACGGCATGCGCCTGTTGCAGCAGGTGATCGATGAGCTGGATGGCACGGTGATTCCGGGCGAAGCGCTGTTCCGTCTCTACGACACTTACGGCTTCCCGGTCGACCTGACCGCCGACGTCGCGCGCGAACACGGATTCGGCGTCGACATGGACGGCTTCGAGCAGGCAATGGCCGAGCAGCGCGAACGTGCCCGTGCCACCGGTTCCTTCTCGGTCGACTACAACGACAAGCTGGACCTCGAGGGTGAAACCTCGTTCAGTGGTTACGAGCTGCTCGAGGACAGCGCCAGCGTGATCGCGCTGTTCCGTGAGGGCGAGCCGGTCAGCCAGCTGTCGGCCGGCGAGTCCGGCATCGTGGTGCTGTCCAATACCCCCTTCTATGCCGAATCCGGCGGCCAGGTTGGCGACAGCGGCGTGCTGCGCTGGGATCGCGGCGAGTTCGCCGTGGCCGACTGCACCAAGGAGGGCAAGAACCACCTGCACCACGGCAGCGTCAGCGAAGGTGTGCTGAAGGTCGGTGACAAGGTGGCGACCGAGGTCGATCGCAAGCGCCGCCAGGCCACCGCGCTGAACCACTCTGCAACCCACCTGCTGCACGAGGCGCTGCGCCGCGTGCTCGGTGAACACGTGCTGCAGAAGGGCTCGCTGGTGAACGCCGAACGTCTGCGTTTCGACTTCACCCACTTCGAGCCGGTTACGCCGGAGCAGCTGCGCGAGGTCGAGGAGATGGCCAACGCCCAGATCCGCGCCAACAGCGAAGTGACCACCGAGATCATGGATATCGAAGCGGCCAAGGCGAAGGGCGCCATGGCGCTGTTCGGTGAAAAATACGATCAGCAGGTTCGTGTGCTGTCGATGGGTGCCGACAACTTCTCCACTGAGCTTTGCGGTGGTACCCACGTGCGCCGTACCGGTGATATCGGTCTGCTCAAGGTCGTGGCCGAGAGCGGCATCGCCTCGGGCGTGCGTCGTATCGAGGCGGTTACCGGCGCCGGTGCCGAGGCCTACGTCGGACAGCTCGAAAGCACCTGCAGCGAGATCGCCAGCCTGACCCGTGGCAGCCGCGACAACCTGACCGACAAGGTGCGTGGTCTGGCGGAGCGCAACCGCCTGCTGGAGAAGGAGCTGGAGCAGCTCAAGGGCAAGCTGGCCAGCCTGCAGGGCGGCGAACTGATTAACAAGGCGGTCGAAATCAAGGGCGTCAAGGTGCTGGTCGAGAAGCTCGACGGCGTCGAGCCCAAGGCGCTGCGCGATACCCTGGACCAGCTCAAGAACAAGCTGGGCAGCGGTGTGGTGGTGCTGGCCGTGACCCAGGATGACAAGGTCAGCCTGGCTGCTGGCGTCACCAAGGATCTGACCGGCCGCGTCAAGGCAGGCGACCTGATCCGCGAACTGTCGGCGAAAGTCGGCGGCAAGGGTGGTGGTCGTCCGGACATGGCGCAGGGCGGCGGCAGTGATGTCGCGGCACTGCCGGCAGCACTCGATGCGGTACCGTCGCTGCTTGAAGCGGCGCTCTGAGAGCGGGTAAGCAGTAACCAGAGAACAGCAACGTAGGATGGGTTAGTCGCCATCACCAGACTCTGCCGAATCGCAGCGGGGGTGATGGCGGTGTAACCGCCCGGGAAGACGTGAATCCTGAACACGCAGGAGCCGTTTTCAGGGCACCCATCACAGGCGCCGAAGGCGCCTCGATCTCCGCTGGCAGCGGGGCTTTTATAAGGAACAGAGGAAAATGGCTCTATTTGTACAGAAATACGGCGGGACGTCCGTTGGTACTGTAGAACGAATCGAGGCGGTGGCGGACAAGGTCAAGCGCTTCCGTGAAGAAGGCCACGACCTGGTCGTGGTGGTGTCGGCGATGAGCGGCGAAACCAACCGCCTGATCGGGCTGGCCAACGCCATCCAGGAGTCGCCGAGCCCGCGCGAGATGGACGTGCTGGTCTCCACCGGCGAGCAGGTGACCATCGCGCTGCTGTGCATGGCGCTGGAAAAGCGCGGTGTCAGCGCCCGTTCCTACACCGGCGGCCAGGTGAAGATCCTGACCGACAGCGCCCATACCAAGGCGCGCATCCAGGATATCGAGGTCGACGGCATGCGCCGTGACCTGGCCGCGGGCCGCGTGGTCGTGGTTGCAGGCTTCCAGGGCGTCGATTACGACGGCAATATCACTACCCTGGGCCGTGGTGGCTCGGATACTACCGGCGTGGCGCTGGCGGCTGCGCTGAAGGCCGATGAGTGCCAGATTTATACCGACGTCGACGGTGTCTATACCACTGACCCGCGCGTGGTTGAAGGCGCCACCCGTCTCGACAAGATCACCTTCGAGGAAATGCTGGAAATGGCCAGCCTGGGGTCGAAGGTACTGCAGATTCGCTCGGTGGAGTTCGCCGGCAAGTACAAAGTGCCGCTGCGCGTGCTGCACAGCTTCCAGGACGGCCCCGGCACCCTGATTACCATAGAGGATGAAGATACAGTGGAAAAACCCATTATCTCCGGTATCGCCTTCAACCGCGATGAAGCGAAACTGACCGTGATCGGCGTACCCGATATCCCCGGTGTCGCCTCCCGCATTCTCGGTCCGATCAGTCGCGCCAACATCGAAGTCGACATGATCGTGCAGAACGTTGCAGGCGACCGCACCACCGACTTCACCTTCACCGTGCACCGCAATGACTTTGCCAAGGCGCAGGACATCCTCAAGCAGGTTTGTGCCGAGCTGGGTGCCCGCGAAGTGACCGGCGACAACAAGATCGCCAAGGTCTCCATCGTCGGCGTTGGCATGCGCTCCCACGCCGGTGTCGCGAGCAAGATGTTCGACGCGCTGGCGCAGGACAACATCAATATCCAGATGATTTCGACGTCCGAAATCAAGGTTTCGGTCGTCATCGCCGAGAAGTATCTGGAGCTCGCCGTACGCGGCCTGCACTCAGCGTTTGAGCTCGACAAAGTCGATACCGTCAGCGAATAGTGACGCCGTTCAAGTAGGCTATAGTTAATTCAGCCTCGAACTGACCCGGATTATGCATAAGGGGCGCCGCTGCGGCGTCTCTTCGCAGGGCCCGGGTCCAGAACCGACCGTCAGGCTGTGGAGCCATGGGGGTATGGAACCGGCGCGAGGTTCTGCAAACAACGGCTGGCCGACGATCCACGGGCCTGCAGTACCAGGAAAGCTTAAGGAGATCCGACAGATGTTGATTCTAACCCGTCGTGTGGGCGAAACCCTGATGGTCGGCGACGACGTCACCGTGACTGTGCTGGGCGTCAAGGGGAACCAGGTCCGTATCGGTGTCAACGCGCCGAAGGATGTTTCCGTGCATCGCGAAGAGATTTATCAGCGCATCCAGCGCGAGAAATCCGGCGATAGCCAGGAACAGGAATAAAAAGTTAAATTTCCCCTTTTCTTTTTAAAATCAGTTCTATATAGTATGCGCCGTTGTCGCGGTGAGATGGCCGAGTGGCTGAAGGCGCACCCCTGCTAAGG
>JABXIM010000139.1 GCA_013373085.1 Oceanospirillaceae bacterium | reverse complement strand
ATTTATAGGGTTCTTGAAAGGTTGATTGAAAATGCAAAAATGAGCATGCGCACGATTAAAATGTTAAGTTTCAAGGAGCACGGAATTGAGTAATGATAAAATCCCAAGTGTTTTAGTGTCTTATTCTTGGGACTCTGAAGAACATAAGACGTGGGTTAGAGAAATATCTCAACGCCTTAGATTGAATGGTGTAGATGTTAAACTCGACCAATGGCATGTTCAACCTGGCCAGAGCCTCACTCAATTCATGGAAACAGAAATAGTCAAATGCGACCACGTCATTATTATCTGCACGCCAAATTATTACGAAAAATCTTTAAATCGTCAGGGTGGCGTGGGTTATGAACAGCAAATAATTTCGGGGCATATTGCTGCTGGTGTTAATCGAGAAAAATTTATTCCGGTTGTTAGAGATGGAGAGTTTGAGCCCGGCGATGGCTGTTCTATACCACCTCACTTTGCCGGTATCTTTGCAATTGATATGCGAGTTGAGGATTCTATTGAAGGCTCCATCGAACTTCTATTACGCACTATATTTGACGAACCACTGCATGCAATCCCAGAAATCGGAGAAAGGCCACAGTGGGGAGAGCAAGAAGAAGGTTTTACAGAGCTTCGTCTTGCAACGATAGATCTAGATGGTTATGAGCTTCGAAGTGGTTTAGCTCAACACCACAGAACTCCTGAAACATTTTACATGCCTGAAGAGGAAGAGCGGCAGACTCTAGCAGAAGGAGATATAGTCAAACTTATCTTCATTATAGAAATCCCTGCAGACCCTGAAGATCCGGATGATGACGGAACATTTGGAGAAAGAATGTGGGTTATAGTAACGGGAAGAATCGGCCCTTATTATATCGGCACTCTTAATAACGTACCTGCTACAGCAGGAGAACAAGATAATTTGTTCTTTGAGGATGAGGTTATTTTCTTGCCAGAGCATGTAATTGACATCACAAAAACTTAACAAGCGCATGTTGTCGGACTGGTTTTCCGCTGCGCTCCAAACCAGCCGCAAATGCGGGCGTTATACACATAAAGCTGAACAGATATGAATGAAGATATGAAGCCACCTTGGAAATTACATTCATTTGGCTGGGTTTCTATGGGGTGGAAAAACGGTTCAGCTCAAACCGAACGCAATAACTTTGAGGAATGGTTTAGTGGCCTTCCTGAAAATGAGAAAGCGAGTTTCATTAGTGAATTTCCAGAGTCACCTTGGTGGCCTAATTATTATCGATTTGTTGAAATTCAGAGAGAAATAAGTCCGAGAGATAAATTTCCTAGTGAATATATTGAAATAATGCGGTCGATTAAGAGCAATCAAGAAACCTATGCGAATGAAGTATACTGCAAAGCATTGAGAGCTGAAGATCAATGTGATTTTTGTAAAGCCGAAGAGCTATATGATGACATTTTACAAAACTACGGTAATTATCAAGATTCTCTTGAACGCTGCGAAATACTTAGAAAAAACAATGTATAACAAAGCCAGTCAATTCGCCAGCAAGCTGGCTGGACTCGTTTCACTCGCCTCTGCTGGCAGGCGTTATGTGAATATAGAGGAATCCCAGTGACAGGTGATGTAAGTGATATAGCTGCCGTGGTATCTATAATAGGCGTATTTATTACAGCGTTAGCGCTATGGTTTACAGTTCGAAGTTTTAAGAATCAATTACAACTTAGCTTTTTTGCAGACTACACAAAGCGTTACCAGGAAATAACTCTGAATTTTCCAGAAAGCATAAATGAAAAGGATTTCTCATTTGATGATTTATCTCCGGAAGTTAGAGATAAGACTTTAAGGTATATGAGAGCCTATTTTGACTTGTGCAGTGAGGAGTATTTTCTTTGGAGAAAAAAGCACATCGATGATGAAACGTGGTCAGAATGGAAAACTGGAATCGAGTTTGCGTTCTCGAAAACGGCATTTGTCAAAGCATGGGAAATATTGCGCCTGGATACAATCTATTACGGGAAATTTGTAGAGTTTGCAAACAGCTCAATACTTAAATCACATAACAATCAACTGCAGCCGACCGCTGGCGCGACGGCTGAGTAGGGCGTTAGGCTCTACAAGGATACAGTATGGAGCAGTTAGATAGACTCATTAGGTTTCCCCAATGTTTCAAAGACCAAATTGAAGTCGCTATTAAGAAATGCGAGGGTGTGAACCAATTTAATTCTTGGCTTAAGAGGTTTGATCAACTTACCAATGGTATTGCTGATGAATCTGTTACATACAGACAAGTTGAGGATCATGTTTTCGAATTAAAGGTAATGTGCTTTCTCCTCGATACAAAAGAGGGTGTGAAGATTACCTATGAGCCAAAGGGTATCGACCCGAAGGGAAAGGACTGCGATCTCCTTGCTGAAACGGCCAGTTGCAAATACTTGATAGAGCTTAAGTGCACACACCCTGAGATGCGTGATGCGGAAATTCCGCATGAATACATTACCAAGAATAATAAGCTTTATATGAACGGGGGCTACTACCATCTATATCAATCCGCTCGAGGGCACCTTATGGATGTCACACGGCATACAGAGGAGAAAATAGCCAACTATGGAGATGGCTATAAAACTGTATTGGCAACTATAGATGGCTTTCATTTAGATCTTGAAGATCTACGAGACTTTGTATTCATATATAGGCTCCATGCTCACAGGCCAGATGACCCACTTGGAAAAATGACCATGCATAATCTGAAAGAGCCTTATAACAGAACAATCGACCAATTCTGGGCTTTGCCTTTCCATCAAGATGGATTTGACTTTAAGCCTGATAGGAAACCAACAATAGTTGCACCGTTGAAATCAGGTGACGTGTCGCTAGTATGAAAAGCCTGACAAATTCAGGCAGCAACGTCCCTGCGGGGCTGGACCTACATTCCGCGGCTGCAGGTGTTAGGCAATGGAGAATGTGTTTGAAATTGATTAAAAGTCTACTTCAGGATCAATGGGCCAGTGAATACACTGAAGACTATAAGAGCTGCCTGAATGCAAGGGGACTATATGATTCAATGCAATTTGTATTGAGGCTAAGGCCTGACTTGCATTACCTCCTAGATCAAGTAGATAGTGGAATAGTCAAATCAGGGGATTACAACTTTGAAACTATACAGGCATTTTCTACTTATTTTCATGAGACAATCCATTGGTGGCAGCATATTGGTTCGATTTCTGGCTTTATCTTGAGCCTTAGTTATCCATCACAAGCACATATTAACCACCCGGATCTAAAGAAATATCTTGAAATAACTGGCCCAATAAAGCCCATAAAAAAATATAACCAGCTGAATGCTAAAGACTCATCCCCAGACGACGAAGAGTTCAGATCAATAAATGTTATTTTAAACAACTTCCATGATATCGAGTTCTTTAAATATAGAGTTATAGTTCCCGAGTCAGTAAAGTCTTTTGCAAACGATCCGCTTTTTGAATCCGTAGGGCATTCATTTCATATCGCATATTCTTCTTTTGTGAATTTAATATCATCTAGTTTTGATAGAGATCTCGAATTTCTTCCAAATGCGAAGGATTGGCATATAGGTTTTAGGGAGTTTTCAGAAAAGAAAGTTGAAGGATATTACTATAAATCCAATATCGGCTTGCCCCCTGTAGGACTTAAAGATATTTATGAGGGCCAAGCAAGGTTCTCGCAAATGCAATACCTATATTTTGCATCAGGTGGGACCTTGAGTTGGGATGATTTCGATGACTTAGGAATGCTCTCTGGTATTTACTACAAAGCTTTCTCTACGTTTCTGGAGCTTACTGAATCTGAAAGGCCTAGCGCAATAGATGACCCTTTAGTTGCGCTCTTTCTTCTAGTTCTTGATTTGGCGATGAACCCTGCAGAAGGTTTTCCTTTTGATATTTCACATTATGAATCCTTCGTTGAGTCCGTTGATCCCGGCATGAGGTTTATGTTTTTATGTCGAATGATATCTTTAAAACACCCCGAGCTTAAAAGCTACATAAAGAATTACTCGTCCTCTGAATACTATGAAGTGGCGACAAAGTTATCAGAGTCTATTGTCTGTCCATCTCCACTGGATGCCGCTCAGCTGATATCTAGCTGGTCAGAGAATAAGTCAAGTTTAATTCAGCTTATGGAGGAAGAGGAGTCATTTGACTTTAGTGACGAACATCAGCCCATAAGGCTAATGTTCTCTCGGTTCATTAGGTTTCAGCAAGATAAGATTAAGAATCCTGCATATTTTTGTTGGCCAGGAGTATATTCAGCAGGAGAAAAACTTAATGAAGAGAGCATGGCTTTATTTAACGAGCACGAAGCTCTTTTTATAGACAAATCTGATGGTGACATATATCCAAGAGTATTTGCTGGAAAGGATGAAGGCAATGTTCAAAAAGCTTTTGATACATTTTACAGTTGGGTTGTAACTTATGATTTGTGTCGGCAATGGATAATCAGTGATGGCGATTTTAGTTATGACTATTGGTGGCTGACAAGCAAATATTCTATGAGTGAACTTGAAGAGTGGGCATCAAAGCACTTCGAGTTATCTTATGGTATTTCCCCACAGAAATTTAGTGTGATAGCCGATGCCTAACAAACGCAAGCACACGGAACAAACTTCCGCTTCGCTTCAATTTGTCCGGTGTTGCGGGCGTTATGTGAACTATGAATAAACAAGCTTTTATAGATAAGTGGCCTGAACTGCCTGAAAAGTATTTAGATTTCTTAGAATCATACCCTCAGAAAATGAGGGAGGCTGGAGATCTGTCGCAGGTCGAATTCCTAAGCGAGTTTAAAGATATAGAGCACTTGAATATTGAAATTGATATGGTTCATGGATTAGACGCTGAGGATTATTTTGCTATTGGCCACTCAGGCTGTGGTGATTACTACCTAATGGAAATTGGCAGTGAAGATCCAAGTGTTATTTTGTGGAATCATGAAACTGGTGAGCTAGAAGAAGATGAAGAGTATTCCTCGCTTGAAGAGTTTGCGGGTGAAATGCTCGCTTCTAGGGAAATTACTCAGCAAATACTAAAGAAAAAACCGTGGTGGAAATTGTTTTAGTGCACCACATAACAAGTGTGGGCTTGGGACTCGTACCTCGCCCCAGCCACAAGCGTTATTTGGCAACTGGAATCTAGTATGAGAAAAGTTATTGGTTTAATTCCAGGTATTAGCTTCTTTATATATTTCGTAGCT
>JABXIM010000125.1 GCA_013373085.1 Oceanospirillaceae bacterium | reverse complement strand
TAAGGAACCTATGAACAAGTCCCAGTTGGTGCTCTGCGAGCCCTGTCCAGGTTTACGGTTATATTCTTCAAAGTACAATGGAAACGGAACCGCAGCCCGCAGACGATAACCAATCCTCCCGACATAATTCGGGCACTTCTTGATAGGAATGAAAATCATTCGAGGCCAAATGTCTCCTGAGTGCCGCAGCGCCGGCTTCTTGTTGTATGGGGTGCAAACTCATGTTCATGATCCTTTGCCACAATCCCCTCGCGCTGGACGTGCCAGACACTGTTGACCCGGCACCGTCGTCAATCGATTCGCTGCCGATCCAGGCGGTAGTGAACGGTTCGCGTGGCGATGGCATAAAGATTGCCGTGTTTACAGGGGGTATTTATCAAGATCAGGGAGCAATCTTTCAATGTTTAATGGACTGGATGAGCTTGAAGAGTTCGCGAAACAACTTGCGCCCTTGACCCCAGAAGAAACGGCTGCGTGGCAGCAGAGAAGGGCTTCTACTGAGGTTAAGAAGACGAAAGCCGAGCCGGTCCAGAATAATACTGCAGATATTGTAGTGGTGCAGGAAACTGCACCGAAGTTGGGCACGGTACCGGAGCCCGTGTCAGAAACTGTATCGGAAATGGAACCTCCACCCGCCCAGTCAGAATGGCCGCAACCCGCACCGGAGCCTGAACGGCAGCCAGAGGTGACTCACAAGGAGGAAGCGCCGCTGCCGGAGTCCGCGGATGACGGGGAATACGCGCAAGAATCAAAACCGACGCCGCTGCAGAAGACCGTTACGGAAAACGAGGCCGTACAGCAAGCCGGGGTATTGGAGCCGGAGCCAGTACTGGCCTCTCAGCCGGAATCCAAACCAGGACCAACACCGGTACCCGGAAACACCGCCAGGTCGTATGCCAGATATGTCATTGTGGGCGGGGTCGTGTTACTCGGCTTGGTGGCAGTATTGCTTTAGTGCGCCGGGACCGTCCATTTCGCAGCCGATAGCGGGCATTTCGAAACGTTACACTGCGCTGCTGATCCCTGTAAGGCCCTTGCCCTGACTATCCCAAGCCGGAGGCCTATTTTGGGGTCAGACCAGGTGGCGATGCCTCGGATTCAGGCCGGTGCCAACTGCCCGTGCGGCAGTCGCTTGCCATCTTCGGTCACTCGGCCAAGTGGGGCGCCTGGCTAACGCTGCGAAGCAATACTTTGCCAAATCCAGCCCAGCTCCCATAATTTCCATGATGTCTCTTTTCTTTCGACGGTTTGCGTTACTTCGCTAACAGGCACATTCAGAAGAAATTGAATCCGCTACATTTCTTGAAACATCCGCGTATCAGGGATGAATCGCATTCCCGCCCTCTGGGCGTAAGGAGCGACTCATGATTATCAGAACAGCACTATTTGTCTGCTTGGCCTGTGGTTGGAATACCGGCGTTTTGGCCGAAGCAATGGGAGATGGCATCTACAAGGGCGATACTGAAAGTCGCCTGGATGCGCTGGCCCGCATTCAACCAGGGTTGGGCGTGGTCATGCATGAGATCGGTTACCGTGCAACAGCAGCTTACAACGCGGCGAATGGCGGTAACTGGGGACTCGCGCAGTATGAACTCAAGGAGATGCTGGAGGCACAGGAGGTGGGCGAAGCAACGAGACCGCAACATGCCCAGATGTTGAAAGCCGTTGAACGGGTCAACTTCCCCCCCGTACTGGACGCGGTTGCAAACAAGGATCTAGACGAATTTAACCAGCAATTCGCCTCGATGGTGGAGGCCTGTAACGCCTGTCATACCGCCCTTGGACATGCATTCATCAAGTACCGCTTGCCCACAGAGGCAACAGCGGGAGGACTGGATTTTAATCTCAAGACCGATCCCGCGCATGTCGAGGGAAAGGAAAAGTAATAACTTAACGGAGTACTGCGCTGCCAAGCAGGGAAATGTCGCAAACGGCGTAATGGATAACCGTTCGATACCGTCGGCGGCTTATAAGACTCCCGGCCTGCCATTACAGGAACGCCGGAACTCCAGTGAGGAGCGATGAAAAAGACGCAGGAATTCGATCATAACGCTTCCCTGGAGGCTCTGGTCGAAACCGGGATGCTGAGGCTGAATAGCCTTCACCCCGGCGGCTTGGCATTGACCCGTGAGTTGGCCGAATTATGCTACATTCAAAAAGGGGCCAAAGTCCTCGATGTTGCCTCCGGAACGGGAGAAACCGCCTGCTTTTTCGCCGAACGCTTTGCTGCTCGCGCTTATGGCGTTGATCGGTCGGATCAAATGATTCGGCGGGCAACAGCGCAAGCCCAGGCAAGGGGCTTGAAGGTGCAGTTCAGCAAGGCAGACGCAGCCAGGCTGCCATTCGCCGACGGCGAATTTGATGCGGTTACCTGTGAATGCACGCTGTGTTTTCTGGAGAAGGCACCCGTCCTCAATGAGATGGTACGGGTGGTACGTCCCGGGGGATGCATTGGTATCCATGATTTATGCTGGCAGGAGTCAGCCCCCAATAACTTGAAGCTTGTCCTCGCAGAGATCGAAGGCGAGAAACCGGAAACGCTTGAAGGCTGGGGACGGCTATTGGGTGATGCAGGCCTGGTTCAGATCAAGGCAATTGACAAATCAACCGCCATGTCGCGGTGGATGCAGGATTCGAAACGGCAACTGGGCTTGCTGGGACAACTCCAGCTCGCGTTCAGGGTTATCCGGCGATGGGGACTTAGCGGCCTCTGGAAAGTACTGCAATCGGAGCGGGTTTTCTCGAGTAAATTTCTGGGTTACGGAATCGTCATCGGCACAAGACCATAAGCTGTCATCAAATACATTGCGCCTATTATTTTCCTGTGGACCGCCTGACGCCATACGACGTACGCCCTCGGATTTCACGCCCCATCACAGCTACCACCACCTAGGTGCCCGCCCGACCTCTCATTTGCGATATTTGCACGCAACGGTCAGGTAATCCCCGGCCATATCGGGCGTCAGTAGTTCAATCATCACCCGGTTTTCGATCCAGAACTCGATCACGTCAAAGCCACCGCGGGGCAGCTCGACCGCGCGCCAGCCTTGTTCCCTGGCCAGCGAGAAGATCTCATCCCGGGTACAGGGTACGGAAACTGCCGCATGGGTTGCGGTGTAGCCCGTATACCCCGGGTTGTGAACGAAACCGGACGGTTGATTCTCAGTGCCCGGCACCATTTCGGTTCCCGCGGGATAGACTTCGATCGCCGTCCCCTGCTCGTCCCCGAACCAGACGATGTAGGAATCCTTGTAGGGGCCGAAGCAGGTAACGGTACCGTTTACCAGTCGGGCCAGGACTTCCGATACCCGAATGGTGTCGTTCACTGGAATCGAATAGTGATGGATCATGGATATTTCTCCCTAGAAATTCGCATCGTTGCAAACCGAAGCTCCTGCACTTCAAGTGTGCGCAGCGCCTCGAATAAATCCTCGCACAGGGTTTACGGATCCATGCCCCGTCTCGCTTGAATTGGGACTTATTTCGCGGGCTGCTTGCACTTCCAGTATGAGATGCCTGCAAAGGAAAGTAGAGCTCCATGAGATACAAGCGCATCGCCATTACATGCTACGGCGGTCCCGAGGAACTTCGGGTGGTTGAAGCAGAGCGCCCTCTGCCACAGGAAGGCAAAGTGCGGGTGCGAGTGCTGGTGGCAGGGGTCTCCCTGCCCAACCGATTGACGCGGTAGCGGCATAACAAACCAGGAAACGCGGATGGCTGGTCGATAGCGCCGCCACCGCAACTCCAGCCCTGCCGTTAGCGCCGGAACCTGGTCTCCAGCACCACCGAGGAGTTGGTGCGCTCCACCCCCTCCAGATTGCCGATCTCGTCGAGCACCGCGCTCAACTCCTCCAGCGATGGCGCCTGCACGATGGCAATCAGGTCGTACTCGCCGCTGACCGAATACAACTGCGCCACCTGGCTGATCTGCTCGAGTTCGCTATTGGTCTTGGCCGTCAGTTTCTGGTGCACCTTGATCGATACATGCGCTTCTACCAGACTGCGCGAATACTCGCCCCCCAGATCCACCGAATAGCCGCGGATCACGCCGGTCGCTTCGAGCCGGTTGATGCGGTTTTGCACCGTGGAACGGGACAGGTCCAGCGCCCGCGCCAGGTCGGTGACACTGGCGCGGGCGTTGCGCCTTAACAGGTCTATCAGGCGGTAATCCTGCTTGCTTATCATTTTGATAATCCAAATGGCCTATTTGAAAAATATTGGCACCAATTCGCCCAATATGGAACTGCAATTTAGCAGTAAAGCCTTCGATAATTTCTACAACCGACGGTGAAAGGCCGTTTTGCAACTAAGATGGATCGAGGAGCCGAAACCCGTTGGCAGGCTCTCAGGAGGAACTCGTCATGATTATTCGCCCGATTGCCCACCGCGACCTGGAAGCGCTTTACCGGATCGCCGTCGAGTCCGGGCCCGGTTTCACGTCGCTGCTCGATGACCGCGATATCCTGAGGCGCAAGATCCAGCACTCGATCGACAGCTTCGCGCGTAACGTCGAGCGGCCAGCCGGCGAAAGTTATCTGTTCGTACTGGAAGACAGCGCGACCGGCGCGGTGATGGGAACCACCGGCATCGAGTCGTCCGTGGGCCTGCGCCAGCCGCTGTATCACTACCACCACAGCCGCGAAGTGCACCGCTCGCCGGACCTCGGGCTCAGCAGCCAGGTCGAGGTGCTGAACCTCTGCAATCACTACACCGGCTGTACCGAAATCTGCACCCTTTACCTGCGTCCGCAGTACCGTCGCCGCTTCGCCGGCAAGCTGCTGTCCAAGGTGCGCTTTCTGTTTATGGCCCAGCATCCCGGGCGCTTCGCCGACACCGTGATCGCCGAAATGCGCGGCGTGTCGGACGACGCCGGCCGGTCGCCGTTCTGGGACTGGATGCGGCAGCACTTTCTCGACATGGACTTCGCCACGGTCACGCGCCTGGTCGGCTCCGGCAATAACGGCTTCGTCTCCGAACTGATGCCCCGCTACCCACTGTACACCCACCTTCTCAGCCCGCAGGCGCAGCGCGTTATCGGCGAGGTGCACGACAAGACCCGGCCCGCGCTCCGGCTGCTGGAAGCCGAGGGATTCGCACATCGTGGTTATGTCGATCCGTTCGACGCCGGCCCCACGGTGGAAGCGAAACTCGGTGACATTAGCAGTGTCACGCAGTCGCAGACCTGCCGCATCGAAATCGTCGACGATGCCAGTGGTCTGGAACAGGACCCGGATACCCTGACAATCCTCGCGAACACCTCGGTAGAGGCGTTCCGCGCAGGTATCGCCGAACAATCCCGCTACCGGGGCGGCGATGGCGTACTCGAGATTTCCCGCACGCTGGCCGAGGCCCTGACCCTGCACAGCGGTGCAACCGCCCGTTTCATCCAGTTACCGCAATCCGGATCAAGCACCCTGGATGCGGCCATTCGCGTACAACACCACAAGGAGCCCTTGCATGCACGCTGATCGCGACACCCTGTTCCGTCACCTCTGGGAACAGTATCTGGAGGTCACGCCTTCGGCCCAGGAAGTCCACCGTATCCTTGGCGATACCCAGGACAGCGATATCGTAAACGACCATATTGCGTTGCGAACCTTCAACCTGGAAAAGGTGAACCTGGACAAACTGGCGGCGCACTTCCTGGCGCTGGGCTACCGCGAATGCGGCGAATACCAATTCGAGGCCAAGAAGCTGTATGCCAAGCATTTTGAGCACGACGATCCGAACGCGCCGAAAGTCTTCATCTCCGAACTGCTGGTCGAAGAGTTCTCGCCACAACTGCAGGCGACCGTACGCGCGCTGGTTGACCAGATAGACCCGGATGCGGTGTCGGCCGACAACTTCCTTTACTCGGGGACCCACTGGGCGATCGACTTTGGGACCTACCAGACACTGCTGGCCGAAAGCGAATACGCCGCCTGGCTGGCCGCCTGGGGCTACCGTGCCAACCACTTTACCGTCAGCGTCAATCACCTGACCGGTTTCGACTCGGTCGAAGCGGTCAACACCGCGCTCAAGGCAAAGGGTTTTGCGCTCAACAGCAGCGGCGGCGAGATAAAGGGCTCTCCCTGGGACCTGCTCGAGCAGTCCTCGACCCTGGCCGACAAGGTGGACGTCGCCTTCATCGACCGCACGGTCGCCATTCCGAGCTGCTTCTACGAGTTCGCCCGCCGCTATCCGCAAGCCAATGGCGAGCTCTACACCGGCTTTATCGCCGCCTCCGCCGACAAGATTTTCGAAAGCACCCACGCGGCGGGCTAGTCCCGCACACGTTCCCCGGTAGACGCCGGCCCCTCCGGCGTCTACCGGTTCTTATTCCTTAACTTCTGCTACCCCCATGGGCCTTACCCGGTCCGATGCGAATCGCCCCTCGACCAGCGACTCCAGTACAGCCCCGAAGCTGGGATCGATGCCCATTCCGGTCACGACCACTCTGCGCATAATGCCTCTCCCATGTCTGACGAAACGGGGCGAGGATAAGGGACTTAATGGCTATACTTTATTAACCGTTGTTGTACATCAGCATAGAGCAGCCTGAAAAACGGTACTGGCATAAAAATGTATCAGCCGTGATCAGTTCGCAAAGTTCCTCCAAACGGACTGATCGAGGATATGCTCATGAAACAGCTCATTATCCTTCCCTCATTCTCTCTCGCCGTCTCGTCTCTGCTACTGGTCGCCTGTAATGGCGATGGCAGTTCTCGGCTAACGACCAGCAGTCCGTTCACATCCTGGTCGGCAATCAACCCACCCCAGACCGTCGAGGTTAAGGGGCTGTCCGCGGAAAGTACCTACTCGGCTCCGGCGCCCGACTTTCTGGTGACCTCGCTGGGTACCACCCGGGAAAGCGATACCACTTCGGCGAAGCTGAGTTACGATGCCGATGGCAAACTCACCCGAGTCAGCATCACGACCCCCTATTCCAGCGTCGTCTGGGATGAGTCCCGTGGCGATTTGATCGAGGTCGATTCAGGCGTGATCCTGTTGGGAAACTCGACGGAAACCGCCCTGGGTCTTGCCGTCGATGCTCTCGAGCTGGGTTGGGACTATCAGACATTCGGCACCTGGATTACCGGTTTCGAAACCGGCTCCGGCCGCGCCGGCGCCTTTACTATCGGCGCTCCGACGGCGGGCAACCGCATACCTGTCAATGGCTCAGCTTCATTTGAAGGTCTGGCGGCGGGAACCTATGTCGATTCGGGGGGCGAGGCATACTCCACCGCCGGAGCCATGACCGTCGATGCCAATTTCCTGAGTCGTCAGCTTGATTTCAGTACCAGCGATACCGCCAAAATCAATCTGAATACCCTGGTTGAAAGCGATGCCAACAACCTTGACCTTACAGGAACCCTGAATTACGAACTGGGTAACAACGTCTTTAGCGGCAGCGTCCAGGGAACCGGACTTGACGGTACCGCAAAGGGACAGTTTTACGGTCCCGATGCCGAGGAGATCGGTGGCTACTTCAATCTGCGTGGCGCCGGTGTGGAAGCTTACCGCGGCGCTTTTGGCGGTCGTCGCTGACATCTGAAGCGAAAGTGACCACAAGCATACCCATGCCTGCTGCCCGTGAACCTCGAAAACGGTGTCCTGCGAAACGCAGGACACCGAATAGCGTTCTGATTACTCTTTTTACGATGGCTTTGCTTTGCTGCGCACTGCCAACCAAGGCATCAGAACCCGATATTCCCCTCGCAGCCAAAACTCGTGACCAGGATCTGCAGGCCCAGTTCATATTGGGCGGTATCGCACTGCAAAACCGGGACTACGAGGCTGCGATCGCCATTTTTCGGGATCTGGCGCGCAAATCGCCCAGCCCACGGATCCGCCTCGAACTGGCCAGAGCCCTGTTTCTGGGCACGTATTTCGAAGAATCCCGACAGCTGTTCGAAGAGGTTCGCGATGCGGAGGGCACACCCTGGTCCGTGCGGCAAAACATCGAACTCTATCTGGACGAACTCGATATCAAACTGGGATTCGTCAAGTTCGATATCGCGCTGGTCAGCGATTCGAATCCGAGAAACTTCACCTCCGACAGACGCATTCTGATTGCCGGTCAGGTGCTGACCATCGTGCCGCCTGACGACAATAAGGAGGTCAGGGGTATTCGTTACCACGTCGAAAGCGGACGGGCACTGTCAGCAAACCAACGCCTGCAGGGGTATTTGGACCTTTCCTTCACCGACTATGAACAGAGTCAGTTCGATCGCGGCGTTGCCGACCTGCGCCTGATTTACGATCCGGAGGCATTTCCGCGGCTGAAAGCCCGGACAGGTATTGAGCTATCCACGGTCAACGGGGACAAGGAATACGACTACCCATACCTGAGCCTCATCTATCTGGCGGATCCGGTCGACCGCTACCGGATTCTCTACGAGATCAAGGCGGCCCACCTTAACATCCCCGGCGCCGGGCACCTGGATGCGAATCAGTATATCGCCGCAGCCGGACTTACCCGTCGTCTTGAGGGGTTTGCGCTGCTGAAAGCAAACGTCGCCGCCGAACGGTCTGAAGCCAGGGAAAAGCCCTACTCCTATAACGGCGCTTCGATGGGATTGGCGGCCGACTTTTCTCTGGGTACCTGGGGTATGGAGCCCTTTATCGCCTTCAGCAAACGCTTTTACAGAGACATCGACCCTTTCTTCGGCACCACCCGCTATGATTTTCGCAAACGGGCGGGACTGGTACTCTCATCCCGCAAACTCCGACTCGGAAGTTTTACCCCGGAAATCGGCCTGACCTATGACAAAAATGACTCCAGCATCGGCTTCTACAGCTATGACAAGCTGAGCCTGTTTTTCCGGATTATCGAGTAGTTACTTCGTCGCCTCTTCAGGCGCATCCTCGGTCTGATATTCCTGCACCGACTTCTCCCAGGCCTTTTGCATCGCCCCGTAGGCGTCCGAGAAGCCCTGCTTCATATGGTCCCAGGCATCGGCAGAGCTGCCTTTCATGCTGCCGTACCATTCCGCCAGCTCAATCCGCTGCCTGCGCATTTCCCGCAACGTTTCCTGCGCCTCATCGCGCGTTGCCTGGTCCATTTCATCCCACTGCGCTGCGATCCAGGCTTCGAATTTTTCGATACGCTGGTCGAGCTCTTCCAGCGCCCGGCCACTGCTTTCGACCGCTTCGTCCTTCTGATCCGCGCTATAGGCTCGCAAGGTCTGCAGAAACGCCTTTGCCTCCTGTTGCACGTCCTGCAGAGAGGGTGCGGATTGGGATGCCGTTTCGTCCCCATGCGCATCGGCTTGGGCAAACAGAGCGGTTGCACTCAGCAGTATCGCCAGCAGCGTAGCCAGCACTGACTTCGTCGGCTGGATAAACAACATGACTACCTCCCGGTTGAGTATCAGTGCGTGATGGGTAACGGGGATTACTTGAACCTCCCGGTCGCCGCCTTGATGGCATCGGACATCGCGTCCCAGGCGCGGTCGGTGCCGGCCTTGAGATCCGCCCAGGCATCGTCGCTCGCGGCACGGATTTCGGACAGCTTTTCCTCGGCCTTGCGCTGACGCGCGCGCAGCTCCGCGACCTCCTTCTGGTACTTGAGCTGGGCATCGGCCTGGGCGGCCTCCGCCTGCGCCTTGAGTTTCTTGATCTCTGCATCCCAGACGTCTAGCTGGGCCTGCATGCGTTTTACATAGGTATCTTTCATATTCATCGAGGCTCTCCTCTTTGCGAACCGAGTTCACGACAGCTGGTTCCGTGAGCGTTATCGGTAGACAGTGCGTGCCGTTATGGATTCCATCCGATTTCATCCAGCAATGCCCTGGCAGTGCGCAGGTCGGCACTGTCGAAACCTTCGGTAAAGGCCGCGTAGGCGGGGGCGAGGGATTCGCAGGCGTCGGACACCCTGCCCTGCCGGACCCAAAGCCGGGCCAGGCCGATGGCCGCCCGCAGCTCGAACGAACGCGCGCCCTGTTGCCTGGCGATATCGAGGGCACGCAGAAAGGCTGCTTCCGCTTCGCGGGCCCTTCCCGCTTCCATTTCGATCCCGGCGTTGAGGCGGTGGAGTTCGGCCTCGTAGTAGTGTTCGCCGTGAAGCTGCACCAGCTCGAGCCCTTCGCCTACCGCCTCGCGGGCGGCGCCGAGATGACCGCAGCGTAGCTGCGATTCGGCCAGTACCGCCAGCAGGTACGAGCAAGCAAGTTCCGCACCGCCGGCGCGATACGCCTCGAGCCCGCTGCGGCACATTTCGATGCCGGCGTCGCAGTCGCCCGACTGGGCCCGGGCCCAGCCCAGGATCACGCTGCTCTGTGCGAGCCAGTACGGGAGACCCTGTTCCGTCGATAGTTCGACGGCGGCCTCCGCCTGCCGCCGCGCCTGTTCGACGTCGCCTAGAAACTGGTATAGCTCAGCGGAGTGCCCCAGCGCGAATGCCAGGCTGAATGGGTGAGCCAGTTCCTGCGCCAGTGCCAGCATCGTCCGGCAACGTGATCGGGCACTGTCGGGTTCGCCGCAGAATGACTGGATCCAGGCTATGAAGGTATGAGCCAGCACACCGGGGTCCAGGCCATAGTGGTACCCGTGCGCGCCATGAAGCCTGGCGTCATAGCGGGCGAGCACCTCTTCCGAGTGCTGGAGAGCGACAGCGAAATTGCCCTGGAACAAACTGGTCGAGCCGAGTCCGCTATGGGCCTCCAGCAGCATGTCGATCTCACCGCTGTCGTGGGCCTGGCTCAGCATCAGCTCGGCCAGCTCGTGGGCGGTGCGGTAGTCGCCTCGCAGGTTGTAAAAGCGCCGCAGGCCGGTCAGCACCGCAAACCGCTGCCGGGTGTCGCCGAGCTGCCGGCTGAGCTCCAGTGCGCGGTTGTAGACGGTGCTGACCTCAGGGGCCGTGTAACCGATACGGGCCATCAGTATCGGGCCCAGGTCGATTTGCAACGCCAGTTCGCGATGATCCCGCTCCGCACCTTCGGGCAGGGCATCGAGCCGCTGCAGCGCCTGTTCCAGGTGCTCGATGGCCTCCTGGTAGGCCGAACGGTGCGCCGCCTGCTCGCCTGCCCGCTGCAGATATTGCACCGCCTTGTCGTCGTTGTCGCTGTGACCGTAATGCCAGGCCAGCTCATTGAGGTGCTCATCCAGATGCTCGGCGAAAAGCGCCTCGATGGCCTCGGCGGTACGCTCGTGCAGCAGGCGCCGTCGCTCCTGCAACAGGCCGCCGTAGGCCACCTGCTGGGTCAGTCCGTGCTTGAAGGTGTACTCGATTTCCGGAAATGCGGGACGCTCGAAAATGAACTCACCGGCCTGCAGCCGCGACAGTCCCCGGCGCAGCTCGACTTCCGGCCGATCGACGACACGCTGCACCAGGCTCAGGGGAAATTCCTTTCCGATCACCGCCAGCTTCTGCAGCAATGACTTCTCGTCCGGCTCCAGGCGATCGATCCGGGCGCTGAGTACGCCCTGCACCGTGGTGGGGATATGCAGATCCTGCGCCGCCTTTTCCAGCCGGTATCGGCCCGCCGTGCCGCCGAGTACGCCTTCCTCCACCAGCGTCTGCACCACCTCTTCGATAAAGAACGGATTGCCGCCGGTCTGCGCCAGGATACGCGGTTTGAGTGCGGCCAGTGACGGATGATCGCCAAGCAGTTTCTCCAGCAGCCCCGCCGCCTCCGCAGGACCGAGCGGCTCCAGGCGCAGCTCCGTGTATTCAGAGACGGCGCCCCAGTCGTGGCGGTACTCGGGCCGGAAGTTGACCAGCAGCAGGATCGGGTGACCGGCCAGCCTGCCGCCGAAATCATCGAGAAAGGCCTCGGTCTCTCGGTCGAGCCATTGCAGATCCTCGAAAATCAGCTGTAGCGGCTGTTCCCGGCTTTCCCGCAGCAACAGCTGCCCCACCGCGTCGAAAATGCGCTGGCGCCGCACTCCGGCATCCATCTGCGCCAGCGGCGAGCCCGGCTCCGTCGATCCGAGCAGGTAAAGCAGGTAGGGCAGGCTCGCTTCCAGATCGCGGTCCAGCGTCATCACCCTGCCGGTGGCGATCTCGCGTCGGCGACGTTCGTCGTCCCGGGGCCCTATCTGCAAATAGTTGCGCAGCAGCTCGATGAGCGGCCGGTACGGGAATGCCTTGCCATGGGACACCGAGAAGGTTTCCAGCACCCGGTATCCCTGCTGGGATCGCTGCTTGAACTCGTAGAACAGGCGCGACTTGCCGACCCCGGGTTCGCCGACCACGCCGACAATCTGACCCTGTCCGGCGCGGGCCAGCTCCAGCGCCCGCTGCAGTGCCTCGAGTTCCCGACAGCGGCCGACGAAAGGCGCCAGACCGCGGCTCGCCGCCAGCTGCAGCCGCGTACGCAGATCACCGAGCCCCAGCACCTCATACGCCTGCAACGGCTCCGGCACTCCCTTGACCGAAGTAAAGCCAAGAGCCTTGTACGACAGGTATCCCTCCGTGAGCCGGTAGGTCGCTTCGCTGACGACGATGGTGCCGGGCGTCGCAATGCCCTCCATGCGCGAGGCGATGTGGATGGTCTGGCCCACCGGATCGTAATCGGTGTGCAGGCTGTCCGTGCGAATGGCCCGCACCACGACTTCGCCGGTATGGATCCCGACCCGGACCTGCAGCGGGATTCCGTGTTGCAACCGCAGTGCATCGGCGTAGCGACGCATCGACTCCTGCATGCGCAGTGCCGCGTAAAGCGCCCGCTGCGGGTGGTCTTCGTGGGCGACCGGTGCGCCGAACAGCGCCAGGATGCCGTCCCCGAGGCACTTGGCGACATAGCCCTCGTAATGATGGACCGCTTCCATCATCAGTTCGAGCACCGGGTCGATCAGGCGGCGGACGTCCTCGGGGTCGAGTCCGTGGATCAGTGCGGTGGAGCCGGCCATGTCGGCGAACAGCACCGTGATGGTCTTGCGCTCACCGGCAGAATCGGCACGACGCTCCAGTGCAGCCTGCTCCGCCAGTATGCGTTCGGTGAGGTGAGGCGGTGTATAGCGTATCGGCTCCGGTTCCGTATCGACGACCGGGGTGGAGTGCTGCAGTGCCGTGCCGCACTGGATACAGAACCTGGCCCCCGGCATCACATCATGACCGCAGTTGGGACACGCGGCGGTAAGCCGGGTACCGCATTGCGCACAGTAGCGTGCGTCATGCGCGTTCTCGAATCCGCAGTTTGCACAGAGCATGAGGCCTGTATTCCTCAGTGATTCGGCGATGCCGCGACAAGGCCAATGTCCAAGCGGTTGTGCCGCTCAGTACCTGTCAGCTTGGATACGCCTTTAAGGATAGTTCAGGCGACTGTCGCTACCCTTACCCGTGATGACACCCGGTACGAGGGGCATGACAGTGAAAAATATTTTTGTATTCGGACTGGACGACTTCAACCTGTCGGAACTTCGTGCCCTGCCCGGTGCCGCCGAGTACAACATCCAGCCATTGTTTCGTTATCAGGACGTCAAGTCCGGTCCCGAGTTCCCGGTCAGGGAACTGTACGACGGCGCGCTCGGGCAACTGGAGCGGTTCAACGGTTCGATCGATGCGATCGTCGGCTACTGGGATTTTCCAGTCAGTACGATGCTGCCTTTGCTTTGCCGGCGCTTCGGCCTGCCCGGCCCCGGTTTCGAGGCGGTGCTCAAATGCGAGCACAAATACTGGAGCCGGCGGGAACAGCAACGTGTCGTGCCAGAACATATCCCGCCGTTCTGTGCGGTGAACCCGTTTTCCGAGCGTTACCGAGAGCAGATCAGCATCGGCTACCCGTTCTGGATCAAGCCGGTCAGGGCCGCCTCGTCCCATCTGGGCTTTCGGGTCAACAACGACCGCCAGTTGAAAACCGCGATAGACAGGATCCGCGAGAATATCTTCCGTTTTGCCGCCCCGTTCAACTATCTGCTGCAATTCGCCGAGCTGCCACCCGAAATTGCACCGATCGACGGTTATCACTGCATTGCCGAAGGCATTATCTCGAGGGGCGTCCAATGTACGCTCGAGGGTTATGTCTACCAGGGCGACGTCTGCATCTACGGCGCAGTCGACTCGATACGAGAAGGCCGGCACCGCTCGAGCTTCGCACGCTATCAGTACCCCTCCGCCATCCCCGCGCGCGTCCAGCAACGGATGACCGACGTGACGCAACGCTTCCTGCACGCCATCGGGTTCGACAACGGGCCCTTCAACATCGAATTCTACTGGGACCGGCGCCGGGACCGGGTCTGGCTGCTGGAGATCAACAACCGCATCTCGAAATCCCACTGTCCGCTGTTCCGCCACGTCGACGGGCGTTCCCACCACCAGATCATGATCGACCTCGCGCTCGGCCGAAAGCCCGACTTTCCCCATCGCCAGGGCCACTACCGCTACGCGGCCAAGTTCATGTGGCGGGAATATGCAGATGCTATGGTTAACAGGGTGCCTGACGCTGAACAGATGCATTCCATCTGCCAGCGCTTTCCCAGCGCCCAGATTCAGCTGCACATTCATGAGGGTATGCGGCTATCGCAATTGAAGGACCAGGACAGTTACAGCTACGAGGTTGCCGTGCTGTTTCTCGGTGGCAACAGCCAGCGGGAATTGCTGCATAAATACGCCCAGGTGCAGCAGTTGATGAACCTGGGTCTGACGCCGATTTGCCGCAGCGATAGTGGCTGCCGCGAGGAGGGCTGAAATGCAGGTCATCGATACCTTTCCGTGCAGGATTCGGCATATCGAACACAGTTGGATACCGATGCCCGACGGTGTCCGCCTGGCAGCGCGTATCTGGATGCCGGACGATGCAAAGTCGCATCCGGTACCCGCTATTCTGGAGTATATCCCCTACCGCAAGCGCGATGGCGTGCGACTGCGCGATGAAGGTATGCACCCCTATTTCGCCGGTCACGGCTACGCCTGCATTCGCGTCGACATTCGCGGCAGCGGCGATTCCGAAGGCGTGCTGACGGATGAGTATCTGCAGCGGGAACTGGACGACGGTGTCGCCATTATCCGCTGGCTGGCCGAGCAGCCCTGGTGCGACGGCAATGTCGGCATGATCGGCATATCCTGGGGTGGCTTCAACGGCCTGCAGATCGCTGCGCTGCAACCCGAAGCGCTAAAGGCGGTCGTCAGCGTCTGTTCCACCGACGACCGTTATGCCGACGACGTTCACTACATGGGAGGCTGCCTGCTGGGAGACAACCTTTCCTGGGCAGCCACCATGTTTGCCTACAACTCACTGCCGCCGGACCCGGAATACGTCGGCGAGCAGTGGCGCGACCTCTGGCTCCAGCGCCTGAAGGGCAGTGGACTCTGGCTCGATACCTGGCTGCAACACCAGCATCGCGACGCGTACTGGCAGCACGGCTCCATCTGCGAGGACTTCTCCCGCGTGCAGACTCCGGTGATGGCGGTCAGCGGCTGGGCCGACGGTTACAGCAATGCGGTATTCCGCCTGTTGGACGGTCTGCCAGGCCCGCGCCTCGGGTTGGTTGGGCCCTGGAGCCACAAATACCCGCATCTGGGCATCCCCGGACCCGCCATCGGCTTTCTGCAGGAGTGCCTGCGCTGGTGGGATCACTGGCTGAAGGGAGACGAGACCGGGATCATGCAGGAACCTATGCTGCGGGCCTGGATGCTCGACAGCATGCCCCCTTCGACCTTCTACCATCAGCGCTACGGCCACTGGGTCAGCGAACCGTCATGGCCATCGCCCAATGTCACCCTGCGCACTTACAAGCTCGCCGAATACCGTCTGGTCGACGAAACCCAGGAGGTTCCGGACGCTGGCCTGACACTGCAGTCACCGCTGAGCAATGGCCTTTTTGCCGGGAAATGGTGCTCCTACAGTGCGACACCGGATCTGCCCCATGACCAGCGCGAGGAGGATGGCGGCGCCCTGCTCTTTACCACCGAGGCCTTTACCGACGACTTCGAGATACTCGGTGCCCCGGTGCTCGAACTTGAACTGTCTGCCAGCCGGCCGGTGGCGATGGTGGCGGTGCGGCTGTCCGATATGCGCCCCGATAACAAGGTCACCCGGATCACCTATGGCCTGCTGAATCTGTGCCACCGCGACAGCCATGCCAGCCCCACACCACTCGAGCCTGGCAAACGCTACCAGGTGAGGGTTCAGCTCAACGACATCGCCCAGACACTTCCACGCGGGCACCGCCTCCGTGTCGCGATCTCATCATCCTATTTCCCGCTCGCCTGGCCCCCGCCCGAATCGACCCAGCTGAAGATCTACACCGGCAACAGTCGGTTGCTGGTACCGGTACGGCAGAGCAGACAGGAGTCGATTACCTTCCCGCCGGCCCAGGGCTCCGCAAGCGGCGGCAAACAGGAGCTCGGAAAAGGCCACCACAACTGGCGGGTGATCCGGGACCTGGACAAGGACCGCTCGACCCTCGAAGTCATCAATGACCAGGGTCAGTTCCGATTGCTCGACACCGGTACGCGGGTCAAGATCAGGACCGAGGAGGCATACTCCTATCAGGGTGACGATTTTCAGTCGCCAAGAGGCGAGGTGCTCTGGGTACGGGGGGTCGAGCGCGGCGACTGGTCGGTGGAAACCATCACCCGCACCGTGCTGCATTGCGACGCAGACTATTTCTATCTCGATGCCGAGCTCGACGCTTACGAAGGCGACAGGCGGGTCTATTCGCAAAACTGGAACCGGCGCATCAAGCGCAACCTGGTCTGAGCGGTTTGTACACGCCGCCTTAGAACATCATCGTTCAAACCTTGCGGATGCCCGGTTCGCAGCCCCCGTCAGGCGGCGCCCTGCGTTTGTACATCCCGCAGCGAGACGCCGAAGAAGCGCTTGAACTCGCGACTGAACTGCGACGGACTGCTGTAGCCGACCCGGTAAGAGGCCTCGCTCGCGAGCTGTCCGCTAAGCAGCATCATGTGCGCCCGGTGCAGACGCAGGCTCTTGACGAACTGCATCGGTGACATCGGTGACGGAACGGTACAGTTTCAGCCCCGGAAACGCGGTCTGCCTGATCATTTCCTGTCCGACCGCCGATGCGACCGCCTGCGCCAGATCGGGCCTGGATTGCACGGTTGCCGCCTCCTGAGAAATCTCGCAATCGGAGGATTATGGCATCCTGACGCCTTCCGGCTCCAGCTAAAAGCACCCATGCTGGAGTTTTAGGCAAGCACCCGAGATGATCCGGCTAACGCTCCTGCGCCCCGGCATTCATCCTATATTTACTACCGTATCCAGGATACACAATCAGGAGTCCCCCATGTCCGTCACTCTCAACGTGAACGGTACCGAACAGTCGGTCGAGGTCTCGCCCGATACCCCTCTACTCTGGGCTATCCGTGACCATGTCCGGCTGACCGGTACCAAATTTGGCTGCGGCCTGGCTCAGTGCGGTGCCTGTACCCTGCATGTGGACGGCCAGCCCACACGCGCCTGCGTGACCCCGGTGTCAGCGGTCGAGGGCAAGACGATCACCACCATCGAGGGCATCGAGTCCAGTACCGCCAAGGCGGTGCAACAGGCATGGACGGAGCTCGAGGTGGCGCAGTGTGGCTACTGTCAGTCCGGCCAGATCATGTCGGCCGTGGCGCTACTGGAGCAGAACCGCAACCCCAGCGATGCCGACATCGACGCCGCGATGAACGGCAATATCTGCCGCTGCGCAACCTATGTCCGTATTCGCAAGGCGATCAAGCTCGCCGCCGAACAACTGAGCTGAGGAGCGGGAAGATGTTACGTCGCAAGCAGCGCATCGACTCTGCAACCGTACGCACCAGCCGCCGCGGCTTTCTCAAGTTCGCCGGCGGCGTTGGCGCCGGCCTGACGCTGATGATGAACCTGCCGCAGGCGGCAGCCGAAACCGCCGCTGCAGCAGCATCGAAGGAAGGCGACTTCATGCCCAATGCCTTCGTCCGAATCGGTACCGACAACCGTGTGACCGTCTTCATCAAGCACCTGGAAATGGGTCAGGGTACCTTTACCGGCCTCGCCACCCTGGTCGCCGAGGAGCTGGATGCGGCCTGGGAGCAGATCGACTCGGAACATGCCGCGGCCGATGCCGGCAAGTATGCCAACCTGTTCTGGGGCACGGTACAGGGTACCGGTAGCAGTACCGCTATCGCCAACGCCTTCATGCAGATGCGCCTCGCCGGCGCCACCGCACGCGCCATGCTGGTCGCAGCGGCGGCATCCGAGTGGCGGGTCCCCGTCGCCGAGATCAGCGTCAGTCAGGGCGTCGTCAGCCACGCGGCCTCGGGCCGGCAGGCGCCCTTCGGCGATCTGGCCGAGCCCGCCACCCGGCAACCGGTGCCGCCCGAGGACAGCCTCCGGCTCAAGACGCCGCAGGAGTTCATCTACATCGGCAAGCAGCAACAGCCACGCAAGGATCGCGGCAAGACCGACGGCAGCGCGATCTTCACCCAGGACATCCAGTTGCCCGACATGCTGATCGCCGTTGTCGCTCATCCACCGCTGTTTGGCGCCCGGGCCTCCGGCGTCGATGCCGCTCAGGCACGGCAGGTCCCCGGCGTGGTGGACGTCGTTCAGATCGAATCCGGTGTTGCGGTTCTGGCGAACGATACCTGGAGCGCCAAGAAAGGTCGCGATGCGTTGAAGATCCACTGGGACGAGAGCAGCGCCTTCAAGGGCAGCTCGCCGGAGATAATGGCGCGCTACCGTGAGCTGACGCAGGCGCCGGGACTGCCGGCGCGCAGTGACGGCGACGCAGCGTCCGCATTGGCTGCCGGCGCCAATGTCATCGAGGCCGATTTCGAGTTTCCCTACCTTGCGCACGCCACCATGGAGCCGATGAACTGCGTGGTCCGTGTCGGCGACGGCGAGTGCGAAATCTGGAACGGCGACCAGATACAGACGCTGGACCAGGGCGCCGCGGCACAGGTACTGGGTATCAAACCGGAACAGGTAAGGATTCACACCCTGTTCGCCGGTGGCAGTTTCGGCCGCCGTGCCAATCCGCATTCCGATTACGTGCTGGAAGCCGTGCGCATTGCCAAGTCACGCCCCGGCACCGCGGTCAAGCTGGTCTGGCTGCGGGAGGACGATACCCGTGCGGGCTACTACCGCCCGGCGTATGCGCACAAAATTCGCGCCACGCTCGACGAGAACGGCATGCCCGAAGCCTGGGAGCACCGCATCGCCGGCCAGTCGATTCTCAAGGGCACTGCGTTCGAAGGCGGCATGGTCAAGGACGGGGTCGACAGCACCTCGGTGGAAGGGGCCGTCAACCTGCCGTACCGGATTCCGAACCTGCGGGTCGAACTGCATACCGTCGAGGAGGGCCCGCCCGTGCAGTGGTGGCGTTCGGTCGGTAGCACCCATACCGCCTTCTCGACCGAGGTCTTTATCGACCGGCTGGCCCGCGCCGCCGGCCAGGACCCGGTGGCGTATCGGATGCAGCTGCTGGAGGGGCATCCGCGCCATCAGGGCGTGCTGAAGCTGGCGGCCGAGAAGGCGGGCTGGGGTTCCGAGCTGCCGGCGGGGCGCAGCCTCGGCGTCGCAGTGCACGAGTCCTTCAATACCTATGTCGCCCAGGTCGCCGAGGTATCGCTGCAGGACGATGGCGGTTTCAGGGTCGAGCGTGTGGTCTGCGCCGTCGACTGCGGCATCGCGGTCAATCCGGATGTGATCCGGGCTCAGATGGAGGGTGGTATCGGATACGGCCTATCACCCGCAATGATGAGCGAAATCTCGCTCGATCAGGGCCGGGTCGCGCAGTCCAACTTCCACGATTATCAGGTGTTGAGGATCAGCCAGATGCCGGAGATCGAGGTGCATATCGTGCCGTCGGCCGAAGCCCCGACCGGGGTCGGCGAGCCGGGCACACCGGTCATCGCGCCGGCGGTCGCCAACGCGCTCGAGAGCGCAACCGGCCAGACGCTGTCGCGGCTGCCGCTGAAGCTTGCCTGAGTCCGATGCGTGGCCCCGGCAAACGCCGGCGCCACACGCGCTTGATCCAAGGGTTATTACGATGAACAACCAACTCGTGCATCTGCTGCGTCGCTGGTATCCCCAGCGCGACACGCTGGAATGGGTGCTGGGTACGGTCTACCGCACCGAGGGGCCCTGCTACCGCAAGGCCGGCGCCATGATGCTGTTTGACAGCCTCGGCCAGCAGTACGGCATGCTCAGCGGTGGCTGTCTCGAGTCCGATATCCAGCAGCAGGCGCGGCGGGTTATGCAGAGTGGCAAAGCCATGACCCTCTGCTACGACGGCAGCGACGAGGATGACCTGGCGTTTCGGCTCGGCATCGGCTGCGGCGGCACGGTGCATATCCTGCTGCAACCGATTACGGCCGGTAGCGGTTACCTGCAGCTCGATCAGGTGTTGCAGAGCCTGGAGCAGCGGCGATCAAGCGCCTACTACCAGCGCATTCCCAGTGCCGACGGTGCAGTCGAGAGTCGCTTCGAGCAGCTGAACGACCCGACCCCGGGCGCGGGCAACCGGTTAGGCGCGCAAGTCGTCGAAGGGTCTGACACCTGGCTGCGCACGACCATCGCGCCGCCGCCGCACCTGCTGGTCGTCGGCGGCGGGCTCGATGCCCGGCCGCTGGTCTCGCTGGCACACGAGCTGGGCTGGCAGACCAGTCTGTGGGATCCGCGCCCCGCCAACGGTCGGCGCGAGTTTTTCATGACCGCCGACCGCATTATCGACAACGACGTGGAGTCGCTGCCCGCGTACTGTCGGCAACAGGTCGTGGATGCGGCGGTGCTGATGAGCCACAACGTCGGACTCGACGCCGCGGCGCTGCGCCTGCTGCAGGACAGCCCGCTGCGCTACCTCGCCCTGCTCGGTCCGCGCAATCGCCGCGAGCGGGTATTCGAAGAGGCCGGTGTGGCGGAAGACCGCCTGACCACGCCCGTATCAGGGCCCGCCGGGCTGGATATCGGCGCCGAACTGCCGGAAAGCATTGCCCTGTCGATCCTCAGCGAGTGCCATGCGGTGCTGCAGCAGCGCGACGGCCGACCGCTGAGCGCCCAGCTCTAAATCAATCGGCACTCGACTTCCAGCGCCGCTGGGTATCCGTGTCAACGCCGCCTGCCCGCACGGGATCAACACCCCGATGACGCGCAGCGGTTTCGAGCGTCGCCCCGATAAGGCGATCGAGGAGCTGACCCGGACAATCGGAATGAGTCTTACGAAGCGCAAGTTCCTGCAGATGATCACGGCCGATGGCGCCCTGGTGGGCGGTTAGATCAACGGCTGGTACCTGAAGGAATTGGGCTGGGCCGCCCACCGCTTTTTCCCGGAACGCTGGCTGATCGCCAATAACAGACTGCCCGTCTGAACAATTCCCCCAAATGCGCTGCCTGCTCGCAAAAAACCATTAGATAACCTGCGACGATAACACAGATTCGCGGTATTTAAGGCAGTGATAGGAGTCCTGCAAAGGAGCATCGACTGCGTCCGGAACCATTTTTATCGGGTGCCGTCGATAGCGACGCTGCCGATGTCGCTATTGGGACAGGCATAACCGTAATCCCTTCTATGATAACGCTTCGCTAAGCTCTTCAGGCGACTGACTCGCGGACAGATTCGACGACTATTTTGTAACCGGCCCCGTACATCCTGTTCGGGGCTTTTTGCGTTACGCATCGGGAGGTATGAAGGATGCAAAGTATCAACCCCACTTGCCCGCAGGAATACGCCAAGGGTTTCGCCCTGGTGCTGCTGTCAGCCTTCTGCTATGGCTTGCAGCCACTCTTCGCACACTTCGCATATTCTTCGGGTGCCGACCCGGTCGGCCTGTTGCTGGTGCGCTTCAGCCTTGCCGCCGGCATGATGCTGCTGTGGCTGAAAGCACAACGTGTACGTCTGCCCTCGTTACGCTTATTGGGTCCCTCTTTGCTCATCGGCATTGGCTATGCCGCCGCGGCGCTTGGCTATTACAGCGCAAGCCGCACAACCTCCGTCAGCCTGGCGGTGATCCTGATGTTCTCCTTCCCCGCGTTCGTAACGCTCTACTCGATCCTGTTCATGGACGAGAAAGCCAGTTGGGGACGAATCCTGAGCATGCTGCTCGCCACAGTCGGTGTAGCCCTGTCCACCGGCATGCATCTGAAGGGCGACCTCACTGGCATTGGCTGGGCCCTGTTCGCCGCGGTCAGCTATGGTGCCGCCATTCTCTATGGCACCGCGAAGGTACCGCCGCAGAATCCGCTGACCTCGGCAGCGGTGATCCTGATCGGCGGTGCCCTGACGTTTACCTGCGCCTGGCTGCTGAAGGGGGCGAGCTGGCCGCAAACAGCGCTCGGCTGGTCCTCGACGCTGGGCCTCGCCCTGTTCGCCACCATCCTGCCGATAGCGACCTTCGTCAGCGGCTCGCCCCGAGTCGGCGCCTCGGATGCTTCAACACTGTCGACGCTGGAGCCCATCGTGGCCGTTACGATCGCGGTGCTATTGATAGGCGAAGAGATGACCCCGTCGTTGCTCGGTGGTGGGGCTATGGTGGTAGTCGCGGCGGTAATGCTATCGCGTGGCCGCACCGCCCAGACAGTCAACTGATGGAAAGGATAACGGCAGCGTTGTTAAACCGGTATCAAAATACCGTGCAATTACCGTGATGCTGGGACGCATCACCAATGACCAGGGGCCATTGCGAGCCCTTGACAAAAAATTGCTCCTGCATTTTTTGCACACATAGCGGGGCGGCCTTCCGCCATCCTTGGCTTTGAAACCAAGGCATTTCGCAAAATTCCGCCCGGTTTCAACGGCGACAATTAGATTGGCAAGGATGCCTATTTAATTAACGGGTTAATAAGTGCCGGTTTTTTGAGCTCTTCACGGTTTAGAGGAAAAATGGGCGACGAATTGCGCTTTGTTTGCTGACAATAGATCAGCGACCGCGGCCCGGCCCTCCTTCTACATCATCCCGTGTCAGGACATCGGCTCCGGTATGCTCCCGGATCGTTTCATGCCTGACCTCCGCGACGAGTTCGTCGTGCAGGCTGCTTTTGGCTCCGACCCAGACATCCATCAGCTTGGCGGCTACCAGGTCGCCGCTGACATTGATCGCGGTCCGGCTCATGTCGAGGATACGGTCAACACCCATGATGAGCGCAATGCCGGCGGCAGGAATCCCGACCGAGCCCAGAACCATCGACAAGATGACAATGCCCACGCCGGGTGTCGCCGGAGCGCCGATGGATGCGCCCACCGCCGTCAGGACAATGATCGCCATGCCACCGGCGCCAATATCGACACCGAATATTTGGGCCAGAAAGATTGCGGCGACCCCCTGGTACAGCGCGGTGCCGTTCATGTTGATCGTGGCTCCCAGCGGGATCACGAACTGCGAAACCGACGGCCGTATGCCGAGCTTGTCCTCTGCCGTCTTGATCGACAGCGGCATCACCGCCGCCGAGCTGGACGTGGAGAACGCCAGCAGCAGCACATCCTTCACCGAACGGATAAAGACACCCGGCGTCTGCCTGGCCACCAGGTAGATGATCACCAGGTAGGTGAGGAACAGCAGCAGCAGCCCCAGCAGTACCGTGCCGACATAGACGGCCATGCCCAGCAGCGCCTCCAGGCCCAGCTTCGCCGTCAGTTGGGCCAGAAGTCCGAATACCGCAACCGGCGCCAGCAGCATCGCCCAGCGCACCACCGTCATGCAGACTTCCTGCAGCGAGCCGAGCAGGTCGAGCAAGGGCTTGGACTGGGCCGGTGCCATCATCACCAGCGCCACCCCGACGACCATGGCGAAAATGACTACCTGCAGCATGTTGCTTTCGACCATGGAGTTGAGCGGATTGGCCGGCAACAGCGTGATGATTTTCTGCGGCAACTGGTTGATATCCATCGGCTGCCCCGAAGCGGGCTCCGCGACAACCGGTGCTCCGCCGAGGCTCGCCTGCAGCGACTGGCTGTCGACGAACTTGCCGGGTTCGATCAGGGACGCCACCGCCAGTCCGATCATGATTGCCAGCGCCGTTGTGGCGATAAAGTACAGCACCACCCGCAGGCCCATTCGCTTGAGCTGCTCGAGATCCTCGGTAGCCGCCAACCCGCGGATGATGGACGCGAACACCAGCGGAATCACCATCATCTGAATCAACGCCAGGAAAAGCTTGCCCGGAAACGCAAGCCAGTTGCCCAGCGTATTGGCGGTCGCCGCGCCGACCCAGCCAAGGCCTGGCCCCAGCATAATCCCGGTTGCAATGCCCAGTGCCATACCGACCAGCACCTGCAGCCAGAGCCGACCGCGCACGAGCGATTGCAGGTAGCCGGTCAGGTACCTGAGCGAACGGGGATAGAGAGCATCGATGGCGGTTTCCTGAACGTTTTTCTCGATCATCCTTCGCGTCCAGCCAGCACGCTTGCAGACAACGTGACTGCATGGGTACTGGTGCTTACTAACTTTTCAGGAAGTAACTATAGACGCAATGCCCGGGCGAACCGGTCGTATCCCCCGCTGCCTTGCAATAAGCCGACACCCTGCACGGCCGGACGGGGATCTCTGGTATAGACTCCTAGGCGGGGATCCGAAAACAGCTTTCCCGACGCCCGGCTAGCTCCGCCGGTGCGGTAACGGAACAGGAGCCCCGTTGCCAACAGGTTGCACAAGGAACAAATCGATGAAAGGAAGACTATTCGTGCCGGTAATGCTGAGTGCGGCTGTGACCGCCGGCTGCGCCACCCAGGATGCTAATCAGGCGGCGGAGGTCGATCTGGCGACCGCGGGCGTCCTGATCCAGGCCTGTTCCCGCGTGCGGGAGGCGCCGGCATTCAGCGTCACCATCGACACCAGCTACGACCTGGTGCGGGAAGGTGGTCCCAAGGTCCAGCTGAGCCGGCGCGACGCGGTGGAGCTGGCGCGACCGAACCAGCTGCACGTCGACGTGATCGATGACCTGGGCGAACGCGCCGTTTACTACAGCGGACAAATGATCACCGAAGTGCTGCCGGAGCGCGGTATCTACGCCATGTCGGCGGCCCCCGAAACTATCGATGCGATGCTGGACAAGGCCAACGAATCCGGCGTCGCCATGCCCTTCGAAGACCTGCTGCGCACCCGGCCCTGCGCCGCCTTTGCCGATGTCATCGAAACCGGTACCTACCTGGGCCTGCATTACGTAGACGGCGACTGGCGCCATCACATGCTGCTGACCACCGAAAGCGCCAACTTCCAGGTCTGGGTCTCGGACCTGACCGAACCGACGATCGACAAGGTGGTGATCGACTACCCCGACATGAAAGGCGCCCCCCAGCTTGCGGCGCGCTTCTCGGAGTGGAACTTCGCGCCGGCGCTCAGCGACCAGAACTTCCGTTTCCAGCCAGGCGAAGGGATGCAGCAAGTCGGCTTCCCGATCGCATCGAACCGTCCGCAGTGACGGTGCCGGGGCGCCGGCTGGCGCCCCGTGAAAAACATTCAGAAATCATGGGAAAAAACCAGGCTCCAACCGTCGACATCGTCGCCGAAAATGGTCTTTAGGCCCAGCCGCCAGACATCGTTGCGGTGACCGCCAGGCCGCGGACTCAACTGCAGCGCCAGCCCGGCCTCGCTGAAATGGCTGAACCCCAGCGCATCCCGGTTAGAACCGTAAAAACGCGTATGGCCCAACAGCAACACCCAGTCCAGCGGATGCCGACCCAGCGAAAGCCCGGTCGCATGGGCGGCGTTGAATTCAACGTCAAATGCAGTCACGCCGCTTTCGAACTCGATGTATTCACTCGATTCGTTGAAGGTCTCGATACGGTTTCGCGACAGGCTGGCAAGGAGCTCAGTGTCGAAACTGCCGACGCGGCGCCGGTAATCCACACCCAGGGCGGCGCCGTAAACGACGGCATCGGTCTCCCAGTCGAAGAGGATGCCCTTGAACGCCGGCCGTAGCACCGTTTCAGAAATCAGTCCCGAATAGTCCGCACTGTTCTCGAGACGACCGTATCCGAGGCTAAGGGTCGGCAGCAGCACCAAGTGCTCGTTGACTGGAAACTCCCAGCCACCGTTGATCATCAATCCGTAGGTTTCCCAGTCCGACTCAATGGACTCGCCGAAACCAGGATCCAGTTTCGCATAAAGATCCTGGTAGGCCAGAACTCCCTGCACGAAAGGTCTGGGACTGCCGTCATCGTCCCCGAACACAAAACGCAGCGGGATGCGATAGACATCGAGTTCGGGATCGTCGATTCCGTCGGACCCGGCGTCCGGGCGAAAGGAAGCGGTGCTGATCTGAGGACTGACAGCAAAACTCACCAGCGCCGCATAGCCCGATCCGAGCCGTTTGGGATCGAAGCCTTCAAGGACCGCACTTCGGGCCGCCTCGAGTTCCTCGTCGGTCAGCGCCGCGTGCAGCGGCTGCGATAGGAGCGCAGTTAGTAACATCGCCGATGACAAGCATTTTCTCACATGAGCCATTTGCCTGCTCGCTGTTGGATGCTTTTCAAAGACCGGACCCGATCGCTGTCAGGTCCGCCGCCTGTCGTGGTCCTACTCCCTGGGTTTACATTTCATCGTCGGCGCCTCGAAGCCCCAGGTGACCATCGCTTCGCCCTGGTGCTCCCAGAAAATTTCGTTGCGGCCTTCGTACTTGGCACCGCTGGCACTGGGCTGGCGGAACATCAGGGATACGCTGTCGCCGCGTTCGGCGATCAGGGTCGGCGGATCGGTCTCGAAATAGGTGATGACCACCTCGTTCGCCGGCTGATCATCGCATACGAAGAAGACAGGCCCGTTACCCGCCACCAGCCGGTAGCGCGCCTGCAGTTCAGCGATACGGTGACGGTACTCGGATTCGACGCAGGCGCGCTTGTCTTCACTTTTCCAGCACTCGTTGCGCCCCTTGATCCAGCCACGCTGCTCCGCCTTGAGCATCGGCGGCTGCTCGTTGTCCGCGATCTTGGCCGCCTGGCCATACACCACCGCCAGTTGACGGTCGAGCGCCGCAAGCCCCACTTCCTGGCAGACCAGCTCTTCGATGCTGCCGGCGGCAACAGTATCGCAACTGAAGGAAGGTCCCTCCTCCGCACTGGCGCCGATTCCGGCACCCAACACCGCCGTCATTACCCAGGTTGTTAATGCTGCTCTCATGGGTATCCCCTGTATCCCTCATGACGTACATCCGTTCGACTCAGACTGTCAGTATGGCTTTCAGCCATCGATCCGACCACAAACCGCCCCTTCCTCAGCCTGCCTTCAGCAGGATCAGCGTTACCACCAGGCCTTCATGTCGATGTGTGCCCTTTCACCAACGATGTCGCCCCTTACAAGGGCCCGGAACGTCGGTCGTCATTCCGGGCTGCGATCCTGAAATTTGCGGGGATTACGCGGATAGTATTTTTCCGGAAGCCGCTCGATATGGGTAAAGAACCGCGTGTCCTTGTAGGGCATTTTCATGAAGCCGGACACGCCCAGCCCCTCGATCAGGGAGATATGCCGCAGGATGTCGTCCAGGCACCCGGCAAATTCCGCTTCGCGGCCCGGATCCAGCAGTCGATAGTAGCTGTGGATTTTCAGATGGGTCGGCAGGCTCTCGAAGATGATCAGCCCCGTGTGATGGATCCGGTTCAGCTGCGACAGGATCGCCATGATCTTGCCCGGCAGCTCAAGAAACTCGTCGGGGTCGCGGCCGTCCTCGAAGTAGGAGTGCTCCCGGGTCTGGTCTTCGATGTCCGGCGCGGCGCTCACCTCGTACGGCAGCGCCATGCCTGTCGGGGCGATGAACGGCAGGTCCTGACCGGTACGGTCGATATGCAGCGTATCGCGGGCATCGAACAGGCAGCTTTTGAATATCCCGCGCCGGTTGATCGCCCGCGCCAGGCTGACCATGTTGTTGACCGCGGCATTAAAAGAGGCACGCAGACGCTCGTCATGCAGATTCAGACTGGAGTCGATATAAACGCCGTCGGCCTCCCATCGCACCGCCAGCCCGCCCACCACCGGATACTTGCCGAGACGGCTGACCGCTGACAGAAAGGCTTTCTCGGTATCCCCCATACCTTGCAGAAATTCCTTGTAATAGCGGTCCAGTGGCGCATCGTCCAGCGCTTGCAGCACCTCGTGCGCGCCCTCTTCACGCAGGAATGACTTGCGCGAGCTGTACACCACGGTGTCGATACTCCGGTTGCCCGTCCGCAACCAGACCGGCACCTCCGGGACCGGAGGCGGGATTGGCAGATCCATCATCACCAGCCGCGCCATCTTCGGCATCTGGTTCAGGAAGTAGTCGCCGGCACGCGCCCGCTGGGTCGGGTCGGGCGCCAGCATCGCCTCCAGCACCCGCGCGAACTCGACCGGCAGCCCCAGCGAGGTGGGCGGGATCACCCGGTGGCCGAAGCGGCAGGACTGCCCGGATGCCAGCGCATAGAGGGTGCCGGCGAGCCCCTCCTCGTCGAATCGGGGCGACGACAAACCGCCGTTGAGCTGGGCCTCGCCGATGAAGTAGACATCCCCGAGCCGGGCGTTGGTCTGCTGCATACTGTCCGACATCAGTTCCATGACGCTGCTGGCAACCGGCTGGTTGTGCTCATCCAGCTGCGCGAATACGGACGAACCCCAGTCGATCAACCCTACCCGTTCGGTGTCCGGATCGAAAACGATATTGGAGGGCTTGATGTCGCCGTGCACGATCGGCTTGCCGGCGCAGTGACGCAATGCCCGCAGGATGTCCGCCATCTGCACCGCGATCCTGACCACCAGCCGCGGCGACAGCGGCCCCCACTCCAGCGAGAGCTGCTCCAGGTCACGCCCCCTCGCCCGCTCCATCGCCAGAATCGGCTGGCCGCGCACCGATTGAAAGGTGATCAGCTTGGGTACGTGGGGGTGATCCACCAGCCCCAGCATGAAGGCTTCCTCTTCCAGCCGTTCCTTGTAGTGCTGCGGCAGGGTGATCCGGGAAAACTTGAATACCAGCGACTCGCCCTGCGCGGAAACGCCGGCGAAGACGAAGCCGAAGGCGCCCTTGCCGATCAACTCGATTTCCCTGTAGCCAAGATGCCGCAACTGGTCTTCGCAGAGTCGGAGCCAGTCCTTGAGCTTCTTGGCATCCTGGTGGCTGAGCAGGTAGATCGACTGCTCTTCCGGGATGTAAAACTGCTGTAGATTCTCCTGGGGCATGCACGTCCTGATCGTTGTGGCGGGTGGCAGGATACGGAAAGACAGCCACCGGCTCAGGCAAGGTTAAGCAGCATCGAGGACGGCTCCTCGAGATAGCCTTTCCAGAGGTTGCTGAAGCGGACAATGGTACCGCCGTCGAGCACACGGTGGTCGCCGGACCAACTGATGTTCATGATCTGGCTGGCCACCACCTGTCCGTCGGCGTCGAAACGCGGCAGGGCCTGGGTCTTGCCCAGCGCCACGATCGCCACCTCCGGCTTGTTGATCACCGGCACCATATAGGTCCCGCCCAGCGCACCGACATTCGAGATACTGATGGTGCCGCCCTGAAGGTCCTCCTGCTTGAGCCTCCCGTCGCGGGCAGCGTCGGTGAGCCGTTGCACCTCGCGGGCGATGTCGAGAATGCTCAGGCGCTCCACGCCCTTGACGTTGGGCACCACCAGCCCGATCCGGGAATCCACCGCCATGCCGATATTGCAGCTCCGCAGATAGTGCAACTCGGTGCAGTCATCGTTGACCCGGCTGTTCAGGATCGGGAACTGCTGAATCGCCATCGCCATGGCCTTCATGATGAATGGCATCAGGGTCAGGCGCACGCCTTGCTGCTCCGCTTTCGGTTTCAGCTGGGTACGCAGACCGATCAGCGCGTTCATCTCCACCTCATCTCCGTAGGTGAAGTGAGGAATGCTGGATACCGACTCCACCATGCGCTTCGCCATGGCCGCCTTGATGCCGCGAATCGGCTCGACCCGAACCTCGCCGGCGGGCTCTTTATCCTCAGGGAGCGCGGTATCAGACGCTGAGGCGACAGGAACGGCGCCTGCGGACGGTTCGGCGGCCAGCTCCTCGCGGTAACGCTGGACATCCTCCTTCAGAATACGGCCATCCTTCCCGCTGCCCGGTACCTGGCCGAGGTCCAGCTGGTACTCACGCGCCAGTCGGCGTACCGCCGGGCCGGCGAGCACCTTGGCCCGGCGCCAGGGCGCGCCGGGCAACGGTGGATGGGTCTTCGGTACTTCTTCCGCCGGCCGCGTATCGGCGGCAGCAGGCGCATCGCCCGAGTCCGGCGCTGCCCGCCCGGCGTCACCCGCCTCGGCCGGCAGGATGGCGAACAGCGGGGCATGTACCTTTGCCGTCTCGCCCTGGGCATGGTAGAGCCGGGTCACCCGGCCGGCTTTCGGTGCCGGGATCTCAACCAGCGCCTTGTCCGTCATCACGTCGACCACCGGCTGGTCCTCCGCGATCAGATCGCCTACCTGGACCTTCCAATCCACCACCTCGCATTCGATGATGCCCTCGCCGATATCCGGCAGGATAAAGTCCTCCTCGGCGCTGGACTGGGACGGCTGCTCCACCGTAGGCGATGGAGTATCTGTTTCCAGTAGCAGGTCTGCCTGTTCCGGAACCGATTTGGCCTCCAGGTCCATCTCGACCGCAAACAGCGGCGAATGGACCCTGGCGATCTCGCCCGGCTGGTAGTGCAGACTGACGACGCGCCCGTGATAGGGCGAGGGGATCTGCACCAGGGCCTTGTCGGTCATCACGTCGGCCACCGGCTGATCTTCCTCGATCAGATCGCCCTCCTTGATCAGCCACTCGACCAGCTCGCACTCCACGATACCTTCCCCGATATCGGGCAGAATAAAATCCTTGATCATGGTTCGCTCCTCTAGGGGCTGTTGACGTTTGTGGATGCCTCCTGTTGCTCTGCAAAATGCCTCAAACAATGAAGCGAGCGCCGCACAGGGTGGTTCCCTTTGCAAGATCGCTGAAGCCGTATGAGGCGTTTTGCAGAGCAACCCGAATGGGCCGGGGTTGTTTTCACACAATCCCGCGTTGGTCGTCGCTTATTTGAAGGCACCAAACCGCGCAACTCGCGCCTTGCCTTGTGCGAAAAGAACCTCCGGCAGGACCTATCCACAAACGTCAACAGCCCCTAGTAGTTCACGCTGTGCTTGATTGCCTCGAAGATCTTGAGGTGATCCGGCAGGTATTCCTTCTCCAGCACCAGCGGGAAAGGCGTATCCAGGCCGGTCACCCGGGTAATCGGCGACTCGAGATAGAGGAAGCAGCGCTCCTGGATGGTGGCGGCGATCTCCCCGGCAAAGCCCCCGGTGAGCGGCGCTTCGTGGCTGATCAGCAGCCGGCCGGTTTTCATCACCGACCGGGCCAGGGTGTCGATGTCCCAGGGCAGGATGCTGCGCAGGTCGATCACTTCGCAGGAGATGCCCTCCTTTTCCGCCAGCGCCGCCGCCTTTTCCAGGTACCCCATCTGTGCGCCCCAGGCCAGCAGGGTGATGTCCTCGCCCTCCTTCAGGATCTCGGCCTGACCCAGCGGCAGTTCATAGTCCTCTTCCGGCACCTCGCCAACCGCCGCCCGGTAGATCCGCTTGGGCTCGAAGAACAGCACCGGGTTGGGATCGCGGATCGCCGCCAGCAGCAGCCCCTTGGCCTGGTGGGGATTGCGCGGCACGACGATCTTGAGCCCCGGCGTATGGGCGAAATAGGCCTCCGGCGACTGGGAATGGTAGAGCCCGCCCGCGATGCCGCCGCCATAGGGTGTGCGGATGGTCAGGCCGCCGACATTGAACAGGTTGCCGGAGCGGTAGCGAAACTTGGCCGCCTCGTTGACGATCTGATCGAAGGCGGGAAAGATATAGTCGGCGAACTGGATTTCGGCTACCGGTATAGACCCCTGCGCCGCCAGACCGTTGGCAAAGCCGATAATCCCCTGCTCCACCAGCGGCGTGTTGAAGCAGCGTTCGCGGCCGTATTTTTCCTGCAGGTGACTGGTGGCCCGGAACACGCCCCCGAACACCCCGACATCCTCGCCGAAACAGATGACCTTGTCGTTACCCGCCATGGCGATATCCAGGGCGTTGTTGATCGCCTGCAGCAGATTCATCTCAGCCATGCTTGGCCCCTCCAGCACTCTTCGGGTAGGCCTCGGGGTATTTTCCGACGTGGGCCCTGAGTGCCTCCAGTTGCGACTGCAGCAATGGCGTCGGCCGGTCATAGACGTCGGTAATCATTGCATCCAACGGCGGCGGCGGACGTTGCTGTGCGCGCTTCATCGCCTCCAGCACCTGCTGCCGCAGCTCTTCGTAGAGGGCTTTTTCCTGTTCTTCGCTCCACCAGCCCTGGCTCAGCAGCCAGTTCTTCAGGCGCAGGATCGGATCCTTGGCGCGCCATTTGTCCTCTTCCGCCTTGTTGCGATAACCGGACGGATCGTCCGAGGAGGAGTGGGCGGCCAGGCGATAACTCATCGCCTCGACCAGAACCGGTTCATTGTGCTCGACGGCTATTTTGCGCGCCTCCTGCATCGCCTTGATTACCGCCAGAACATCGTTGCCATCGACGCGAATGGCCTGCATTGCGTAGCCCACCGCTCGCGGCGCAACCCCGTCGGCCGCAAACTGCTCGCTGGACGGCGTCGAGATCGCATAGCCGTTGTTGCGGCACAGGAAAATCACCGGCACCCTGAGCACCGAGGCCATGTTCAGGGCGGCGTGGAAATCGCCTTCCGACGCGGCACCCTCGCCAAACACCGTAACGGTGCAGCGCTTGTCGCCGGCGAGTTTCTGGCCATAGGCATACCCCGTCGCCTGGGGAATCTGCGTCGCCAGCGGCGACGATATGGTCATGTAATGCAGATCGCGGGCGCCGTAGTGGATCGGCATCTGCCGGCCCTTGCCATAATCGAGGTCATTGCCGAACAGCTGGTTCATGAATTCGTCGGCGGTGAAACCTCGATAGGCCAGCGCCCCCTGCTCCCGGTACTGGGCCATGATCATATCGGCGTCGTCGAGCGCCGCGGCAAAGCCGACCGTGGTTGCCTCTTCACCCGTGGACTGCAGATAGAAACTGACGCGGCCCTGTCGTTGCGCGGCCAACATGCGCTCGTCCAGCACCCGCGTGAACACCATGGCCCGGTAGATCTTCCCGGCCTCGGCCTGGTCCAGCTCCGGCACAACGGCACCCGGAATGATCGAGCCGTCCTGTTGCAGCACCTGGTAGGTCGCAATCTGCAGAGCGTTGCCCGAGATAAACTCCGGCGTCGAAATCGTCCGTTCTTGATTCGCCATAAGCTTCCCGATTCCAGCTATGTGGTTTTTATTCAATCGCCAGTTAACCGGTGCGGTCACACTGCAGCTGCACGCTTCAAGACCCGCAGAGCGCAACTGGGACTTGTTCATAGGTTCC
>JABXIM010000144.1 GCA_013373085.1 Oceanospirillaceae bacterium | reverse complement strand
CCGCCGTGGCATCCTGATCAGACTCGGACCTCTCCGAAGGTCCACGCTCCTACACCACGCGCGGGGGCACTATCTTCTGCTTCATCGCCCGCTGCCGAGATGCCTTCATACGCAGCTCGGCATTTTCCTTCCTGATCTGGCCCAGTGGGCGAAGGGGCATCAGCTCGCGATTGAGTTGCACGCGATCGGCTTTGACGTATTTCGGCAGTTTTCCGATACGGAAATCATGCCGCCGCGTGCCCTTCGCTTTCGACATGGTACGGGGTTCGATACGGATCGAGACAGCACGGGGGTTGCCGTCTTTCGAATTCAGAGCGGGGGTGTCGAGAACATCTTTCATGTCTCACAGAATCTGCGGGACCGGCGAAAATCCGAAATGCGATTTGTCGTCAGATCATCTTTTTTGCGCCCTCCCCCGCAGGGCATGGCAGAGCCTACTAGAGATAACCACCCGACTTGCGTCCGGTGTTATCTCTCTTCGGCGAAGGGGAACGCTGCGCATCCCCCTTTCGAAACCCCCAGCCGAAGGGGCCTCGCCCCTCTCGACACCCCCGCGCCGAAGGCGCCTTCCCGGAAGCGATCGCACGTCGCTCGGCTCATAAACCGGCAAGCACCTCCTGTACTACTCGGCACTAGATCCGAACGGTCCACCGGCCTGTTCGCGAGAGGAACCCCCTCCTCGTCGCCTGCATGCAGGGCTTCGCCCTCCCCTAGCCCACTGCGGCCAGCAGCCTGCTGGACCCGCTCTGACTGGGCTAGAATGCCATATAATTTTGCGGTTTTCACTCGTGAGAGATGCTGCCGCGAATGCTGACCTTTGTTCGGCACTCCGGCATATCTGCTCTGTGTCCCTACCCTGACCGACTACTGCTTCGCAGCATCATCGGTCATGGAGAGCCACTGTACGAGTGCCCTCCTAATCATCTCGGGGCGAGTGGGTACATCCGCCTCCCGGCGCCGCCGGTCATCGATCGCATCTATCATTTCTCGAGGCAGTCGGAGCGTGAGAGCTTCGGTATCTTTCTTCGGAGGCGCCATCAATATTACCATTTTGATGTTGACATCATAATAGTATGATCCCATATTGAACGGGCAGAGGCAAGAGATCCTACCCTCTCGCCCTGCCCTGACCTTGTACGATCATCTGGAGATCATCCATGGCTACCATCATCGCTACCACGCCGTTTGGCGTGACGGAAGCATCGCGCGACCTGTTTTCGCACAGCACTATCTCGCGCCGGTTCACGCAGTTGAACATCGCGCTCTCGAAGTACATCGAGTTCGTACGGGATCTGGAGGCGGCCGACTGCTTCGACCTCGCGTTCCAGGCCTGGATCGCCGACGCCGAGGCGGCGCGGAAAGACGCGTTGCAAGCGACGGACGCGATCACCGCGTCACCGCTCGAGCGTCTCGAGGACCGGCCTCTCAAGCGTTCGGCCTTGCTCACGCGGGCGCTGATCGTGAACGACAACGACGTCGAGTTCACCGCGCTCCATCGCTTGCTCCACAGCTTCGCTCCGCTCTTCGCCTGCTGCGCTTCCGGCGCCGTGGGGGCGCGCGTGCAGCAGATGTTGGAGACCTGCCACTCCCACCTCGACGCCATTGCCGATCTTGGCGAGTTCAATGACCCGGTCGCGGCCTCGGCCGAGCCGTGTTCCGTTGCCGAACCGGATACGCTGATCGAGACCTGCGCGATCTGATCTCCCCGCCTTTCAGCTGACCAGCCGGCGCGCGATCCGCGCCGGGCGGGTCCCCCGTGTCTACTCACACATTACGCGTGTCGCCCACCGCGCCCTCACGGGCAGCGGGCTGGCCACGCTCTGCCCGGAGGCTCTCTCATGACCCAACCTGACCACAACATCCCTCCGATCATGTCTCTCCCCGTGACGACGCCGGTCCCTGCGCATTGGCAGCAGATGGCGCGCGACAAGGAGTTTCGGCTCACGCGCCGTGGTGCGGATCGGTATCAGATCATGCTCGAATGCGACCACTGCGGCGGGGGAGCACCGCAGCAAGCGCAATGTGCTGATGGACCACACGCCGCTTTGCCCACATTGCATCGAGCAACGCTGGCGCGAAGATGCCAGATCCGTCGGTCTCGAATTGCTGCACCGCGACCCGGACGATCATAGGCATGGATTCTACCGTGCCGCCTGTGGCCACTCCATCCGTCGGCAGTTCGGACGCGTCCGTCAAATCGCGCGCGGCAAACATGCGCTGCGCTGCGAGACTTGCCTCCGACATGTGGAAGAAGCCGAGGCGCGCACTGCGGGTTGAGAGCTGCTCGGCCCGTCACGAGATCGCGGTTCGAGCTATCGCCGCTATCGACACAGCTGCGGACATGTTCAGGAGTTCGCGCGTGCCAACATGCAAACCGAGCGGATCTGCTGCGGCGGGTGCGGCGTCAGCTGGGCGACGGCGCCGAGCTTTATCTACTGCATGCGCTTCAAAATTCCCGACTCGTCGTCCATGACCAAGCTCGGCTTCTCGAAAAATCCGCGCAGCCGGCTTCACCACCAGCTGATGTGCAGTCCCGAGATCGGCGGCACCATCTTGCGGACAGTCGCTATGTCCACGGGCCGTGCGGCCCAAAGCCTCGAGAAGCGCATGCATGGCGCCCTGAAGCGCACGCATCCCAGCGCGATCATCCCGCCTGCCAGGTACCGGGAGCATCTGCGCGTGAAGTCAGAGATCTACGAGGCACGGCTCGAGCCCACGATCCTGGCCATGTTGAACCAGCTCGGCACCGGCGCCGACCTCTCCGTCTGATCCCGCCCTCTTCCCCCACTCACCTCCCCTTTTTTCATGGAAAGAACCGGCGTCAGCCGGCCCCCTTCCCCTTGTCATGGAGCACCGCGACATGCCGAAGCCCACTAGCGCCCCTTGGGGCCCCTATGCCCGCACGATCCTGCGCCGCCTCCGCACGGCGGAGGCCGACGACCGCTACGATCTCGACCTCGCAACAGAGGGCGACCGGATCGATCCGGGCGAGAGGCCGACCAACCAGAGCGCGGTCGCGCTCTTCGACGAGCTGGAGCACAGCCAGCGGCACGATTCCCGCGATCTTGAAGCGATGCGCGCGGCAGGCGTCGACGGCTGGACGCTTGACGAGACCGGCGCCGATACGCCCAAACGGTTCATCGAGCCGGGCAAGATCCTGACCGCGCTGCAGCTCGCAGCCACCTTCTGCACGGAGCCCGCATTCCTCGACACCCTCCAACGTCGCAAGGTCACGGTGATCGATGGCATCGATCCACAGCAGCTTGCCGGCACCGCGACCTCGATCGGTAGACTGCTTCTACCAGAAGGCTGGTCCGCGCAGATGCGGGCCCCGCGCGCAGCTCGGAGCGGGGTCCTGCAACTGCTGCGTCCCATCGACCCGACGAGCCGCATGGTGCCCGAGCAAGCCTACATCAAGCTTGAGGCCGAGATCCTGGCGGCGCTGGCCCTGCCGCATCCGCTCATGATCCTGCTTCCCGCAGGCGCTCGGCTGCCTGCGCGGTTGAGTCGGGTGCTGCCACCCGCGATCCGCTTCGCCTCTCTGGATCGCGAGATCCTGCTGGCGCTTTTCGCACAGACACATTCCTCCACTGGCAAAATCGACCGCGAGCATATCCGTCCGCTTCTGCCGAGCGATGCGGCCTTGGCAGACCTCGACCCCCTCAGCCTCTTCACGGCTCTGCGAGAGCCCGATGCCGCAGCAGTGGCGCGGGCGCT
>JABXIM010000107.1 GCA_013373085.1 Oceanospirillaceae bacterium | reverse complement strand
GCGGTCAGCACGGTGAAGATCGACGGGTCCGGATGGTCGTAGCTGACGGTATTGATGACATTGAATCGCGACAGGTCGTACTTGTACGGCGCGCTGGTGCCGACCCAGGCCACCACGTCCAGCGGTGAATGGCCCATCGGCGCCTGGTGCAGGTTGCCGCAGAACTTGGCCACCAGGCTGAAATCGCCCTCGCGGTCCTCGAACCAGGCGACCGGATACTGGAAGTCGCGGTCGTTGGCGTAACCGTTGGCGCCGACCGGGCCTCGCTCCGGCAGGTGCAGCGGTGCGCCGTAGTTTTCGGCGATGTAGCCCCGTACCGGTCCATCCGGCAGTTCGATCTTGAACTTGATGCCGCGGGGGATTACCAGAATCTCGCCGGGTTTGACGTGCAGGACGCCCATTTCGGTATAGGCCAGAAGTGCGCCCTGCTGCGGAACGAACAGCAGCTCACCGTCGGCGTTGTAGAAGAAACGGTCGCCCATCCCGGCATTGGCGCGGTAGACGTGGATGCCGATACCGGTCTGGGCGCGGGCATCGCCATTGGCGGCGACGGTGACGAGTCCGTCGATGAAATCGGTCGGTTGCTCCGGAATCGGCAGCGCATCCCAGCGCATCACGTTCGGCGGGCACACCGCTTCGGTGATCGGCGCGGTACGGATCAGCCCCTTGTCAACGGGTACGAAGTCGCCCATCGCGATCGACGGGCGCAGGCGGTAGGTCCAGGTGCGACGGTTGCTGTGGCGTGGAGCGGTGAAGGCGGTGCTGCTGAACTGCTCGGCATACAGGTTGTACGGGCATTTCTGCGGGTTGAACTGGCCGATGGGCAGCGCGCCGGGCAGGGCTTCGGTTTCGTGTTCATTGCCGAAACCGCTGAGGTACTGGAGTTCGTTGGGATTGATCATCGTCGGGTTGCACTCGAAGTTTATGGGGTTGTTATGACCGGGGAGTGACTGTCATGCGGCGGCATTCAGCCGAACTCTTTTCGGCCTCGAGTAATAATCTCATATGAAACTAAAGATACCTTTTGAATTGACCTATTTCAACCCGTATACGCATTTGGCTTGCAGTTAAGTGCATGGCATTCGGTACGCCAACCTCAAAAGTGGTTGCTGATAAGAATGGATGGTGGCGGTTTCGTGGGGATTTTCCGGTCTTGCAGCTGTATGCTGTTTGACCGCTGTCGCGGTTGACTTCTTTAATGTATCTATCTGACACAGCCTTTCGAGGCCAGCAATGGAGTCAGGCCTGCATATTGCCCACCTGGTGGCCGGTATCATCGTGCTGCTGCTTATCGCGGCAGCAACGCTGGCGGTCACCGAGAAGCTACGGTTTCCCTTTACCGTGGCGCTGGTATTGGTCGGGCTGGTTCTGGCGGAGCTCGGAGACTCTTATCCGGATACCTTCGGCGCCTTCAAGGAGCTGGAAATATCGTCGGGTTTGATCCTGTACGTGTTTCTGCCAACCCTGGTGTTCGAATCCGCCTTTCATCTCGATGCCCGTCAATTGCGCCGGGACCTGGTGCCCGTGCTGGTGCTGGCCGTACCCGGTCTGCTGGTGTCGACGTTCATCATCGGCGGGCTGATGGCGCTGGTGACGCCGATTCCCTTTGTCGCGGCTTTGCTGCTCGGCGCTATTCTGAGTGCCACCGATCCGGTGGCCGTGATCTCGCTGTTCAAGCGGCTCGGTGCGCCGCGTCGCCTCACCGTGCTGGTGGAGGGGGAGAGTCTGTTCAATGACGCCACTTCTATCGTGCTGGCCCGGGTGCTGGTCGGCATTCTGGTGGCCGGAGTGGTCTCGGCCGAATCCGTGGTCGGTGGCATGCTCGACTTCGTTGTGGTGTTTGTCGGCGGGCTTTTGGTGGGCTGGCTGATGGCACTGCTGACGGGGTACCTCCTGACACTGGTCGAAGGCCATCATCCAATCGAGATCACGCTGACGACCATACTTGCCTATGCCTCCTTTCTGGTTGCGGAGGAGTTGCTGCACGTCAGTGGTGTCATGGCGGCGGTGGCCGCGGCGTTGACGTTCAGCGGCTGGGGCTGGATCCGGGTGACGCCGGCCGTTCGTGTCTATCTCGAGCACTTCTGGGAGTACATGGCATTCATTGCCACCGCGCTGATCTTTCTGATGGTGGGGCTCAAGGTCGAGCTGTCGTCATTGCTGGAAACCATGCCGCTGCTGGTGTGGGTGATACTGGGCATGTTGCTGTCGCGGCTGGTGGTGGTGTTCGGGCTGATGCCGCTGGTCGAGCGCATGCCCGGTGCACAACCGGTGGGCATGGGATACAAGGCCGTGATTTACTGGGGCGGATTGCGTGGCGCCATTGCGCTGGCAATCGTTCTCAGCCTGCCGGCATTCGAGTATTCGGATATCTTCACCTCGCTGGTAATGGGGGCGGTGCTGTTCACCTTGCTGGTTCCGGCGCTGACCATTGACCGTCTGGTGCACCGGCTGGCACTGGACCGGCCTTCGCTTGCCGACCGCTTCGCACGCGTCGAGGGCAACCTGCTGGCCAAGCGTCGTGCCCAGAGCCGCATTCCGGAGCTGATGGCCGGCGGCCTCTTCTCCGGCTCGATCGCGCAGCAGCTGCAGTTGAACTCGGACCGCGAGATGCTGACGATTCGCGAAGAGCTGGCGCAACTGCGCCGCGCCGAACTCAACGCCAATGAAGAGCGCCGGCTGCTGTATCTGCGTGGCTTTGCCGAGGAACAGGCCCTGTTCATCGACATGTTCAACAAGGGACACCTGAGCGAGTCCTCCTATCTACGCCTTCGACAGCAGGTGGCGCTGAATCTCGATACGGTTCGCTTCCAGGACGAGCTCGACAGTATCCAGTTCAGCGAGCGTCGCCGCACCGCCCTGGATCAGTTGCGCCTGCGATGGCTGGGGCGTTTCGCTGCGATGGCCGGTTATCTCGAGCGGCTGCGGATCCGCCAGGTGGCGATGGACTACGAGATGTCTTGGGGGCGCTATCAAAGCTGCGGCCGGGTGCTGGAACGTTTCGACGAGCTGGTCGAAACGGAGTCGATTTCAGCGCGGGTCGCTGCCGAAGTACGGGATCAGTATGTCGGCTGGTATGACCTGGCGCGGTCGCAGCTCGATCAGATGGCCGAGCAGTTTCCGGAGTTCGTGTCGGATATGCAGGAGCGGTTGGGGCAACGCCTGATACTGCTGGCGGAAGTCGAGGCGATCGACGAACAGCTTGAAAGAGGTACCCTGCCGGCCGGTATCGCCGAGGCGCTCGAGCACGAAATGACGCAGCAGTTACGGGCCTTGCGTGGACACGAAGTGAAGCGTTTGCGTGTCGAGCCGACGGAATTGCTGCGCAAGGTGCCTTTCCTGCGCGAGATTCCGGAAGCGGAATTCGCCGGGCTGGCGGCGCGGATGCGCTCGCTGACCGTTGCCGAAGGTGACGATATCATCACCCAGGGCGAGACCGGCTACTCGCTGTATCTGATCGCCCGGGGGGTGGTGCGCGTCATCCTCGCGGAGGACGGCAAGTCGCGTCAGTTGGCGACGCTGATGGCCGGTGACTTCTGTGGCGAAATGGCGCTGTTGCATCAGGCGCCGCGCAGCGCCACCGTTCGTGCCGTCACGCCCTGTTCGCTGTACGAACTGCGGCGTGAAGACGTGCTGGTCGCGATGCAGGATTACCCGTCTATTCGACAGGCCCTGGAGAAGGCTGCGCGCGATCGCAAAGTAGCGCACAGCTAGGTTGATAACAGGCTGCCCGGTCGGGCAAGCCCTTTGGTCGCTTCGGCACTTCAGCCGCGGCCGCTGACGAGTTGGCGGCGCTCCTGTTGCAGCAGCGGCTCCCAGCAGTCTCCGTCATTGACGAGCCAGCGACCGCAGGCGTTGCAGCGGGCAATACAGAGCGACGGACTGTCGAACAGTATGCTGAACCGCTCCAGATCCAGCACGCGTGGTGCAGGGCGTGTCATCGTTGGGCAGCAGCCGGCACAATCCGCCATGGGTAACCTCCCTTCCGGTTCTTACTGGTTTGATGGGTGCAAAGAGTGAAGGTCTGGGCACGAAGGCTCAGGCCGTGTATCGAGCCCGGCTGCCCGGATAGACATCCTGGTACTCGCCGGCACTGAGAATTTCCCAGCCATTTTGATCCAGCATCAGGAAGCTGTTGCAGCTGCGGCATTTGAACAGCTCGCTGTTGAGCTGCTTGCTGAGGGTTACGAGTTCCGGATGGGGTGTAACCAGAGTGTTCAGTTGCTGACATGAGGGGCAGGATCTTTCCATGACGGTGCCTCCTGTGGCATGGGTGGAGAGGCCGGTATCGGGCGTATGCGCCTCGTCCTTGCAGTACCGGTCAGTACGGACTCTAGACCACAAAACAACGAAAAGATTTAGGAGGAATTCCTAAATTACCAGCGCCATTTCGCGGCATTTTTTCGAGAAGATTCGAGGTTTCGTATGCATCTGCCTGAAAGCAAAGTAGTATTTGGCCATTTTCTGGCTGATGTTGCGAAGCTATGTTACGAAAGTTCTGGGCACTGCTGCTGGTGCCGCTGTCAGCGCTGGCCGAACAGCCAGCGTCCTTTAGTAGCGCCAAGCGTGAGCTGGCGGAAATCTACAGTACCAATGCCGTGAGCTTTTATTGTGGCTGCGGTTTCAGCGCGCAGGGCAAACGGTTGTCGCCAGACCTGAAAGCGTGCGGTTATCAGGCGCGCAAGAACGCGAATCGGGCGTCGCGTATCGAGTGGGAGCACGTGATGCCGGCATGGGCGTTCGGCCATCAGCTTCAGTGCTGGCAGCAGGGCGGGCGACGCGCCTGCCGCAAGGATCCGGACTTCCGTCTCATGGAAGCCGACATGCATAATCTGGTGCCTGCCATAGGGGAGGTCAACGGTGACCGGTCCAACTACGGCTACGGCCTGGTCGCCGGCGAATCCCGTGCTTATGGCCGCTGTGACGTCGAAGTGGACTTCAAGGCGCGGGTTGCGGAGCCGGCGGAAACGGTCAGGGGCGATATCGCTCGAACCTACTTTTACATGCGGGACCGGTATGGCTTGCGGCTCAGCCGCCAGGAAACTCAGTTGCTGGAGGCCTGGTCCCGGACCGACCCGGTGGACGCCTGGGAGCTCGAACGCAATCGGCGCATCCGGGCGGTACAGGGTAATGGCAATCCCTACGTCGAGGCGGGTGCCCGTTCTCTGGTCAGTGCGGGCGGCGCGCTCGACGACTGATCAGCTACATTGGGCATGCTGCCGGCACTTGCTTCCATGGCTCGACGCCGGGCTTCAAAGGTAGCGTCATAGAAGCCCGCACGGGCGACAGCCAGGCGATTTCGGCCTATTTTCCGGTCAAAGACGGCGGCCAGGGCTACGCTTAAGAGCGACGGCACGCCGGCGCTGTCGACAACCGATGAGCCGGGTTCCGCGGAACCCTTGCGACTCGCGCCTGTCTTCTGCATCAGGGAGGCCAGACCCATGCTGCGACATATCACCAATGGCGAAATGGCCAACCAATGGTTGGTACGCGCCGGACTGGAAGGAGACTTCCTGCCCTGGGATGATGTCTTGCATGACGGACCCGTGCCCGGAGGCCTCAGCCTGGATGAAATGTCATCTCTGCGTGCCGCTTTCATCGCCAGTTGCGGCTGGGCCACCGACTTCGAGGCGCAGACTCACTTTCAGGCGCGTGATGCGCTTTTTCGCAGTGCGGCCCGGGAAGGCGGCGTTGTCATCTGGAATTCCTTTGAACTGTTCGATCAGCTGCACCTGATGCAATTGCTGCACTGGTACAGTGGCGAGGGTAGGGGTTGTGGCTGGCCGGAAATTGTTTTCGTTGCCGACTACCTGGGGCAAGCGGAGCCTGCGGAGACCCGCTTGCTGTTCGAGGAACGACAACCGCTGACCGAAGCGCAGCTGCAACTGGGCGAGGTCGCCTGGCAGGCCTACACCGCATCCAACCCTCGTGCAATGCTGGCGCTGCTGCAGCAGGACCTGTCTGCACTGCCATTCCTCAAGCCGGCGCTCGAGCGCATATTGCAGGAGCTTCCGGGACCCGACGGGCTCAATCTCACCGAACGCCTGACGCTGGACGCGCTGGCCGGGGGGGAACTCGCGCCCGGGGCGCTGTTCAAGGCGGTGCGCGAGCGCGAGGCGGTCGCGTTCATGGGCGATGCCAGTTTCTGGCTGGTACTCGAACGCCTGCTCGCGGCGCCGTGCCCACTTCTGCGGGTGCTGGACGGGCGCTTCGAACGGCCCGGCCTGCAGGGGGCGAGCGAGGCATTCCTGGCGCTACGGTTTGCACTCAGCGATACCGGTTGCGAAGTCCTGCGAGGGGAGCGGGACTGGCTGGCGTGGCAGCCGATTGACCGCTGGGTGGGCGGTGTCAACCTGCGGCCGGATAACCTCTGGCGCTTCGATGCAGGGAGTCATCAGCTGGAGCGCTCGGCATGAGTTGCCGGCGCGGGGGTGACAGTGGCGTGTTACGCACGTTAGGATGCGCCTGTCGGGACCCATGCCCCGTCGATTCACCAAATTCTGCAGTTCAGTGCCAATGCTCGAATGTCCATGCCGGGCAGGGTCTATCCGTTGGTGTTCTGGGCCAGTTTTTGATAACCAAACGGAGACAGTTAGTATGCAGATCGCTGCAAATACCATTGTACAAATACACTACACCCTGAAAAATGCCGACGGCAACGTCATCGACTCTTCCGAAGGTCAGGAACCGCTGGCTTACCTGCATGGCGGCGGCAACATCGTCGAAGGCCTCGAGTCGGCTCTGGCCGGCAAGGCCGCAGGCGACAAGCTTGACGTCACCGTCGAGCCGGAACGCGGCTACGGCAGCCGTCGCGACGACCTGGTCCAGACCGTCGATCGCAGCAACTTCGTTGGTATCGAGCAGATCGAAGTCGGCATGCAGTTCCTGGCCCAGACTCCGTGGGGCGAGCAGCCGGTCACCGTTGTGGCGGTCGCTGATGACAACGTAACCCTGGATGGTAACCACCCGCTGGCGGGTGAAGTACTAAACTTCGCAATCGAAGTGGTTGACGTACGCGAAGCGACCGAAGAAGAGCTGCAGCACGGTCATGCCCACGGCGAAGGCGGTCATCACCACTGATATTTCGTCGCCCGGCTTGGTCAGCGGAGCCGGACGAGATGGGCCCAACACGGGCGGTCCAGGTGTAGACATATCGGGCGTGAATTCCGGCTCAGCCCCGGGTCCTTGATTCACGCCACTGCTTCATCGCCGCTGGCGGTGGAGTACAGACGCAGTTCGCTGCGGAGGCTCATCCTCGAGCCTCTTCAACCCGGTCTGGTTCGTGCCAGTACCGGGTTATTGACAGGGGGTGCCGGTCAATGGCGGCCCCTACGCAACTGGAGGGAGAATGTTGCGTAAGACGTCGCTGATTTCGGTTACGGTCTTCTTTCTGGTGCTGTTGCTGGGGACCTACTGGAACCATTTGAACCAGGCCCTGTTTGTGAAAGAACAGGCCTCGCTGTTACGCGACGTCATCAATACCCAGGCGACGGCGATCGAACGCCTGCTCAACCAGACCCTGCTCTCGACCCAGATGATGGCGCACGAGGTGCGCCGCAGCGGCGGCGAACCGGAGGACTTTCCGCGCCGCGCCGAGGAGATCCTGCGGGACTTCCCGGCCGTTTCCAGCCTGCAGTTGGTGCCGGCGGGCGTGATCCGGCAGATCTATCCGCTGCCGGGAAACGAAGCCGCCATGGGTCTTCATCTTTTCAATTATCCGCTCGCCTCGGGCCCGGCCAAACGCGCCCGGCAGGACGGTGTGCTGACCCTCAACGGGCCGCTGGAACTGGTCCAGGGGGGGATGGGTGTGGTCGGCTACAATCCCGTCTTTCTGCACCGGGGCGACGGCGGCGAGTCTTTCTGGGGCTTTGTCTCCGCCGTGATCGATCTGGAGCGTCTGCTCTCGGTGACCGATCTCGAAGTGCTGGCCGGCAATGGCTATTTTTACGAGTTGGTCAGGCCCGACAGCGACGGCGTCGAATACCTGGTGACCGCCGGTGGCACGCGCGAACATCCGGGTACGGTACAGATGCTGGATGTCCAGGTGCCCAACGGTCGCTGGATTCTGCGCATGGGACGGGACCTGGACGAGGGCTATCCCGGATTCCTGTTCGGGGTGCTGGTGAGCTGCATGGTCGCGCTGTTGATCGCCTGGCTGGTTCACTATGTCCTGCGCGAGCCACAGCGCCTGCGGGCGCTGGTCGATTCCCGTACCCACGAATTGCACCAGCTGGCATACCACGATTTTCTCACAGGCCTGGTGAACCGGCGCTTGTTGCAGGAGGAGCTGGAACAGGCGCTGCGGGAGCAGTTGCGGTCCGGCGGCCCGCTGGCGCTGCTCTATCTGGATCTGGACGATTTCAAGCGTATCAACGACTCGATGGGGCACGAAGTTGGCGACCAGCTGCTGGTGGCCGTGGCGCGTCGCCTGCGCAGCCAGGTGCGGGCCAACGATATAGTCGCGCGCCTGGGCGGGGACGAATTCGCGGTGGTCCTGCTCGACAGCGGCAGCGGTGAAGATCTGCTGCGCCTGGCGGAGAAGCTTATCAATGCGATCCGCCAGCCGGTGAAGTTGCAGAACCGGGAGCTTGTCATCAGCACGTCGATCGGCATCACCGTTGCGCCAGCGGATGGCGAAACCGCCAGTCAGCTGTCACGCAACGCCGATCTGGCGCTGTATGCCTCAAAACGCCGCGGCAAGAACTGCATCGCGTTCTTCGATCCTGCGATGCAGCAGGAAGCATCCCGACTGATGCAACTGGAAGAGGAACTGCGTGGTGCGCTGGCCGGGCAACAGCTGGAGCTCGCTTATCAGCCGATCGTCGAGCTGACGCAGGGACGTCCGGTGGCGCACGAGGCCCTGATCCGCTGGAATCACCCTCGGCACGGCTGGCTGCCGCCCTCGGAATTCATACCGGCCGCGGAACAGTCCGGTCTGATCGTGCCGCTCGGCTACTGGGTGCTGGAAGCGGTATGCGCGATGCTCGCCGCGTCGGATGCGCAGGGACGCGAGCCGTTGCCGGTGGCGGTCAACATCAGTCCGCAGCAGTTCCGCGACAAGCGTTTCCTCAAGGAAGTCGGGCGCATCCTGAAGCACTCCGGGGCGCCGCCGGCTCTGCTGGAGCTCGAAATCACCGAAACCACCCTGATGGACAATCTTGACGCGACCGCGACCATTCTCGATGAACTGCAGCGCATGGGATTGCGTATATCCATCGACGACTTCGGTACCGGCTATTCCTCACTGGCGCTGCTGAAGCAGTTGCCAGTGGACACGCTGAAGATCGACCGTTGTTTCGTGCACGACCTGGAAACCGAGGAGGGCGACCGGCAGATCATCCAGGCGGTGGTCGCGATGGCGGCGAAGCTGGACCTTGACGTTATCGCCGAGGGCGTCGAGTCCGAGGCGCAGCGGCAGTGGCTGCTGGCGTTCGGGTGTCGCTGCGGACAGGGTTACCTGTTCGGGCGTCCCGAAATTGCCGCGCGGCCTCATTCCGGTGTCGGAGTCACGGCCTGAACTATAATTAAGCGGTCAGGCAAACCAGCCTGGCAAGGCGTCGGGTGAGCTTTTACGGGCGTCACCCATGCCGCAGCGAACAGGAGATATCTCATGCAGATTTCCGAGTTCAAACAACTGGCGTCGAGCCACCGGCTCAGAAATGTCAACTTCATCGAGTCGGGCTGCGGTCCGATGGTTGTCGAGGTCGAGTTCGACGATGGCAAGGAGCTGATCCGAGACAGCCACGGCGAGGTGTTGACCTATGCCAACGTGACCCAGGCCTACGATCTCTGCCACAAGGCGGGCATCCACAGTGCCAATCTGGTTCAGGTGGTGCCGCACGACGAGGCCTGCTCGGGCGCCGTGATGGACTATCATCGCGAATCGATTCCGCTCAAGTTCTGAAGTCGTGTTCAACTGCACCCGTTCGGCGCCCGGCTGAACGGGTGTTTTGTCTTTTGCAGGAGGGCTGTGGCATGCTGGCGACACCGGTCGAGAGGCAGCAGGGATTGGCAATGCAGGACAAGATCGAGCGCGCCGTCAGCAGCGTCAGCACGCTGGTACTGGGCAAGGATACCCAGGTACGGATGGCGCTGACCTGCCTGTTTGCCCAGGGGCACCTGCTGATCGAGGATCTGCCGGGCATGGGCAAGACCACTTTGGCGCATGCGCTGGCGCAGGTCCTGGGACTCAGTTTTCAGCGCGTCCAGTTCACCAGCGACATGCTGCCCGCCGATATTATCGGGGTCTCCATTTTCGATCAGCAGGCGTCGGCGTTCCGGTTTCATCCGGGCCCCGTGTTCACCCAGCTACTACTGGCCGACGAAATCAACCGTACCACGCCGAAGACCCAGAGCGCCTTGCTGGAGGCGATGGAGGAGCGTCAGGTTACCCTCGACGGTGTGACGCACCCGCTGCCGGAGCCTTTCTTCGTCATCGCCACCCAGAATCCGATTACCCAGTTCGGCACCTTTCCGCTGCCGGAGTCGCAGCTCGACCGCTTCCTGATGCGCATCGAACTGGGGTATCCGGATCCGGCCGCGGAACGGCAACTGCTCAGCGAAGGACGTTATCGACGCCAGCGCGATCCGCTACCGGTCTGCATCGATCTCGATGATCTTGCGGCCATTCGCGAAGCCTGTCGCGAGGTGCGGGTGTCGGACAGCCTGATCGACTATCTTCAGCGCCTGGTGCAGTACAGCCGCGAGGCACCCGAATTCGCCTATGGCGTATCCCCCCGGGGCAGCCTGGCGCTGCTGCAGTGCGCCCGCACCTGGGCCTACATGCAGGGGCGGGAGTATGTCGTGCCGGAGGATGTGCAGGCGCTGCTTGAGCCGGTGATCGGCCACCGGCTGCGGGCGGCCGAGCAGGTCGGCGGGCACAGCAGCGAGGCGTTGATCCGGCAGATGCTGGAGCGTGTCGATGTGGTTGGCTGATGGTGAAAAACGGCCAGAGGTGATGCTGCGGTGAGTGCCGGATTTTATCGCCGGCTCGTGGGATTCATGCGTGCCTGGTCGCTGCGCCGCTACCGTCCCGTTCACAGCCTGACGCTGACGCAAAGCCGCATCTATATCCTGCCGACCCGCGCCGGGCTCTGGTTCCTGGTGACGTCGCTGATCATTCTGCTGCTGGGCGTGAACTACGAAAACAACCTGGTGTACGGCGCCAGCTTTCTGCTGCTGTCGCTGTTCGTGCTGTCGATTCTCCACACCTACAGCAACCTCGCGGGACTCAGTATCACGGCGCTGTCGGCCCGGCCTTGCCTTGTCGGCGAACAAGCGGAGTTCGAGCTGCTGCTGCGCGCCGGCAGCCGGCGCGACTACGAAGCGATTCAGCTTTCATGGGTGGACCAGGCGCCGGTCAGCTGTGACCTTATCGGCGACAGCGAGCGCCGCGTAAGGCTCTATGCCCAGGCGCCGGCGCGGGGCTGGTGGCGGCCTGGCGCGCTGTTGATCGAAACCCTTTATCCGCTTGGATTGCTGCGGGCCTGGACCTGGCTCGAGACCGATCTCAAGGCGCTGGCCTGGCCGCGGCCGCTGCCCGGGGACAGTCTCCCCGCCGGCAGTGGCAGCGATGGCAGCGGTGCGCTGCTGGACGGGCGTGGCAGCGACGACTTTCTCGGTCTCGAGGCCTACCAGCGCGGCATGTCGCCGCGGCATATCGCCTGGAAGCAACTGGCGGCCGGACAGGGACTGCACGCCAAGCAGTTCGGCGATCACGCCGACCGCCAGCTGTGGCTCGACTGGAACCTCTGGCCCGAGCTGGACGTCGAGAGCAGGCTCTCACGCCTCTGCTACTGGACCCTGAAACTGGCGCGACAGCGTCTCGAGTATGGCTTGCGACTGCCCGGCATCGAGATCCGGCCGGGGCGTGGCGAGCGACATCGACACGAGGTGCTGAGGGCGCTGGCGCTGTTCGGCAAGGGGAAGGACTAGATGAAGGGCGTCTACCAGCTGACCCGTCCGGCGCTCGTCTGGCAGTTGCTGATGGTGGTCGTGGTGCTGCTGCCGCACAGTCTGCGCCTGCCCTGGTGGCTGCCGGTGATGACCCTGGGCGCAATCGGCTGGCGCCTGCTGGTCCACCTCGGGCGGACCTCCTTTCCGCACTGGAGCGTCAAGTTCATGATGGCGATCACCGCCGGTATCGGCGCGGTGGTATCGATCGGGCGAGGCAACGGGCCGGAACTCGCGGTGGCGCTGTTGGTCGCCGGTTTCGCGTTGAAGCTGCTGGAAATCTACAAGCGCCGCGATGCGCTGGTGCTGGTCTACGTTGCCTACTTCCTCGCCGCGACCGAACTGCTGTTCGGCCAGACGCTGTTGCATGCGCTCTACGTGCTGCTGGCGATGATACTGATCACGGCCGCGCTCAATGCGGTCTACCAGAGCGAGCATCATCCCGATTTCCGGCGTCCGCTGCGCGCGGCCGTCCGGCTGATACTGCCGGCGTTGCCGCTGATGCTGGTGCTGTTTCTGATCGTGCCCCGTATCGGACCGTTGTGGTACGCGCCGATGGTGCAGGACGAGGCGGTCACGGGGCTGTCGGACACGCTGTCGCCGGGCGATGTCAGCCGGCTTACCGGCTCCAGCGCCGTGGCCTTCCGCGTCGAGTTCAGCAGCGGTCGGGTGCCGCCACCTTCGCAGCGCTACTGGCGCGGTCTGACCTACGACTATTTCGACGGCCGTCGCTGGCAGGCTGAATCTGACCATCTGTCGCCACCGGCGGTGGGCGAACTGCCGTCCGGACCGCTGTTGCGCTACCAGATGATCATCGAGCCCAGCGGACAGCCCTGGGTCTATGCCCTCGACTATCCGGTATCGGCTAACTGGCCGCTGCGGCTAGCGGCAAACTGGACGCTGCGCGCGCCGTCGCGCATCCGTCAGCGCGCTGATTTCGCGCTGGTCTCGCGGCCGCTCGCCGAGCTGCCACAGCAGCCTGGCGAGTCGGCGCGGGCGCGTTATCTGCAGCTGCCGGCATCCGGGAACCCGCGAGCACGGGAGCTCGCCGAGCGCTGGCGTAACGAAGACCCGTCGGTCGAAGCGCTGGTGTCCCGTAGCCTGGCTCTGTTCAATCGGGAGTTCGTCTACACGCTGTCGCCACCCAGCCTCGGAGAGGACAGCATCGATGAGTTTCTGTTCGAGACGCGCCGCGGTTTCTGTGGCCATTACGCCGGCGCGATGGCGTTCCTGCTGCGCGCGGCCGGCGTGCCGGCGCGTATCGTCGGCGGTTACCAGGGGGGGGAGTGGAATCCCTACGAATCCTATCTGCTGATCCGGCAGTACGAGGCGCATGCCTGGGTCGAGGTGCTGTATCCGGACCGGGGCTGGGTAAGGGTCGACCCGACCGCGGCGGTGGCGCCGGAGCGGGTCGAGCAGACCGTCGACCAGTTGCTGGCGGACGAGCCGGGGTTTCTCGCCGATACGCCTCTGTCTCCGGTACGGTTCGGCCGCATCGGCTGGATCAACGAGGTTCGGCTCAGGGTCGAGGCGGTCAACTACAGCTGGCATCGCTGGGTGCTCAGCTTCCATCTGCGCCAGGACGCCCTGTTGCAGCGCTGGTTCGGAGAGCTGACGCTGTGGAAGCTGGCGCTGGCTCTGGCGCTGCCGTTCTGCCTGGTGCTGGGGTGGGTGGCTTTGTCGCTGCTGCGCCAGCGCCGGCCGAAGACCCTCGACAAAGTGGATAGCGAGCTGGTCCGGTTGTCACATCGCCTTGGTGCCCGCGGTCTCGAGCGACACAGCGGCGAGCCTGTTGGCCGCTATGCCGCGCGCGTGGCCGAAGCCTGGCCGGAACTGGCGCCGCTGATTCTCGCGGTCGGACGCCGTTACGACCAGCTGCGTTACGCCGGGATTGACGATAGTACGGCGCAGCGCGCTTACCGGGAGGCGGTGCGCGCCTGTCTGCGCCGGCTGTGAACCCGAGGTCCTGCCGCATGCGAGGACGCAGCGTCGAGTCAGGTGACGCTGAGCGCCGCGCGCACCCGGGCCCTGAGTTCCGGTAGCAGCGTTGCCTCGAACCAGGGGTGGCGCTTGAGCCAGAGCTGGTTACGGGGGGATGGATGGGGCAGGGGCAGGTATGCCGGCAACAGCTCGCGCCAGTGTTCGACACAGTCGGTCAGGCTGCTGAACGGACGGGGCGAATAGGCGCGTTGGGCGTATTGCCCGATCAGCAGCGTCAGTTGGATATGTGGCAGCGTTGCCAGCAGACGCGCGTGCCACAGCGGTGCGCACTCGGGCCGGGGAGGCAGGTCGCCGCTGCGTCCCCGTCCCGGGAAACAGAAGCCCATCGGCATGATCGCGACCTGTTGCGGGTCGTAAAAGCTGTCCCGCGTCAGCCCCATCCACGCCCGCAGGCGATCGCCGCTGGCGTCGTCGAAGGGTCGGCCTTTGGCATTTGCACGGACCCCGGGCGCCTGTCCGATGATCAGCAGGCGAGCATCGGCGCCCGCCTGGATGATGGGCCGAACGCCGTCGGGAAGCCCCTGGCAGTGGCGGCAGGCGCGAATATCGGCAACCAGCTGGTCGCAGTTTGCTGGAACCATGGCGGTTAAATCCCGTAAGCTATCGGCTTTCACCTGCAGGTTAGGCATCCACCCTCGCTATGTCATCTTTACAGTACGAAGCGCCTCTGCCGTTCGACTATCGGGTAGTGCGCAGCCGCCGTCGCCGTACCGCCGCTATACAGATCAAGGGGAACCTGGTCGAGGTACGGGTGCCACACTGGGTCACTGACGACTGGGTCAGCGGTTTCGTGCGGGAGCGTCAGGCGTGGGTCGCCCAGCGCCTGTCTATTGTCGTGGCGCAGCGCGACAGGCACCGGCTGGAAGTTCAGGATGGCGCATCGCTGCCCTATCGGGGGGGCTGGATCCGGCTGCACTGGCAACCAGGCGCGGCGTCCGGCTGTGAACTGTCCGGTGACACCCTGATCGTCGGCCTGTCGCGGCGGATCAGGCGACCCGAGGCGACAGTGGCCGAGGAGCAGGTGCGCGGCTGGCTGCTGGATCGCGCCGGTGAGGCGCTGCCGGCCCGACTGCGACATCTTGCGAGCCAGACCGGTCTCGCACCTGCAGGTGTTGCAGTACGGGGCTTCAGGCGGCGCTGGGGTAGCTGCGACAATCGCGGGCGCATCGCGCTCAACTGGCGGCTGGTGCTGGCCGAGCCGGGTGCCGCCGATTACGTGCTGATCCACGAACTGTGCCACCTGCGCCATTTCGATCACTCGCCACGCTTCTGGCAACTGGTGGCGCAGCACTGTCCCGATCATCGTTACTGGCAGGATTACCTGCGCGAGCGCAGCTGCTGGCTGGAGTGGTAGCTCTGCCGCCTCTTTCACCGCAGGCCTGTTTCGGCTCGCGCTGGCGCCTGCCGGAACAGGCAGGCTGATTGCCGGCCTCCGGCCGCTCGACAATCAGCGTGGCGGTCTCACAGTGCGGAAGTCCCCGTCCCCCCAACTGATCGCCTCGTAGCAGCGCTCGAGGCCGGATCCACCGCATTCGGCGCCATGCAGCTGCAACAGCAGTATGCGGTCGCCATCCCAATCCAGTGTCTGCCATTGCTTGGCCAGGCGCTCGAGGATCCTGTCGCCGACGATGACCTTGAGTCCGCATCCGCCGGTACCGCAGAACAGGGTCTGCGAACTGGTGCAGGTGTAGGTGCTCTCATCGATGATCTCGTCGTCGACACCGTCGCCATTGAGGTCGATCAGTCTGATGGTTCCGGGCTGAAAGCCCAGTTCCCCGCCATTGAGGGTTGAGCATTGCTGCCGAGCCTGATCGATCAGCCGGTTGGCGGTTTCGGAGGCGTTGGCTATCGGTGCGGACATGATCAGCACCGTACCGAGGCACAGGGCGCCAATTATCGTCTTCATCATGTTGTCTTCCTTAAGCAAATCCTGGGTCTGCGGTTCTCAGCATAGTCCAGTTATTAATTGCTGCGTCCGCGTGAAAAACCGGCACTACCGGACAGGGGGCCGGAGAGGGTCCGGCCGCAGCGGGCCCCCCATGGGTCGGCTCCGGTACCTGTGGTCAGGCTCCGTAGTTGCATGCTAACTGATTGATTGTTATAGGCCAATGGCTGATTCGAAGGGGTGAGGAGCGGTTCGATAATGGCGCCTGCCATAACAACAAACCGAGCCGGGAAACCCGATGAAAAATAACAAGCTGCTTCTTACTTTACTGCCGCTGGCGCTATCCTCCCTTGCGGCCAGTCAGGCTTCGGCCACCATCGAGCTGTACAACCAGGACGGCACCCGATTCAGCACCGATGGTCTGATTAACGCCTTCTACACGCAGAGCGATATCGATGGCGGACCCAACGGTGATCGTGACCAGGCCCGTGTCCGCATGGGCTTTCTGCCCAACTGGATTGCCTTCGACGTTGCCAAGGAAGCGGGCGATCTGAGCCTTGGCGCGCGCTCCTCCTTCTGGGTCACCATCAACGACAACGACGTTGTTCGAGGTGCCGAAGGGCTCGGCACGCGCAGCGGTATCGACGTGCGACAGTTTTACGGAACCGTCGACGGCAGCTTCGGCCAGGTGCTGATCGGTAAGGACTTCGCGCTGTTCGGGCGCACCAACATCATGTCGGACGAATTGCTGCTGGGGCATGGTCAGGTCTCCGACACCCTGGGACTCGTCGATGGCGGCAATGTATCGTTCGGCAATATCGGCTCCGGCTATCTGTATCCCTTCCCGGTAGCGCAGATCAGCTACCGCACGCCGGAGCGGGCCGGCTTTCAGCTCGCCGCCGGCATCATGGATCCGAACAAGAGCGATGCCGGCTCGTCGGAAGACCTGCCGCGCTTCGAGGCCGAGTTGACCTGGGCACGTGCGTTTGACGGTGGCTCGGTCAAGACCTGGGTCGGCGGGCTGTATCAGAGTTCGGAGACCGATACCGAAGAGGTCGATTCCAGCGGTGTGGCCGGCGGTGCCAACCTTCGTCTCGGCGGTTTGTCGCTGACGGCCTCGGGCTTCGATGGCGAGGGGCTCGGCACCGTGGCCGGCCTCACCAACCTGGTAACCTCGGAAGACAACCAGGTATCCGGTTACCTGACACAGGCATCCTATACCCTCGGTGCAAACCGTTTCGTTCTGTCCTATGGTGAAAACGAGAGCAGCGACGACCCCCTGCTCGGTGGCGCCGATGCCGAGTACGAAAACACCGCGGTAGCCTGGTTCCACGACGTCAACGACAACCTCAAACTGGTCGCGGAGCTCAATCGTACGGAAGTGACGCTGGACGGCGCGGATTTCGAAGAAACCGACACCATCGCAGTCGGTGCAGTACTGACCTGGTAACGGCTTCTGTCGGCCCCGGCCGACATAATGCGAAGGTCGCGATGACGCGGTCGCGGATACTGGTTTCCCCCTTCTCCAGTATGCCCGGCCGCGTTTTTATGTCCGGGTCCCGCCGGCGTGGTTAAGGCTGCAGGCCGCACGGTCGTGGTAGGCCGCCGACTGCTACCATAGTAGTATCTGGCTCTGACCGGAGTGTGCCCATTCTGGTTTATGCTCTTGAAACTCTCGCAAAAACAAAAGCTTGGGTACGATGGCGGATGGCGCTTAAGTAGCATGTCGCAAAATGCCGTGCAGGGGATACAATCGAAGCGGAGCCGTTACGCAGGAGACTGGCGTTGAAGCAAGCGTTTTCCCATTTGCCGATGACCACCGCGGCGAGCTACAGCGCGGATCCGCGCCGGGCATCCAGCGAGCTGCGCGACGCGTTTCGTGACGCCGATCCCGGATTCGTGCTGTTCTTCTGCTCGGCGGAATACGACCTCGAGGTGCTCGGCCGCGCGCTGGCGCAGGATTTTGCCGGTATCGGCCTGGCCGGCTGCACCACGGCCGGCGAAATCACGCCTAACGGTTATGGTCAGGGTTGCATCACCGCCATCGGATTCGACCGTCACGGTTTTGCCATCGAAAGCGCGCTGGTCAAGGAAATCGGCCAGTTCTCGCTGACCGACGCCCAGGCGGTGGTCGAAACGCTGACCGTTGGCTGCGGCAGTCGGAACCTGGCGCCGATCAAGGGACATACCTTTGCGCTGACGCTGCTCGACGGCTTGTCGAGCCAGGAGGAGTTGTTCCTGGTGGCGCTCAATTCCGCGCTCGGCAGCATCCCCAACTTCGGCGGCTCGGCCGGTGACGATATTCATCTCGCCAACACCCATGTCTACTGCGACGGACGTTTTCACACCGACTCGGCGGTGGTGCTGCTGTTTAATACCCGCTGCGAGTTTGAAGTGTTCTCGACCCATCACATGCAGGCACCGGGCGAGAAGATGGTCGTCACGGCCGCGGATCCCGACAGCCGCACGGTGCTGGAACTGAACGCGGAGCCCGCGGCCGCCGAGTACGCGCGGGTGATCGGCGTACCCGAGAATGCCCTCGATCATCGCGCGTTCGCACTCAACCCCGTTGCGGTGCGCATCGGCGACGACTTTTACGTACGCTCGATCCAGCGCGTCAATGCCGATCGCAGCCTGACATTCTATTGCGCCGTCGAGAAGGGCATCGTGCTGACCGCCATGCGTCCCGGGCCGATGCTGCCGGACCTGGAAGCCGAGTTCGCACGTATCGAGCAGGCGATCGGGACGCCCCGGCTGGTGATCGGCTGCGATTGCTTTCTGCGCCGCCTGGAGGCCCATCACAGCGGCCGGCACGAAGCGACCTCGGCGTTTCTGCGCGCGCACCGGGTGATCGGCTTCAATACCTATGGCGAGCAGTTCAACGGCATGCACCTGAATCAGACCTTCACCGGCGTCGCAATCGGGGGGTACCGCCATGAGTGGCGTTGACAGCCTGACCGACGATGACGTGCTGGTCCTGCGTCAGCGCGTCGAAATGCTGGAGCGGGACAACCGCAAGCTGCACAAGATAAACGCTGCGCTGATCGAGCGCGTCGAGTCCGGCGGAGGGCACCGCGCCGATCCCTACGCGGCATTCGAACACTCGGTGGTACTGGCGGAGCAGGTGCGGGAACGCACCGAGGCGCTCAACAGTGCACTGTCTCAGCTCAAGCGCAGCAACCGGGCGCTGAGGCTGGCGAACGAGCAGGCCGAAATGTCCCAGCAACGGCTGATCGACGCCATAGAGAGTATCTCCGACGCCTTTGTGCTGTTCGATCACGAACGTCGTATCCTTTTGTCCAACAGCCGTTTTCGTGCCTTCTGGCATGGCACCGGTGTACGTATCGAACCGGGTACCACCATACAGGATCTGAAGCGCCTGGCGCGCGAGCAGGGGCTGATCGTCGAGGAAAGCGGCCCCGAGCGGGGCAGCGGCAGTCCCGTGCTGAAACTTGCCAGTGGCCGCTGGATCCAGGTCAGCGAACGTGACACCCGCGACGGCGGCCTGGTCGTGCTCTACACCGATATCACCGAGCTGAAGGCGTTCGAGGAAGCCCGGCGCGAGCGTGCGCTGGCGCAGAAGTCACGCTTGCTGCAGAGTCTGGTCGACCACCTCTCCCAGGGGGTGGCGCTGGTCAATGGCGACGGCGAGCTGGAAGTCTGGAACCGCCGCTTTATCGAACTCGGCGGTGACGACCCGTCCCGGCAGCCGGAGACCAGCGGCCCAGACCGCCTGTTGGCAGCGGTGGGCCCCGCCGATGGCGTTCAGGCGCGGGAAACCACGCTGTCGGATGGTCGCGTACTGGAGATTCGCACCCACCCCATGCCCACCGGCGGTTACGTCAATACCTATACCGACATCACCGAGCGTCATCGTTATGCCGAAACACTGCGCGAGAGCGAGCAGTGGATCCGGCTTATCACCGACCATGTTCCGGCGCTGATCGGGTACGTCGGTGATGATCTGCGCTATCAGTTCACCAACAAGGTTTACGACGAGTGGTACGGCTGGCCGAGGGGCGGGCTCAACGGACGCCTGATCAGCGAAGTGCAGGGTGAGTCGCAGTTCCGCAAGATCAAGCCGTACATGGATCGGGCGCTGGGGGGAGAGAGCGTCACTTTCGAAATCGACGAGAAGAACCTGCACGGCGAAGTGCGCTGCATGCTCAAGTCCTATGTGCCCAACCTCGACAGCAGTGGTCATGCTGTCGGTATTTTCGTGATGATCCGGGATATTACCGAGCGGCGGCGCACGGCCCATGCATTGGAACAGGCGTATCAGCATCTCGAGCAGCGGGTGCGGGAGCGCACGTCCGAGCTGACGGCGCTCAATGACCAGCTGCGTCAGGAGATCCACGAGCGGGTCGAGGTGGAGGCTCGCCTGCGTGAGGCCAAAAAGGAAGCGGAGCAGGCCAACCTGTCGAAAACAAAGTTTCTCGCGGCCGTGAGCCACGATCTGCTGCAGCCGCTGAACGCCGCCAGGCTGTTCACCGGTGCGCTTCAGGAGCAAAGTGTCGACGAGCCGGTGGCGCGGCTGGTGTCGTCGGTCAGCAACTCGCTGGCCGATGTCGAAAGCCTGCTCAGCACCCTGGTCGACATTTCCAAGCTGGACGCCGGCGTAATCCGGCCCGACGTCAATGCCTTCTGCGTGCGCGGCTTGCTCGAGAACATTGCCAATGAATACCGGCAGGTGGCGAGAAATCAGGGGCTCGATCTGCATTTTGTTTCCAGCGGCGCAGTGATCGAATCGGACAGCCAGCTGCTGGCGCGCATACTGCGTAATTTCCTGTCGAACGCGCTGCGCTATACCGAAAAAGGGCGCATCCTGTTCGGTTGCCGGCGGCGGCGGCACAGCCTGGTGATCGAAGTCTGGGACACCGGTATCGGTATCCCGGAGGAAAAACTGACCGAGATTTTCCTGGAATTCCGGCGCATCGCGCCGCGTGGCGGCGGGCCGCAGGACAAGGGGCTGGGTCTCGGGCTTGCAATTGTCGACAAGATATCCCGCATCCTCGGTCATCAGGTCGCGGTTACGTCGGTGGAAGGGCGGGGTTCGGTGTTCTCGGTCGAGGTGCCGCTGGGCCAGTTGACGCTGCTGCCGGAAGCCCGGCGTCCGACCGCTGCAGTCTCCGAAGCCTGGTTGCAGGGCGCCAGGCTGTGGGTGGTCGACAACGATCAGGCGATCTGCGATGGCATGGCGACCCTGCTTCAGGGCTGGGGCTGCGACGTGGTGACCGCGTTGTCGCTGGAGGATCTGGAGCGTCAGGTCGAGGTGGCGCAGGATCCAGTCGACCTGTTGATCGTCGATTACCATCTCGACAACGACGAAAACGGCGTCGACCTGGTCGCGATGCTACGCGCCAAGCGCAGCGACGACCTGCCGGTGCTGATGGTTACGGCCAACTACAGCCATGAGCTGAAACAGCAGATACGCGACCTTGGCTACCTGTTGATGCACAAACCGGTCAAGCCGATGAAGCTCAAGACCACGCTGAATCACCTGCTGAATAGCCGAACCTGACGGTTGCGGTTGCGGTTGCGGGAAGGAAGGCGCTACGGCGCGAACATTTTGGATGTTGAACGGCGTTCACGCGCGTACCGGTGCGTTGAAACAGGTGCTGCTGGAATCGCGGCGTCGTGGGTTCGCTCCTGTCTCTGGCCTGGGATTCGGTTCGGGTGCCATGCGCACCGGGCGTGGCGCTACAGGGTGCCTGGGCTCAGCGCCGCAGGTACTGGCTGAAGTCGATATTGCCGGCCGACAGTACCGCCTGGATACGGTTGTGGACCCCGAGCTTGCGCAGTATTGCCGAGACGTGGGCCTTGACCGTTGTTTCGGCGATATGCAGGTTCCAGGCGATCTGCTTGTTGGACTCGCCCTTGGACATGCGCTCGAGCACCAGCAACTGGCGCCGGGTCAGGGACGACAGCAGCTCCGGCGGAATCTGGTGTTCGTCGTTGCGCTGGCTGCGGCGGCTTTCCGTTTTGCCGGCACGAATGATATCGGAGGGCAGGTAGACGTTGCCGTCGAGAATCTGCTGCAGGGCTTCGGTCATCTGCTCCCGTGGCGAGGATTTGGTGATGAAACCGACGGCGCCGTAAGTGATCGCCTGCAGCACGACCTGCTTGTCCTCCTCGGCCGAGACGATGACCACCGGGACCGTGGGTGAGTCGTTGCGCAGCGTAATGAGGCCGTTGAGGCCGTTCATGCCCGGCATGTTCAGGTCGAGCAGGATCAGGTCAAGGTCGTCATGTTCGGTGGTCAGCGCCAGCGCCTGGTCCAGATCTTCCGTTTCGAAGGTCTCGCAGCCGGGGAAGCTGTTGCGGATGACATTGACGATGGCTTCGCGAAAGAGAGGGTGATCATCTGCAATCAGTATCTTGTACACGCCGATTCTCCATTTATAGTTATTGTCGTCCCCGAAACTTCGCCGTTCAGGGGCGGGCCTTGGCTTCCAGCCCGGTAGCGCGCTCCATGCCGTGGCCTCGATGGCCGTTTCAGTTCCGTCGACCGATATCTTAACGCCTGTGGCGAAAAATTACTGCGTTTCCGGCAGTGGTACGGGCTCGGCTGTTTCCAGCGGCAGACCGGCCTCACGCCAGCCATCGCTGCCTTCCGGGTACCAGTACAGGCTGCTGTATCCCCAGGTGGCGGCGCGCCGTACCGCATTCCAGGACATCCAGCAGTCGGCGCGGCAATAGATCACCAGCGGGGTATCGGTCGCCCCCCCGGTCGCGCGCTCCAGTTCGGTTCGGAAATACCGCTCCCAGCGCGGCTCCAGCTCGCCCTTGCCGACATTCGGCAGCCAAAGGCTGCCCGGGAGCTGTTGACGCGGTTCCCGTTCGATAAAGATGCCGGCGCGCCAGTCGAGGGCCTGGACGTTGAGCAATACCGGGGTAGGCACCTGAGCCAGCAGTTGCTGCAGGTCAGCGGTATCGATAGTCAGACCGCCGTCGACCTGTTGGGGTGTGGGACTGCGGTATCGGGCGATGCGATAACCGTCGTCCGAGAACAATGCCTGTGCCGCGTGCAGCGGTAGTGACAGGCAAAACATCAGGAGCAGTATTGTTGTTTTCATAGCTCCATTTAAGCGCGGAAACAAGCCCGAGTTGAATGCTACGTTGGAGCGGAAACAAGGGTACCAAAGTAGTATTTAACGCCGCCTTGTCCCCTCAGAGGCGGCCCTGGCGCGCGAGGCGGCGCTGCACGCTCCAGTGGTACAGCCGGGCCAGGAGTGGCCGTACCAGCGGCAGTCCGATCAGCCAGGCCAGTGGCCGCAGCCGCGGCACCCGTTGCATCAGCAGGATGTAGGCGTCGAGCTCGCGGTGAACCCGCTGCTGATCATCCTCCACGTGCAGTTCGGTAAGCGCCCGTTGCGGGTCGATGCCGAGGCGTTTCAGTTCGTCGTCGCGGCCGTTGATATCGAACCAGTCGATCTCGTCACCGGCGGCCCGGGCGAGGCGTTCGTAGCGGGCGCGCTCGCGACGGCACAGCGGGCAGGCGCCATCGTAGAAAACCCTGAGTTTTGCACTGTTGTCCGTCATCGGCGAAGATGCTCCACAATTGATAGTTGTTGGACAGCGATTGCCGCTGTCATTATCCCGGGCACTGGAGGGAGCCGGATGTCACGCCCTTTATTGATTATCGCCGGCGTTGTGCTGGTACTGCTGATGCTGCGCGGTGGCGAACGGGAGCAGCCGGACGGCGTGCTGGTCCCCGCCGCGCCGGTGCAGACGCAGATCGAAACGGCGCCTTTCGAGTTCGAGGGTCACCGAATCGAAGTGCTGGCCGGCTTTGCGCTGGACGCCAGGGTGCTGGGCAAGGAGCGCTACTGGCTGGGGCGTGAGGCGGAACTGTCGAAATACGATCTGGCGCTGGGCTGGGGCCGGATGTCGGACAACCGGGTGCTGGAACAGATCGATATTTCCCAGTCCGGGCGCTGGTACCGCTGGCGCGCTGAGCAGATGCCGATTCCGCGCCGGGAGATCGAGCGCTCCAGTGCCAATATGCACCTGATTGCCGCCGACGACTGGACCGAGAAGCAGATCGGCAAGGCCGCTCCCGGCGACCTGGTAAGGATCAAGGGATACCTGGTGCGGGTCAGGGGAGGCGATGGCTGGCGCTGGCAAAGTTCGCTGACCCGTGACGACATCGGCAACGGCGCCTGCGAACTGATTTTTGTCGAGGAGTTCGAGATTTTGTAGGCTGGAACTGAGCGCAGCGAAATCCACGTTGGGATGCTGAAGGCGATAGCGGCATTCGCATCAAACCACCGACCATTGGCCACTCACCACCAACCATCCATGAACTACGATCAGGCGCGTGACTATCTGCTGAGCCGTCCGGAGGCCTGGGAGGACTTCCCATTCGGGCCCGGTGCGGCGGTGTACAAGATTCGCGACAAGCTGTTCGCGATCCTGATGCGGGAACAGGGGCTGGCACGGGTCAACCTCAAGTGCGATCCCGCCGAAGCGCAGATGCTGCGCGATGTCTTCGACGCCGTGCAGCCCGGCTATCACATGAACAAGCGGCACTGGAACACGGTGCTGCTGGACGGTTCGCTGCCGCGGGGCGAGCTCGAGCGGATGATGGACCGATCCTACACGCTGGTGGTCAAGGGCCTCAGAGTCCCGCAGCGGCGCGCTCTGGAGCTGGCCTGGGGGAAAGACGTCCTGTACCGCTGAGCGGGTACTCGAAAGCCAGGGCGACTTGCTACGGATTATTAATAGCCGTATTACGGCCGGCCGCCTTTGCCCCGTGCCGCCCGTTCCGGGTTGAAGCCAAGCACGGCCAGCAGGGTGAAGGTCACGGTGGCGCCGGCGGTGATGGCGAGCGCCGGCAGGTTCAGTTCCAGGTAGAGCGCGTGCCGCACCAGTTCCACGGCGTGGGTGAAGGGGTTTAGTATGCAGGCCCAGTAAAGCCATTCGCTCGCTTCGCGCATCTTCCACAGCGGGTAAAGCGCCGAGGAAATGAAAAACATCGGGAAGATGACAAAGTTCATCACGCCGGCGAAGTTCTCCAGTTGACGAATTCTGCTCGACAGCAGCAGGCCGATAGCGCCGAGCAGCAGGGCCGTCAGCAGCAGCGCCGGCAGCACGGTCACGAGGCCGGCCAGTGGCGGCTCGAAGCCCACCAGCAGCCACGCCAGCGCCAGGAAGGCATACACCTGGGTCAGCGAGATCAGGGCGATGGCAACCAGTTTGCACAGCAACAGCCAGGCCCGCGGCAGCGGGCTCATCAGCAGCACCCGCATGCTGCCCATTTCTCGGTCGTAGACCATCGACAGCGAGCTCTGCATGCCGTTGAACAGCAGGATCATGCAGCAGAGCCCGGGCGCGATATAGGTTTCGTAGGTCACGTAGGTCTGATAGGGCGGAATGATCGCCACGCCGAGGGCGGCGCGGAAGCCGGCGGCGAACACCACCAACCAGAGCAGCGGTCGCACCAACGCGCTGAGAAAACGGCTGCGCTGCTGCATAAAGCGTCGGAACTCCCGTGCCAGGACCCCGCGCAGGCAGTGCCAGTAGGCCAGGCGAGGAACGAGCAGCGGACTGTTCATGCGGCGTGCTCCGATGTCGGGGCCGTATAGCGGTCGAACGCCTCGGCCAGGGTGTTGCTGCCGGTGTTGAGACACAACTGGTCGCCGCGGGCATCGGCGAGCAGCCGCCCCTGATGCAGCAGCAACACGCGGTCGTCTGCGGCGATTTCCTCGATCAGGTGGGTGGCCCAGAGCACACATAGCTTCTGGTCCCGGCACAGGCGGCGGACATAGGCGTTGAGGTCGGCACGGGTGCGGGTATCGAGTCCCACGGTGGCCTCGTCGAGCAGCAGCATCGAAGGCCGGTGCAGCAGGGCGCGGGCGATCTCGACGCGGCGACGGTGCCCGCCATTGAGATCGCGAACCCGGTCGTGCAGGCGCTCGATCAGACCCAGTCGCTCGAGCTCCGCGGTGGCGCGGGTGCGGATTTCGCGCCGCCCCAGGCCATGCAGCGCGCCGTGGTAGTCGAGGTTCTGCATCACGGTGAGATCGAGGTCCAGGGTACTCTGCTGGAAGACCACGCCGAGCTGGCGCATTGCCTCGGCAGGGTGCTGGCGAATCGAACGACCAAGCAGACGGATCTCGCCTTCCTGCAGGGCGTAAAGACGCGTCAGCAGCGCGAACAGGGTGGTTTTGCCGGCGCCGTTTGGTCCCAGCAGGGCGGTAAAGGAACCCGGTTGAAGTTCGAAATCGACGGCTTCGAGTGCAACCCGTCTGCCGTAGCGAAAGCCGAGGTGTTCGACCGCGATGCTCATCAGGACTTCACCGCCAGGCCCCAGGGATAGCGGCCGACCTTGATTGACTTGATGACCTTGAGGTCGGCGACGTCGATGACCGAAACATCGCCGCTGACGCCGTTGGTGGTCAGCAGCCTGGATTCGTCGCTGTTGAACTCCAGGTGCCACACGCGCCGGCCCACCAGGAGATAGTCCAGCACCTCGAAGGTTTTGGCGTCGACCACCGCGACATGATTGGCCGGTCCCAGGGCAATGAAGGCGTAGCGGCCGTCGGACGTAAGCTTGACGCCCACCGGCTGGATCTTGTCCGGATGCACGCCGCGGATCTCGAAGGTCAGCTTTTTGACAATCTTACGTGTCGCGACATCGACCACCGCAACAGAACCGCCGATCTCGGCGCTGGCCCAGAGGGTCGAAGCGTCGCGGCTGAACTCGACGTGACGCGGCCGCTGGTCGACGAGGGTGTTGTCGACCAGTTCGTTGGTCGCGGTGTCGATCCAATGCAGCATACTGGTGGTTTCGCTGGTGTTGACGACCCATTTGCCGTCGGGGCTCACTGCCATGCCCTCCGGTTCCACGCCGACATCGATCTGTGCCAGCACCTCGTGGTTGTCGACGTCGACCACCGTCACCAGGGCGTCGTCCTCGTTGGCGATATAGAGCAGCTTGTTGTTGGGATGCAGGGCGAACTGTTCCGGGTCCTCGCCAGAAGGCAGGTTGGCGATGATGCGGTGGCTGGCCAGATCCATTACCTGTACGGTGTCGGAGTCGCTGGCGCAGATGAACAGTTTTTTGCCATCCTTCGACAGCGTGATACCGCGCGGGCGTTGGCCGACATCGACGGTTTCGATGACCTCGAGGCTGTTGAGGTCGATCACAGACAGAGTGTCGTCCTTTTCGTTCGATACATAGGCGACCTCGGCCTGTACCGCCGGTGCCAGCATCAGGACACAGGCAAGGCCCAGGACTGCTTTTCGGCTCAAGGTTTTCATTATCGTTCTTCTCCTTTGGCGTATAGCGGGGCGCACTGGCTTTCCGGTGCATCGAAGCCCAGGCTGTCGAGATCGGTGTTGGGATGCAGAATGCCCTCTTGTGGTGACTGCGAGACCAGGGCACGGGGATGTACCAGCGGGATGGGCTGCCTCAACTGACCGCTCCAGGGGCGGTAACTGAGTTTACGTCCCTTGAATGCAGCCAGCTGAAAGCGGTCCGACAGCAGGAAATCGCGCACCGGCTCGGGATCCGCGCTACCCAGTTGCGTCACGGCCTCCGCGATGGAGCGTACGGCGGCCCAGGCCGCATAGTCACGACTGTCCATCCAGCGGCCGGCCAGTGTCTCGAAGCGGCTTTGCAGCTGGGCCGCGCCCCACTGCTCGACCACCCGATGCCAGGCCACCGGGGTCAGGCCCTGAGTGCCCGCGACCGGGCGCGGAAACCAGCTGTTATAAAGAACGTACTCGCCGAAGTCGCCACGCTCGTCGGCGACCAGTACCACATCGTAATCCGACCCCTGGGTGAAGAGCGGCATCTCTTTCTGGGCGGTGCGGCGCAGGTCAGTATCGAAGCTCCAGGCTTTTTCGTCGACGATGCGGCCACCAAAACGCCCGGCGGATCGGTGCAGGGCATCGGCAAAGGCTCTGTCCTCAGGCTGGTCGCCGACAATCAGCAACCAGTCGCGCCATTGCCGGGCCGCCAGCCACTGGGCCAGCGCATCGCTCAGCATGGCCCGGCTCGGCAGCGTGTGCAGAACGTTTGCCAGACACTGTTCCCGGCGCAGGGCATCGTCGGCGCTGCCGGCGTTGAAAATAAGCGTGTCGGGGCCCAGACGCTGACTCAGGGCTCTGAGCTGGGGGGCGGGCAGGTCTGCGACGAACAGGCGGACACCTGAGCGCTTCAGCGCTTCAGCCTGCTGCACGAGTGCTTCGGGGTCTTCGCCCCTGAGATTCTGCAGCTGGTAGCGCTGGTTGAGAAAACGACCGGTGGTATTGCTGTCCGCGATGCCGAGCTCGGCACCACGCAGGCCGGTGTCGCGCGCTTCCGGCAGAATATTCGAAAGTGCCGGCGGTGTCGGAGGGCGGTAGCTAAGGTAGCCGACTTCGACCGAAAGCGGGTCGGATGCCTGTGCTGCGCCGCCGAGCAGTGTCAGTGCCAGCAGGCATGTCTTGAAGAGGCGAGGGGTTTTCATTGCCGTGCGTGATCTTGTAGTTTTCGATCAGCTTAAGCTGCACGGCGGTTGGGGCGGAATATGCACATAGTACCGTTCGAGTGCTACCGAAGTAGCAGACGGCGGCGCGCAGGCCGATACCGGCCCGCATGTTTATCCCTGGTCGCGGGAGCCTCGGGCCGTTGCCGATATCGGCGTCGTTTCGGGGCGGCGTGCAGTCCAGTAGTGGCGCGACCAGTAGGGATTGTCGAGGCGGGAGATAATGACACCCTTGCGACTGGATGCGTGCAGAAACCTGCCGTCCTCGATGTAGATGCCGGCGTGGCGGGTGCGACGGCCGGTACGGAAGAAAACCAGGTCGCCCGGGCTGAGTTCCTCGAGGCTGACCGGGGCGCCGATCTTGACGAGGTCCTCGGTGGTGCGGGGCAACTCGAGATCGAACTGATCGCGGAAGGTCTGCTGGATAAGCGCCGAGCAATCGATACCGCTGCGGCTCTCGCCACCCAGGCGGTATGGGGTCCCTCGCCAGCTGGCATGCTGGGCATAGAGTCGCCGGATGACGCTGAAGTTGTCGGAAGACGGACTGGTGATTGCCGGACGCGCAGTCAGGGCCTGGGTCTTGGGTGGTGCGGTGCCGGCGCACCCCTGCAGCAACAGGGCCGCGAGTCCGAACGCCAGAGTGGACCTGCGCCACAGCGGGCACGAAGCCTGGGTGCGAGTGGCTGCAGCGGCCACAGTCTCGTCGGTGCTCAACATCCGTTCTGAACAGGTCCCTGGTGACGAAAAAATCAACGGTGATGCCCCGGCGGTACTGCTGCAGACGGGGCATTCAGCTTCAATTAATGTTCAGAATGTAGCCGGTTGTTGAGGGAAGTTAAAGTAGATTATGCACTTCTCTTCTTGGCTGCCGGTTTTTTGCGGGCCGGGGCTGCTTTGGTGGCGGCTTTCTTGCCGCCTTTCGCCTTGGTTTTGGGCTTTTTCGCCTTGCGGACCGGTGCCGGCTCCGGTTTCGCAGGCTCCAGGCCTTTCAGCTTCATCCGCCGCAGTGCCTGGTTGAGGTAGCGTTCGATACGCCCCACCTTGGGCCAGTCGGGAGTGTCGACGATCGACCAGACCGTGCCGCTGCTGCCATCCCGGCCGGCGCGGCCGGCGCGGTGGACATAGGTATCGGCCTTCAGCGGCAGGTTGAGATTGATAACGTGGCTGATACGTGCGAGGTCCAGCCCGCGGGACGCGACGTCGGTGGCCACCAGCACCTTGAGACGGCCACGGCGCAGCTGCTTGATATGCAGGGTGCGCTCGCCCTGGTTCATCTCGCCGTGCAGTCCATCGCACATGATGCCCAGTTCGCGGACGATGGCGACCCACTGTTCGACCTGCTTGCGGCTGGCGACAAACACCAGTGCCTGGTCGATCGCCGGGTCGCTGATCAGGGCCTTGAACAGCGCCAGCTTGTGCGCCTCGTTGTCGGCACGCAGGATCGCATGCTCGATATGACCGGCCACCGCACGGGCCTCGCTGACGGCTACGCGGGCCGCATCCGGGCGCAGCAGCGCCCCGGCCAGCTGCACGATGGCGTCCGACTCGAGCGTGGCGGAGAACATCAGCGTCTGGTGTTCCAGGGGAAGCAGGCTGGCAACCGCCTTGAGCGGGTCCTGGAAGCCCAGGTCCAGCATCCGGTCGGCTTCGTCGATGACGGCGTATGTCGCCTCCGAAAGATCCAGCCAGCCTTTTTCGTCCAGTTCCAGCAACCGGCCGGGGGTGGCGACCAGCAGGTCCATGCCGTCCTCGAGCAACTGCTTCTGGTTGCCGTACGGAACCCCGCCAACAACCTGGGCGCACACCAGCTCCAGCGCCTCGCACAACGGCGTCGCCACCCGCAGGATCTGGCTGGCCAGTTCCCGCGTCGGCGCCAGCACCAGCGCCCGCGGCGAGATGCCTTTCCGTTCCGGCTGGTCGAGCAGGTGCTGCAGTGCCGGTAGCAGGTAAGCCAGCGTCTTGCCGCTGCCGGTGGGCGCGGTGGCGAGCAGGTCCTGCCCGTCGAGGATGGCCGGAATGGCTTGGCGCTGAATCGCGGTCGGCTCGGTAAAGCCGGTTTCGATCAGCTGTTGTTGCAGTTCAAGATCCAGATCCAGGTCGAGAAAGGACATCGTTCGGGAGTTCGCCAGCTAAACTGTTTGAGTGGTTGCATAGGATAACGCAATAGCAAGGGGGCAGGCGCGGATTTATTTGTCCGGCGTGTTCCGGATTCGACTTGTTAGGCGGTGCCACAGCCCCTATCATTCGCAGCCCTTCGATACACAGCAGCGAAAGCGAGTAGAGTACATTGGCAAGGTCGCAGTTTTTCCCCGGTCAGCGCTGGATCAGCAACACCGAAGCGGAGCTTGGTCTCGGCGTGGTGGTGGAGCAGACCGGACGTAGCGTCACCCTCAACTTCCCGGCGGTCGACGAGCAACGCACCTATGCGGTCACCAATGCGCCGCTGAGCCGGGTCGAGTATCCGGTTGGCGACCGCATTCAGAGTACCAACGGTATCGAACTGCAGATCACCGAACGGCAGGAACTCAACGGTTGCCTTTTTTACCACGGCGTCGATCAGAACGGCGACCAGCAGACGCTGGCAGAGCTCGAGCTCGACAGCCGGGTGCGTTTCAGCAAACCCCAGGATCGTCTTTTCGCCGGCCAGGTCGACAAGAACAGCGCCTTTCGCCTGCGCGTCGAAACGCTCGAGCATCAGTATCGTCATCGCCGTTCCGAGGTCTACGGCCTGCTGGGCGGTCGCGTGCAACTGCTGCCGCATCAGTTCTATATCGCCAGCCAGGTGACGGGCCGAGCGGCGCCGCGCGTCCTGCTGGCCGATGAGGTGGGGCTCGGCAAGACCGTGGAGGCCGGGTTGATCATGCATCAGCTGCTGTTCAGTGACCGTGCCAAGCGGGTGCTGGTGGTGGTGCCGGACAGTCTGGTGCACCAGTGGCTGGTGGAAATGCTGCGTCGCTTCAACCTGCGGTTCAGTATCCTCGATCCGTTACGCTGCACCGCGATGGAAATGGCGGACGATGGCAATCCGTTCGAGAGCGCCCAGCTGGTGATCTGCAGTCTGTCCTTCCTTACCGGCGACGACGACCGGCGTCGGGCGGCGCTCGAGGCCGGCTGGGACCTGATGGTGGTCGACGAGGCCCATCACCTGGGCTGGAGCGAAGAGGCGGCCAGTCACAGCTATCTGGCGATCGAGGAGCTGGCGCGGGCCATCCCGGGCCTGCTGCTGCTGACCGCGACGCCGGAGCAACTCGGGCCGGACGGGCACTTCGCCCGCCTGCGACTGCTCGACCCGGACCGTTACCATGACCTGCGCGCTTTCCGCGAGGAAGAGTCCGAGTACCGCACCATCAGCAATCTGGTGGAACGGCTGCAGGCCGAGGACGTGCGCAGCCAGCTGCACGACGCGCCGGACCTTGTGCGCGCCCTCGAGCATTACCTCGGCAGCGAGGCGGTCGAGCGCCTGCGCAGTGAGTTGGAGCAGGGCGATATCGGGCACCTGATCGAGGATGCCATCGGCAACCTGCTCGATCGGCACGGCACCGGACGGGTGCTGTTCCGCAACACCCGCGATGCGGTAAAAGGCTTTCCGCGCCGTGAACTGTACCGCTACCCGATGTCATTGCCGCCCGCCTACGGCGAACGTCTGGCCGATGCCGCGGTGGAGAATACGCTGCATCCCGAAGTCCTGTTCGACGATGACGACTGGCTGGAGTGGGACCCGCGCGTCACCTGGCTGCTGGATTGGCTGCGCGACCACCGTGACGACAAGGCGCTGGTGATCTGTGCCCGCAAGGAAACCGCCAAGGCGCTGGAAAAGCAGCTGCGCCTGTACGAGGGCGTGCGCGCCGCGCTGTTCCACGAAGGCATGAGCCTGCTCGAGCGAGACCGGGCCGCGGCCTACTTTGCCGAGGAAGACGACAGCGCCCAGGTGCTGATCTGTTCAGAGATCGGCAGCGAAGGGCGCAACTTCCAGTTCGCACACCATCTGGTGATGTTCGATCTGCCGCTCAACCCGGATCTGCTGGAGCAGCGCATCGGCCGCCTCGATCGCATCGGACAGCGCCATGACGTGCAGATCCACGTGCCTTATTTCGACGAAAGTCCGCAGGCGGTGCTGTTGAACTGGTTCGATCTCGGCATCAATGCCTTCAATCGCAGCTGCCCCGCGGCGCAGCCGCTGTTCCAGGCTTTCGCGCCCCGGCTACAGGCGCTGATGGAAGACTTCGACGAGCCGGCGCTGCAGCAGCTGCTGGACGATACCCGGCATCGTGCCGAAGAGCTGGAAGCGGAGCTGCAGGCCGGTCGCGACCGGCTACTGGAGCTGAACTCGTGCCAGCCCGAGCCGGCGGCCCGTATTCTCGAAGAAGTCGCCGAGGCGTCGCGCAGTCTCGAACTGGCTGGCTACATGGAGCGGGTGTTCGACCTGTTCGGCGTCGAGCAGCAGACCCACGGTGCCGACAGTGTAGTGTTGACACCGGGCGATCATATGCCGGTGTCGAGTCTGCCCGGGCTGCCGGAAGATGGCATTACCGCCACCTACCAGCGCTCGCTGGCGCTATCGCGCGAGGATATGCAGTTCCTGACCTGGGAGCACCCGCTGGTCAGCGGCGCAATGGAGCTGTTGGCCGACGGCGACTACGGCAACACCAGCTTGTGCAGTCTCAATCTGCCGCCGCTGCCGGCCGGCACCCTGCTGATCGAGGCCTTCTATCGCCTGCATTGCGTGGCGCCGAAGTCCATGCAGCTGCAGCGCTATCTGTCCCAGGGCTCGGTACGGCTGGTGCTCGACAGCAATGGCAACGACCTCACCGGCATCATCGCTCATGGTCACCTCAACAAGCTGGCCGAGCGGGTGCCGCGCCGCACCGCCCAGACGGTGGTGAACCACGCCCGCGCCCAGATCGCCGAACTGGTCGAGAAAGCCGATGCCAAGGCATCGGCGCAGAATGAAGGCGTGCGCACCGAGGCGGTTGCAAAGGCCGAGGCGCGCTTTGCCGCCGACATCGAGCGCCTTCAGGCATTGGCCAAGGTCAATCCGGCGATTCGCGAGTCGGACGTCGAGGCGCTGCGGAACCAGCGTAAGCAGGTACTGGCCGAGATCGAACAGGTCGAGCTCAAGCTGGACGCATTGCGCGTGGCCGTGGTGAGCTGAGGCATCTGGCCTGGCTCCGCTGAATGTACCGGTCCCGGGACCGGTCAACCCTGAACTGGAGTTTCAATTTGGTTTTTTCCGATCTGCCCCTCGACAAACGGCTGCTGAAGCTGCTCGATCAGCTCAACTTCGTCGCGCCCACCGAGATTCAGCGTCAGGCGATTCCGTTTGCGATTGCCGGCCGTGACCTGATTGCCTCGTCCAAGACCGGCTCCGGCAAGACCCTGGCGTTCCTGTTGCCGGCACTGCAGCGGGTGACGCGGCAGAAGGCGCTGAGCAAACGGGACCCCCGGGTGCTGGTGCTGGTGCCGACGCGGGAGCTGGCGGGACAGGTCTATGCTCAGCTGCGGGCGTTGCTGGCGGGGTCCGCGTTCAAGTGCACGCTGGTCCTGGGCGGCGAAAATTTTAATGACCAGGAGAAGGCGCTGCGGCGGGATCCGCACTTCGTCGTCGCAACACCCGGGCGTCTGGCGAATCACCTCGACGCGGGCAGCGTCGCCCTCGCGGGGCTCGAGCTGCTGGTGCTGGACGAGGCCGACCGGATGCTTGACCTCGGCTTTGCCGATCAGTTGCGTCAGATAAACGCCGCGGCCAATCACCGGCTGCGCCAGACGCTGCTGTTTTCGGCTACGCTCGACCATGCCGAGACCGAAGCGCTGGCGGCGGATTTGCTGAAGGACCCGAAACGAATCGCCATCGACGCGGTGACCCGGCCGCACGAGGATATTCGCCAGCGTTTCTTCCTCAGTGACAACCTGGATCACAAACAGGCCCAGCTGGAACGGTTGCTGTCGGGGGAGAGTTACCAGCAGGCGATTGTTTTTACCGCGACGCGGGAGGATACCGATCGTCTGGCCGCCTGGCTGGCGCAGCGTGGTTTGAATACCGCCGCGCTCAGTGGCGACCGTTCCCAGGCTGAACGCAACCGTATCATGGACCGCTTCAGTCGCGGTCAGCAGCAGGTGCTGGTGACGACCGACGTGGCTTCGCGGGGGCTGGATCTGCTCAACGTCTCGCTGGTGATCAATTTCGACCTGCCCAAGCACAGCGAAGAGTATGTACACCGTATCGGACGTACAGGGCGGGCCGGCGCCAAGGGCGACGCCGCCTCGCTGGTGGGGCCCAAGGACTGGGACAGCCTGACGCGTATCCGCCGGCTGCTGCAGCAGCAGATCGACTTCGACGTGCTGGAGGGGCTGGAGGCCAAGTTCAAGGGGATCACGCCCAAGCCCGTGGCGCCGGACCGCCGGCCCCTGCCGGTGAAGAAAAGAGCAGTGTCCAAATCCGTACGTCCCGCAGAAAAACCGGCTGCCAGCACGACGCCACCGAGGCGCCGCCGCGCGCCCAGCGCGGTGGTCTCCAGTGATGGCATGGCGCCGATGAAGCGTCGCAAGCCGGCCGCAGAGGACTGACCCTGATGACGCTTGCCGGCTGACGGTCATTGTCGGATACTCAGCCGATTTTTCACCCAGAGATGATCATTGATGGAAATCACCAAAGACAAGGTTGTGCAGTTCCACTACAGCGTGCGCGACACCGATGGCAATGAAATCGAAAACAGCCGCCGTGGCGAACCGATGGCATATCTGCACGGCCATCAGAACATGCTTTCAGGGCTGGAGAAAGCCATGGAAGGGCGTGTCGCGGGCGATATCTTCAGCGTCACCCTGGCGCCGGAAGAGGCCTATGGCAAACGCGTCGAGAACGCCGAACAGCGGGTGCCGGTGAAACACCTCCAAGGCGCCAAGAAATGGCGTCCGGGCATGGTGGCCCAGGTCCATACCGAGCAGGGCGTACGCCAGGTGCAGGTGGTCAAGGTCGGCAAGTTCATGGTCACCGTCGACACCAATCACCCGCTGGCGGGTAAGACAGTGACGTTCGACGTCGAGGTGATCGATGTGCGTGATGCCACCTCCGAGGAGCGGGACCACGGCCACGCCCATGGCGTCGGCGGACATCATCATTAAAAGCGGTAAGTGGTGACCGGTAAAGATCAAGCGTTGCGCTTGGTTGTAACCCGCCATATCGATCGCATTGCAGATCGATTGGTTACGGCGAGCACAAAGCTTGTTGGGTTACAGCCGTTCCGGCCTCCACCCCGCCCACGCTTGCCAGCGTAAAGTCGATCGATCAAGCTGGTAAGCCCAGCGAACACCCATAACGAAGAGGAAAGAGAGCATGGCAACTGCAAGTGCGCGTCACATTCTGGTTCCGAGCGAAAGCGAGTGCCAGCAACTGAAGAGCCGCATCGAGGGTGGCGAGGACTTCGCGACCCTGGCGAAACAGTTTTCCCAGTGCCCCTCGGGTGCCCGGGGAGGCGAGCTGGGTACTTTCAGCCGCGGTCAGATGGTACCCGAATTCGACCAGGTGGTGTTCAGTGCGCCTCTGAACCAGGTTCAGGGCCCGGTCAAGACCCAGTTCGGCTACCACCTGCTGGAAGTGACCGAGCGTCAGGATTGATATTGGGGGCGCTGAGCGCCCCTGACTTATTGCGTCGCTGCGGCTTCGGCGTCGCTGGCGGCGCCTGCGCAGTAATCCCGCTCCAAACCGGATGACGTGAACCAGATGTAGTCGGCCAGTTTAGGCGAGAGTGCGGTTTCGTTTTCCGGCAACTCGCCCGAGTCGTTGACCGGGACCAGCAGTATCACAGCACTGTCGTCGCTCTTGAGGTGTTGCGGAACACCCAGATCCTTGCGGGCATGATAGCTGCCGGCAAGCAGTATGGCCGGTTTAATGCCCAGATACCGGTCGAGTTGCGATGCCATGCGGGCATCGCGGGCGAGCTGGATCTCGACCATGCTGTCGAGTTTGTCGGCGGCAATCGCATTGCAGTGCTGCTCGCGGATTTCGGCGCCGATGCGGCCACGGATATCGCTGCCGATGGCCGCCACGCTTTCCTGCTCCCGCTGCGACAGCTGCGCATCCCCGCCTTCGTAGATTGCCTGTATCTGTTCACGGCCGAGGTTGCCGCTCACCAGCTTTCCGCCCTGTTGCAGTATCTGATAGTAGATACGGCCGTAACTGTCCCAGTCCCACCCTTCGGTGCCGCTGCGCAACGCCGATTCCAGCTCATCCCGGGAGCTGGTGACACTGAGCTCGTCAAGCGGCAGCTCCGGTCCGAGCATCTCCAGCACGGCATGGGTGCCGGGCGTGATCAGCTCTTCCAGCAGCAGCGACTCCACGGCGTGGTGTTCGGGATTGTCGTGCTGCTCGCCGATGAGTATCAGCTTGCGCCGGTTCAGGCGTTCGTAGAGATCGCCTGGAGACAGCGTTTCTCCGCTTTGCAGGTCGAGAATTTCGCCGGGGCGTGCAGGCGCAACGGTGTCGTCCGCCCGGGCGGGCATTGTCGCCAGGCACAGGCCCAGCAGCGAGAGGGCGGCGGTCCGGGTCAGCGCTGTGTGCATACCGGAGCGGGAGGCGGGCATTGCAGGTCTCCTGTTGCGTATCGGGTCCTTTGCGCGCCATGATGAATCCTCTTGTCTTGCAACACAAGGACAACGGCATGAGCAAGTCGATCAAAGTGGTGGTGAAACGCAAGAGTGACGACGCGACAGCGGACGATCCCGCGCTCGGGGCAAAAATCGAGGAATCGCTGCAGTTCGTTCGCGGTTTGCGCAAGAAAGGCGACAACCTCAAGGTGATGGTGGACAAGCTGAACGAGCATGGCCACCTGAGACCGGATGGAGAGCCCTGGGACTATGACAGTCTCAATGACTTTATCCATCGGCACGGGCTCTGATAGGTCCCCTGGGACGCTTTCGAAAAGTGTTTGAAATTCAGTAGAATGGCCGACTGTCTGTCGCCCCGGCGACGTCGAAATAAGGATCAGTTGAATGAGCGAACTCTGCTTCCAGCTCAAGGGAAGTGTGGTCACGGCGATCGTGCTAGAACTTTATCGTTACGCCCGCGATGATTTTTCGGCGCAGCTCGCCGACAAGGTGCGACAGGCTCCGATGTTTTTTCAGCAAACGCCGGTTGTCATCAGTCTCGAGAAGCTCGAGCCCGACCAGGGGGCTATCGATATCGACGATCTGCTGGCCCTGTGCCGGGAGTTCGGTCTCCGGCCGATGGCGGTCAAGGGGGCGCCGGGCGAGCTGACCGCGCTGCTGGAGCAGCGCGGACTGGCGTTGTTGCCGGCCGGTAATGCCGGGCGTGCAGTCATGCCGGAGCCCGAGCCGAAGCCGGCCGCGGAGGCATCCGGCACGCCTGAGGTGGTGGTCAAAACAGTGGTCGAGGAAAAGCTGGTTCATCGCTCGAGCAAGGTGGTGACACGGCCGGTAAGATCCGGGCAGCAGGTCTATGCCGAGGGTGCCGACCTCATTGTCCTGGCCCCAGTGAGCGAAGGTGCCGAAATCCTCGCGGATGGCAATATTCATGTCTATGGCGCGTTGCGCGGACGGGCGCTGGCGGGTGTCAAGGGCGACGAAGGTGCCCGTATCTTTTGTCAGAGTCTCGAGGCGGAGCTGGTGTCGATCGCCGGTAACTTCAAGCTTAGCGACGGGCTGCGGGAAACCGTCTGGAAGTCGCCGGCGCAGTTGTATCTGCAAGACGACACCTTGTTTGTTAAGCCGCTTTGATTGATACTCGCGACTTGGGCGAGGCGGCGAATTTGAAGGAGACGACGTTGGCCAAGATCATTGTAGTGACCTCCGGTAAGGGTGGGGTCGGGAAGACAACCAGTAGTGCCGCCATCGGCACTGGTCTGGCAATCAAGGGATTCAAGACCGCGATCATCGACTTCGACGTGGGTCTTCGCAACCTCGATCTCATCATGGGCTGCGAGCGGCGGGTGGTCTACGATTTCGTCAACGTGATCAACAACGAAGCGACGCTCAACCAGGCGCTGATCAAGGACAAGCGCACCCCCAATCTGTTCATCCTGCCGGCGTCCCAGACCCGCGACAAGGATGCGCTGACGGAGGAGGGCGTGCAGGCAGTGCTGAACGAACTGTCCCGGGATTTCGATTACATTGTCTGCGATTCGCCGGCGGGCATCGAGAAGGGCGCCCAGATGGCGCTGTACTATGCCGATATCGCCATCGTCGTGACCAACCCCGAAGTTTCATCGGTACGTGACTCCGACCGTATTCTTGGCATCCTTCAGAGCAAGACACGCCGTGCCGAGGCAGGCGAGGATCCGGTCGAGGAACACCTGCTGCTGACCCGCTACAACCCTGCCCGCGTTCAGGTCGGCGAAATGCTCAGCGTTCAGGATGTCGAGGAAATCCTCGCGATTCCGCTGCTCGGCGTGATTCCCGAATCCGAAGCCGTGCTTAAGGCCTCCAACCAGGGCATGCCTGTCATTCTCGACGACGGCGCCGAGGCCGGTCAGGCTTATGCCGACGCCGTGTCCCGCCTGCTGGGCGAAGAGGTCGGGCATCGCTTCCTCGAAGTGCAGAAGAAAAGCTTCCTCAAGAGACTGCTGGGAGGTAAGTAGTGGGTATTTTCAGTTACTTCCGCAGCAAGTCCAAACCCTCGTCTGCGGCGGTTGCCAAGGAACGGTTGCAGGTCATCGTCGCGCACGAGCGCGGTCGCCGGCAGCAGCCGGATTATTTGCCGCAGATGCAGGAAGAGATTCTGGCCGTCATTCGCAAGTACATCCAGATCGATCAGGACGACATCAGCATCCAGCTGGAGAATAACGACAGCTGCTCCGTGCTGGAACTGAACGTCACGCTGCCGGATCGCGAGCCCGTCGAAGCAAACTGATAGCCTGTCAATTAGAGGGGTTGCTGCGGTGGCGCAGCCCCTTTCGAAAACTCCCTTCGCCAGCCCGCAGTAGCGGTCATCTCGAATCTTCATTCTCATCAGTGCATATCGGATCGATTGACTGCGGGTAGCGCGATCTCGTCGGTTCGCGCTTCGCGTCACCCGTCTAGCGGGGCGATCCTGAGTCCCGGAGCCACTCTCTGACGCGTTCGATTGTCCGATTCGGAAACTGCCGGTAATCGGGATAGGGCGTCAGCAGTATGTTGCCGCGTGCATGCAGCCGGCCGTCATCGATAGCCGTGAACTCCCCGATGTCGCATCCGAGCCGCTCCCAACTTGCTTTACCTGCCACCAGGTGTCTGCCGGCACTCGGTTCCAGACTGTCGGCAAAACTGATGGCTTCAGAGCGTTGCAGTAACGCCTGATCGCGGTAGCGGCGCCAGTCACTGGCCGGGCTGCAGGCGATCTTGGCCAATATCGTCAGTATCTTGCGCCAGTGATTGCCGTTGAGGTCGATCAATGCGGCGGTGTTGGTTCGGGGGTGATCGACCGGGTAACGCGGCGGGTTGGGCAGGTAGAGCACCAGTGGCGCGGCAGGCGCGCCGAGCAGCGCTTTGTCGGAGCGCTCCACGTTCATCGGCTGCGCCGTTTCACGCCGCTGCCGGGCGTTGCGCTCATCGGGTCGTCCGGCCAGTGGTGTTTCGGGTAGCGTCCCTTCATGTCCTTCTGCACCTCGCGGTAGCTGTTGTGCCAGAAACTGATCAGGTCCTGCGTCACCTGTAGCGGCCGCTGTGCCGGTGACAGCAGGTGCAACTTAAGTGCCACTGCGCCGATCCTCGGCGTCTCGCTGCAGCCGAACAGTTCCTGCAATTTTACCGCCAGTACCGGTGGCTCCTCGCTATAGTCGATGCGGGCGCGGTGCCCCGACGGCAAACCGTAATGCGTAGGTGCGAGTTCGTCGAGCTGCCTCGGCAGTGGCCAGGGCAACAATCCCTGCAGGATGGCCGCGAGGTCGAGTCGGGTGAAGTGATTGATATGGCTGACGCCGTCGAGCCATGGAGCCAGCCAGGTCTCGAGGGTTGCCAGCAGGGCAGCGTCTGACAGGTCCGGCCACGGCCTTGAGCTGTCCCGGTCGTTGTTGCGCAGGAACTCGACGCGCTGGCGCCAACGCTGCAGATCGTCGTTCCAGGGCAGCAGTGCCAGGCCGCGCTTGCGCACCAGCGCACACAGGGCGTCGGTGCGGGTCTGTGTCGGGACCGGTTCCAATGGTTCGCTGTCGACGATGAGGCTGCCGATGCGCCGCTGCCGCTCGCAGATCAGCCGGTTGTCGCGATCGCTCCACTCGACTCGGTCCTCACTGCTGAGTAGCGAGGCGAGTGGGCCGGTAAACAGGGCTGGGTCGAGGGGCGCGGCCAGGCGGATACGGTCGGTGGCGTCTCCGCTGCGTCCGGACAGCTGTGCCAGTGTCAACCAGGCGTAATTTCGCAGCGGGTCATCCGCTTCCAGCCGAGCGGCGCGGCCATTGGCAAGACGGAAATCGAGGCCCTGTGCCTGTCGCCGTGCGGCGATCCGGTCCGGATAGGCGCAGGCAATCAGTGCGGCGACGGCGGCGTCAGGTCCTAACGGGGCCATTGTTGTCCTGGGTGTCTGTAGTCGGCTGCACAGGCGTTCGAACTGGTCCCGCTGTTGGCAGAGGCGGTGCCACTGAGTCCGTTCTGTCGCGCTGATGCGGGATTCGCCCCGCAGCCAGGCGAGGCGCAGTCCAATGTCGGCGCTGGACTGGCGCAGTGGATCCCGGTCGGAAAGCAGGGCGGCAATTTCGCAGGCAAGAGGCCGCTGACCCAGTCGCTGGCCTTCGAGCAGCAGGTGCGAGATGCGCGGATGGGCCGGCAGTTGCGCCATGCGTTCGCCGTGGGCGGTCAGCGACCAGCGGCCGTCGTTTTCGCTGACGGCGCCCAGGCGCGCAAGCAGGTCCAGCGCCTGGTTGTAAGGGACTGGCGCAGGAGGGTCGAGCCAGTCGAGCTCGCCGGGGTCGTTGACGCCCCAGGCTACCAGCTGCAGGGCCAGCGGGGCCAGGTCGGCCTGCAGGATTTCCGGAGCGCGACGCGGGTTCAGTGACTGCTGCTGCGATTCGGACCACAGACGATAGCAAATGCCCGGTTCCAGGCGTCCGGCGCGGCCGGCACGCTGGACGCTGGCATCCCGGGACAGGCGCCGGGTCTGCAACCGGGTCATGCCGGTGCCAGGGTCGAATACTGCTTCACGGCTGAGCCCGGCGTCGATCACAATCCTGACGCCTTCGATCGTCAGGCTGGTTTCGGCGATCGCCGTTGCCAGAACCACCTTGCGCTTGCCGTCCGGCGCCGGAGCGATGGCCTGGCGTTGCTGTTCCAGGCTCAGGTCGCCGTAAAGCGGGGTTAGCAGCAGATCGGAGCGACCGTCAAGGCGCTCCCGCAGCAGGCGATGGGTTTCGCGGATTTCGCGTTGTCCCGGCAGGAACACCAGAACGCTTCCGGGTTCACTGTTCAGGGCATCGATCACAGTGGCTGCGGCGCGCGGTTCGATGCGTTCGCCGGTCTGGGACGGGGCGCTGTAGCGGATGTCGACCGGGTAGGCGCGGCCCTCGCTGCTTATGATCGGGGCGCCGCCGAGCAGGCGGGCGCTGGCCTCTCCATCCAGCGTCGCTGACATCAGCAGCAGCCGCAGCGGTGGGTCGTCCCGCAGCAGGGCGCGTCCCTGGAGAGCGAGCGCCAGTCCGAGATCGGCATCGAGGCTGCGCTCGTGGAACTCGTCGAATATCAGCAAGCCGACGCCTTCCAGGGACGGATCCGATTGCAGCATGCGCGTCAGTATGCCCTCGGTCACCACTTCGATGCGAGTGTCCGGGCCGACGCGGCTGTCGAAACGTATCCGGTAGCCGACCGTTGCGCCGACCTTTTCTCCGAGGCTGGTCGCTAGGCGCTCGGCGGCGGCGCGGGCAGCCAGTCTGCGGGGTTCCAGCATGAGGATTTTCTGCGGCCCCAGCCAGGATTCGTCGAGCAGCGCCAGTGGCACGCGTGTGGTTTTGCCGGCGCCGGGGGGTGCTTCGAGCACGGCTTCCGTGTGGTCAGCGAGCGTGCTGCGCAGCTGGGGCAGGATGTCGTCGATTGGCAGGCGTTTCATGGGGGCCTCGTTCGAATGCGGGGCATATTGTAACAGCAGTCTCCCGATGCGGGGCGGTCAGGAAAACCCTGTCGTATTAAGGGCTAAAGGTTTTAAGGTAGCGGCCGCTAGCGAGCGAAAGCGCCAGAGAGCGTTTCAGGTGCGCGACTGTAAAGGTCGCGACATGCGAGTTCAAAACGTTGCGGCCCTCGAAATGGATGTCCTCCCAGAGAGCCAGATGGAAACATTAGTGTGAATCATTCAAACAGCCAGGTGACAGGTGTTGAGCGCAGGTATCCGGCGGATCAGCGGCTCATTTCGACGACCGATCTTTCCGGTCGGATACTTTATGCCAACCAGGCCTTTATCGAGGTTTCGGGCTTTAGCGTCGACGAACTCACGGGACAGCATCATAACATCGTGCGTCATCCCGATATGCCCAAGGCCGCCTTCGCCGATCTTTGGGAACACCTCAAGGCTGACCGTCCCTGGATGGGCATGGTCAAGAATCGCTGCAAAAACGGCGATCACTACTGGGTGCAGGCTTACGTCATGCCGCTGTATGACGAACACGGGGGCAAAACCGGCTACCAGTCGGTGCGTACCCGGCCATCGGATGTGCAGATCGAACAGGCGGAGCGTGTTTATGCGCGCCTGCGCGCCGGTAAATCGCGCGTTCCGACACGCCCGTCGCGTCTGGCGATGCCGCTCGTCGGCATGATCGGCGCAGTGATGGCGGCGGTCTGGGCGCTGATGCTGTTCGTCCCGAATGGCTGGTTGCAGTATGGTCTGCTGGCGCTTGTTACCCTGGTTGCGGTCGCCGCGGGCGCCTGGTTCTGCCGCCCGCTCGGCGATATGCGCAGCCTCGCCGGCGAGGTTTACGACAATCCGCTGGCCCAACTGGTGATGGCGCCGCGCATGGACGAGAGCGGTAGCGTCGAGCTGGCGGTACGAATGATGAACGCCAGGCTCAGGACCCTGCTCGGTCGGGTCGAGGACAGTATCGCCACCCTGGCCGGTACGGTGGCGACAACGCGTCAGGCGTTGCGGACCACCCACGAAGGCGTGTCGACGCAGAATGCTGAAACCGACCTGCTGGCCTCGGCGGCTACCGAGATGTCGGCGACCGCGCACGACATCGCCAACAATACCGCGCAAACGTCGGATGCATCGCGGCAAGCGTCGGAGGAAGCGGTGCATGGTCGGCAGCTGGTCAGCCAGATGGTGGATGCCATTCGCAGTCTGGTGGACGAAGTGGTCGTTGCGGCGGAGTCGTCGAGCCGGCTCAAGGAGCATACCGAGGCCATCGGCGAGATTGTCGTGATTATCAGCGAGATTGCCGAGCAGACCAACCTGCTGGCGCTCAATGCCGCGATCGAGGCTGCCCGTGCCGGGGAGCAGGGGCGCGGCTTCGCTGGGGTGGCCGACGAGGTTCGCACGCTCGCCAAACGTACCCAGGACTCTACCGGGCAGATACGACGTACCATCGAAACGATCCAGCATCATGTCAGCGGCACCGCCGAGACCATGCAGCGCAGTCGCGTGCGCGCCGAGAGCGGGATCGAGCAGGCGCAGAATGCGGGGCTTGCGTTCGAGCGTGTCGTCGAAGCGCTGTCCGAAGTGTCGGATCGCTGCATCCAGGTGGCCAGCGCATCTGAAGAGCAGAGCGCGGTAGCCGATGAGATCAGCCACAATATCCTGAAAATTCGCGAGATTGCCGAGGCCAACGTTCAGGCGTCCGACGTAACCGACAGCGCGACCGGCGATATAGAGCAGTTGGTCACCGAGCTCCGCTCGGCGGTGAAGGCCTTTTCGAGATAATGGTATGTCCGAACGGTTAGGGCGTCAGTTTAGCCCGGGTGGCATCCGGTGGAGCGCCACCCGGTGGAGCGCCACCCGGTGGAACGCCACCCGGTGGATTTGGCAGGCGCGTACCTTTCTAGTCAACTGCCAGTCTGCTGATCTTCGACGTGATGTAGAGGGTCAGCAACACCGCAGCGGCAAATGCATAGAGGCCGTAGTGCACCTGTACTTCGGCGATGGCGCCGAGTTTGACCGATACCACCAGAACCGCCACCACGAAGACATCGAGCATCGACCAGCGACCGTAGCTGTGCATCAGGCGCAGGTAGCGCGGGAGTCTGCTGTCGTGGTGAATCGCCGCGCCGGTCAGTCGCAGCAGGACAAGCAGCTTGAGTACCGGCAACAGAATGCTGAAGCAGGTAATCAGTACGAATAACAGGTACTGTCCGTCCCGCGCCAGCTGCCATATACCGGAAACCAGCGAAAAGCTGTTGTGGATGAAAATAAACCGCTCGATGGTCATCATCGGCGCAAAAAATCCCGTGGCGAGCAGCATTGCCGCGATGGCAAGCAGAGCGCGCAACCGCCAGGCAAGTGCGGGAGTCAGGGTGGGAGAGGGCATCGGCGTATCGATTGGCTAACAGTAAACGCCCATGATAAAGGAATATCTGGCCGTTGACTGTCCGCTTATGTGCCACTCGTGGAGCGATTAAGGGTTCCGCTTGTGTGTTTTTTCTGGCAGAATCCAAAAGTCATGCCAAATTACGTTTTGCTTATGTCCTTGATCCGGAAACCGAAAAAAGCTGGTCTCAGGCTGCGAACCTTGCCGTTGCTGGCGTCGTTGCTCTGCGTCCCGGTGGCCGGCAGCTGCTGGGGGTATGATCGCGGCGAGGCTGAGGTCAAGATGAAGGTGACAGCCACGGCATACAACTCCCTTCCCGGCCAGACCGAGGGCAACCCCAGTATCGGGGCCTGGGGGCATCGACTCAAACCCGGCATCAAGGCCATAGCAGTATCCCGTGACCTGCTTGCGATGGGGCTCGAACCCGGTAGCGAAGTCACGATAGACGGACTGCCCGGGCGCTACAAGGTGCTCGATAAAATGGGCGGTCGCTGGCGCAAAAAAATCGATATCTACATGGGCGTAGATCGTGACGCCGCTCTCGAGTGGGGCAAGCGTCCAGTGGTTATCCGCTTCAGCAACGAAAATTCCTGATTTTCCTCTCTCCGGGTGTCCCGCCCGCCAATTCGTGCCTTTTGGCAAAGAATTCCCAGTCTTTGACAATTTTTTCGTCTGTATCGCCTAGAGTTTATACACTCTGACGTGCATCATTTTCGTCGGCTCCGAGCATGTTCGTGCAGGTATGGTGCTATGTCTGCTGGTGTATGGAATTCGACCGGCTTCGGGGCCGTTCAAAACGGCAGCTATGAGAGCAAGACGGGGTTAAAAGGATTCGATGTCCGAGCAACGCGTTGATAACAAACAAAAAATTCTGATGCAGCTTGACGAGCTCTATCGCAACCGGCTGGCGCAGGAGGCTCAGGCCAGTGTGGCGGATTTCAGTACGCGCTTTTATCGTGCGTCGCCGCAGCAGGAGCTGAGTGAACGGTCGATCGACAATCTCTACGGTGCGACGCTGTCGTGCTGGGAGTTTCTTAACGAAAGCCAGGGCTGCGAACCGAGGGTAAGGGTATTCAACCCGGATCTGGAGCAGCATGGCTGGCACTGCAACCATACGGTAATCCTGATTCTGCATCCGGATATGCCGTTTCTGGTCGATTCCGTGCGGATGGAGCTTAACCGTCGGGAGATGGCCATTCATGTGGTGCACAGCGGTGTGCTTGGTGTCGTGCGGGACGAAAGCGGTAACTTCAGCGAGCTGGTGTCGCGCAACGACGGGCGTGGCAGCGCCGAGGCGCTGATGTATTTCGAAGTCGATCGCCATACGGCGGCGGATGAACTCAAGCAGCTGCGCGGGCACCTGCTCGAGGTGCTCGGCGAAGTGCGGGCCTCGGTTCAGGAGTTCAGTGCGATGCGCCAGCGGCTCAGCCAGGCCAGCGTCGAACTGAGCGGTGCGCCCGAAGCCATCGACCCCGAGCGTGTGGCCGAAGCGCGAAGCTTCTGCGACTGGATGCTCAGTAACCGTTTCACCTTCCTCGGTTTCGACGAACTTGCTTTCGAGGGCGAAGGCGACGACTTCGTGGTCCAGCGCGTCCCCGGCAGCGAACTGGGAACCCTGAAGCTGCACGCCAAGTCTGGACGCAGCCGCGGGGGCGATGATCTGCGCGCGGAAGAGCATGCGTTCATGTTGAATCCGGAACCGCTGATGTTCGCCAAGGATGCCACACGTGCCCGCGTCCATCGGCCCGCGCACCAGGACCTGGTGGTGATCAAGCGCTACGATGACGACGGTGGCGTGATCGGCGAATACCGCTTCTATGGACTCTGGACATCGCCGGTGTATTTCGAGCCGCCGAATCAGATCCCGATTCTGCGCCAGCGCGCCGCCCGTTTGCTGGAGCGGGCAGGCTTCGATCCCCGCGGTCATAGCGGCAAGGCGCTGATGCAGATCCTCACGGATCTGCCGCGAGACGAGCTGTTCCTCGCCAGTGACGACGAGTTGTTCGATATGGCGATGGGCATTTACACGCTGCAGGAGCGCCGCAAGATCAAGCTGTTGATTCGCCGCGATGCCTGCAGCAAGTTCTTTTCATGCCTCTATTTCGTGCCCCGCGATCTCTACACGACGGCGCTGCGACTTCAGGTACAGCAGTTGCTGATCGATCATTTTGGCGCGCTCGATTGCGAGTTCACCACGCGCTTCAGTGAGTCGTTGCTGGCGCGGGTGCATTTTGTGCTCCAGGTCGACCCGCGCAAGGTCGACAGCATCGATCCGCAGGCAATCGAAGCCGAGGTTGTCGACATATCCCGTGCCTGGGGCGAGGAGCTGCACGAGGCGCTGGTCGAGAGCTGCGGCGAGGAGAAGGGTAACGCCCTGGTCAACGGTTACCGGCAGGCTTTCCCGTCGGCGTACCGGGAAAACTTCCGTCCCAGTGCGGCTGTCTACGACATCCAGCGCATCGAACAGCTGGACGACGGGCGTGCACTCAACCTCAGTTTCTACCGCATGCTCGAGCAGAGTCGCGAAGTGCTGCGCTTCAAGCTGTTCCATCCGCAGCATCCGCTGGTGCTGTCGGACGTTATTCCGGTGCTCGAGAAGCTCGGTATGCGAGTCGTCGGCGAGCATCCCTACAAGGTGAAGCGCCGCGATGGTGGCCGATTCTGGATTCACGACTTCACGCTGCAGTACGACAGTGAAGAGCCGGTGGAGCTGGAAGATGTGCGGCAGAACTTCCAGGATGCGTTCTCCTGCATCTGGAGCGGGCGAGCCGAAAACGACGAGTTCAACCGGCTGGTGATCGGTGCCAACCTGACCTGGCGGGAAGTGGCGATGCTGCGCGCCTACGCACGTTACAACCAGCAAATTCGCTTCGGCTTCAGTCAGCCTTACATTGCGGATACCCTGGCGCGTCATCTGCAAATCACTCGCCTGCTGGTGGCGCTGTTCCGGGCCCGCTTCGAGCCCGGACGCCAGAGCAGCAAGAAGGTTCAGGCCCTGACCGAGCGTATCGCCGGTAGCATCGTCGATGCCCTCGACAAGGTCGACAATCTCAACGATGACAAGATACTGCGTCGCTTCCTCGAGCTGATCCAGGCAACGCTGCGCACCAACTACTTTCAGCGCGACGCCAGCGGCGAGCTCAAGGATTACTTCGCCTTCAAGCTGAACCCCCACGCCATTGCGGATATTCCGCTGCCGCGTCCAATGTTCGAAGTCTTCGTCTATTCGGCGCGGGTCGAGGGCGTGCACCTGCGCGGCGGACGGGTTGCCCGTGGCGGGCTGCGCTGGTCGGACCGTCGCGAGGATTACCGCACCGAAGTGCTGGGCCTGGTGAAGGCGCAGCAGGTCAAGAACGCGGTCATCGTGCCGGTGGGCGCCAAGGGCGGCTTCGTTGCCAAGCAACTGCCGACCGCAGGCAGCCGTGACGATATCCTGGCAGAGGGTATCGCCAGCTACCAGACCTTCATCCGCGCCCTGCTCGATGTGACCGACAACCTCGTTGCCGGTGAGCTGAAGCCCCCGGTCGATCTGGTGCGGCATGATGACGACGATCCCTACCTGGTCGTCGCGGCCGACAAGGGTACTGCAACCTTCTCCGATATCGCCAACGGTATCGCCGAGGAGTACGGGTTCTGGCTCGGCGACGCCTTCGCCTCCGGCGGCAGCCAGGGCTACGATCACAAAAAGATGGGGATCACCGCTCGTGGCGCCTGGGAGTCGGTCAAGCTGCATTTCCGCGAGCTCGGGCTGGACACCCAGACCCAGGACTTCACCGTCGTCGCGATCGGCGACATGGCGGGCGATGTCTTTGGCAACGGCATGCTGATGTCCCGGCACATCCGTCTGGTGGCCGCCTTCAACCACCTGCACATCTTCGTCGATCCGCAGCCCGATGCTGCCAGGAGCTTTGAAGAGCGCGAGCGCCTGTTCGAGTTGCCTCGCTCGAGCTGGGACGATTACAACCGCGAACTGATCTCCGAAGGCGGCGGGGTTTTCTCGCGCAGCGCCAAATGGATCCCGATCAGCCCGCAGATGAAACAGCGCTTCGACATCAGCGAAGACCGCCTGGCTCCGAACGATCTGGTCTCGGCGCTGCTCAAGGCCCAGGTCGATCTGATCTGGAACGGCGGTATCGGCACCTACGTCAAGGCCTCGGGCGAGAGTCACGCCGATGTCGGCGACAAGGCCAACGACAGCCTGCGTATTGATGGCTCCCAACTGCGTTGCCGCGTACTGGGCGAGGGCGGTAACCTCGGCTTCACCCAGCTCGGCCGAATCGAGTACGGCCTGCGGGGCGGGGCCTCCAACACCGACTTCATCGACAATGCCGGGGGTGTGGACTGCTCCGACCACGAGGTCAACATCAAGATTCTGCTCAATGAGGTGGTCGTCAACGGCGACATGACGCTGAAGCAGCGCAACGGTCTGCTGCGGGACATGACCGAAGACGTATCTCGACTGGTATTGAAGAACAATTACGACCAGGCGCTGGCACTCAGCATTGCCCGGCTCCATTCGCGCCAGAACCTCGACGATTACATCAGACTGATCCATCGCCTCGAGGCGGCGGGGCGACTGGTGCGTTCGCTGGAGTTCATCCCGACCGACGAGGAGTTGCAGGAGCGCAAGGCCCAGCAACTCGGTCTGACCCGGCCGGAGCTGTCGGTGCTGATCTCCTATACCAAGGCCGAGCTCAAGGAGCAGTTGACCGACTCCTGGATCACCGACGATCCGCTGATGTCACTGGAAGCCGAGCGGGCCTTCCCGCAGCAACTGGTCGAGCGCTTCCCGGAGCAGATCCGCGGTCATCGCCTGCGCGCCGAGATCGTCGCCACCCAGGTCGCCAATGGCCTGGTCAACCGCATGGGTATCACCTTTGTGCAGCGTCTGCAGCAGGCGACCGGGCGCGATCAGGCGGCGATTGCGGCCGCATACGTTATCGCCCGCGAGGTCTACGATATCGAGTCGATCTGGCATCAGATCGAAGCGCTCGACAACCAGGTGGCCGCCGAGCTGCAACAGGGCATGATGCTCGATCTGATCCGTCTGGTGCGCCGGGCCAGCTACTGGTTCCTGTTGCGCCAGCGCACCGCGCTGGAGGTCGTGGCCACCGTCGAACGCTATCAGTCCGGCGTACGCGCCATTGGTGACAGCATCGGTGATCGTTTGCAGGGCGAGCCGCACGCAGTCTGGCTGAAGCGTCGCGACGAACTGGTTGCGGCCGGCGTACCGGAATTACTTTCGGCGCGGGTGGCGTCCGCCGATAGCCTCTATGCGCTACTGGGTGTGATCGAGGCGGCAGCCGAGACGGGCCAGCCGCTGGAGCGGGTGGCTGCGGTCTACTTCGATCTCGGCGAGCGGCTGGAGCTGCACTGGTTCGACCAGCAGGTGCGTGGCATCGACGTCAGCAACCACTGGCAGTCGATGGCGCGCGACGGCCTGCGCGAGGACCTCAATACGCAGATGCGGGCGCTGACCGTGAAGGTGCTGTCGGAGGTTGAGACGTCCGATGCCGAGCCCGAGCCGGAGGCGCTGGTCGGTCAGTGGCTCGAACAGCGTTCTGGCTTGCTGCAGCGATGGCAGCAGATGCTGGCGGAGCTGCGGGGTGCGAACCTCAACGACTGCGCCATCTTCACCGTGGCGCTGCGCGAGCTGCTGGATCTTGCCCAGGCGAGCGCCTGACCCCCGGAGCGGGTCTTGGCCGACATGGCTGAGACCCGCTGCCCCATTGGATGCTGCCGGTTGCCGTTTGTATAGGGCGCGGCAGTATTCCCTTAACGTTCAACGCTAATTCGGCAATCGTCGACGGCGACCGCCCCGATGTGCACAATAGGTGACTGATTTTTCGAAGCCGGAACCGATGTGCCTCTCTTCAAACGTTATCTGATACGCCCGCTGGGCAAACTGCTGTGCTGGCTCGTTGGTGGCTGGGTGCTGCTGAGCCTGTTGCTGGTGCTGCTGTTTCGTTTCGTCGATCCGCCGATCTGGTCCTGGCTGGTTCAGCGTGAACTCTTTCCGCCCGAGGGTTATCCGGCGTCGTTCGCCCATGAATGGGTTGCGCGCGACCAGATTTCGCCGTCAATGCAACTCGCGGTCATCGCCGCCGAAGACCAACGCTTTGCCGAGCACAACGGCTTCGATTTCACGGCGATACAGCGGGCGCTGGAGCATAATCTCGACGGCGGGCGGGTACGTGGCGCCAGCACCCTGACGCAGCAGACCGCCAAGAACCTCTTCCTCTGGTCCGGTCGCAGCTGGGTGCGCAAAGGGCTCGAAGCCTGGTTCGCGCTGTTGCTGGAGCTGCTCTGGGACAAGGGGCGCATCCTCGAGGTGTATCTCAATATCGTCGAATTCGGTCCCGGCATTTACGGCGTCGAGGCGGCGGGACGTCACTACTACGGCGTCCCGGCGCGTAATCTCGGCGCGCTGCAGGCGGCACGCCTCGCGGCGGTGCTGCCCAACCCCTATCGCTATCGGGCGCAGCCGCCGTCACCCTACGTCGAACGACGCAGTCGCTGGATAGCCCGGCAGATGCGCCAGCTCGGCGCCGTCACGCTGAAGGCCGTGGACGGTGACTAACCCGGCGATTGGGCAGGCGTCCGGGCCGACGTAATCGACACCGTTGAAAACCTGAACTTGTTCGCGAAGTCTCTGGCGAACGGTACTGTCGTTCCGGTTCAACAACAGCACTCACCCGCACTGATCAGGATTATCGATGCGTATATTGCACAGCTCCGACTGGCATCTCGGACAACATTTCATGGGCAAGAGCCGGGAGGCCGAGCACCGGGCTTTCCTGGGCTGGCTGATCGAAACGGCACGCGAGCACCGCGTCGATGCGCTGATCGTGGCCGGCGATATCTTTGATACCGGTACGCCGCCGAGCTATGCCCGACGGCTCTACAACCACTTTATCGTCGAGCTTCGCGAGAGCGGTTGCCAGCTGGTGGTGCTGGGCGGGAACCACGATTCGGTGTCGACGCTGCACGAATCCCGCGAACTGCTGGCCTGCCTCGATACCGTCGTTATCGGCGGCGTGGCGGAAAATCCCGAAGATCAGGTGATCGAGCTTCACCGCCGTGATGGAACGCCGGGAGCGGTGCTCTGCGCCATTCCGTATTTACGGCCGCGTGACCTTATCGAGAGCCATGCGGGCGAGAGTCGCGAGCACAAGCGCGAAGTGTTGATGGCAGCCATTCGCGATCATTATACCGTTATCTATGAGTGTGCCCTGCAGCGCCGTGACGCGCTTTTGGCTGGAGGAGGAGAAGCCGGGGAGGGGATGCCGATCATTGCGACGGGGCATCTGACGACGGTCGGCGGTCAGCTGTCCGAGTCGGTGCGGGAACTCTACATCGGTACCCTGGATGCCTTCCCGGCCGCCGCCTTTCCGCCGGTCGATTATATGGCGCTGGGTCATCTGCATCGGGCCCAGGTGGTTGGCGGCAGCGAGCACATACGCTATAGCGGCTCGCCGATCGCCCTGAGCTTCGACGAAAGCACGCGGGCAAAGCAGGTCCTGATGGTCGACTTCAGCGCCGGCGCTCTGACAGCGGTGACGCCACTGGAGGTGCCGGCGTGGCAGCCGATGCTGTCACTCAGCGGCTCTCTTGATACGCTGGCGACGCAGCTTGAAGTGCGTTTCGGCTCGGCCGTCGCTTCTGTCGACGGTCCGGTAACCTGGCTCGAGGTCGAAATCGAGGCTGACGACTACCTCAGCGACCTGCAGCAGCGGGTACAGCAACTGGTGGACGGCCTGCCGGTCGAGGTCCTGCGCATTCGCCGCAAGCGCAGTATGGAAGCGGTGTCGCTGGACTCCCAGGCACGGGAAACGCTGCAGGAACTTTCGGTGGATGAAGTGTTTCGCCGGCGCCTGGCGCTGGAAACGCTGGACGACGCCACCGAAACCCGGCTGCAGGAGGCCTTTGACAGCTTGTGCTCCGAACTCGAGGAATCCTTGACGGAGGGCGAGCGGTGAAGATTCTCAGCCTGCGCCTGCGCAACCTGAATTCGCTAAAGGGCGAATGGTACGTCGATTTCCGCGCGCCGGAGTTCGTCGATAACGGCCTGTTCGCAATTACCGGCCCCACTGGGGCCGGCAAAACCACGTTGCTCGATGCCATCTGCCTGGCGCTCTATCATGCCACGCCGCGCCTCAGTGTCTCGGCCGGCAGCAACGAGCTGATGACGCGGCATACCGCCGACTGTCTGGCCGAGGTCGAGTTCGAGGTAAAGGGGGAAGCCTACCGCGCTTACTGGTCTCAGCACCGAGCCCGGGGGCAGGCCGACGGCAAGCTGCAGCCACCGCAGGTCGAACTGGCCCATGGCGATGGCCGGCTGATCACCAACCGCATAAACGACAAGCTGAACCGTATCAGCGAACTGACGGGCCTTGATTTTGCCCGCTTCACCAAATCGATGCTGTTGGCCCAGGGGGGCTTCGCGGCATTTCTCAACGCCAGTCCCAACGAACGTGCGGAGCTGCTCGAGGAGCTGACCGGTACGGAGATCTACGGCGAGCTGTCGCGCCGCGCCTTCGAGCGGCGGCGTCGGGAAGAAGAGTCGCTGAAGCTGTTGCGCGCGCGGGCGGACGGCGTGCAGTTGCTCGATGCGGCGACGTTGGCGTCGCTCGGTGCCGAACAGACTGCGTTAGCCGCAGAGCTGAAAAAGCTGGTGCAACGCGAGCAGGCGCTGGTTGACAGCGAACGTGGTCTCGAGACGCTGCGACGCGCCCGTAGTGCATTGCAACAGCGTATTGCCGAACGCCAGGCTCTGGATGTGCAGCGTGAGGCGGCAAAACCCGAACTGCAACGGCTGAAGGCTGCCTTGCCGGCGCTGGAAATCCAACCTCTGTATCAGCGCGCCCGAACGGAGTCGTCGCAGCTCGGGGAACTGGTCGGAAACATCGAGGCGGAACAGCTGCGCCGAGGCGAACTGGCCATCGCGGTCGAACGGCTCGCCTCGCGCGAGTCGGACGCTACGCAGGCGCTGGAGCGGGTCCGGGGCGAACGTGACCAGGCCGAAACGCGGCTGCATGAAGAAGTGGTACCGCTGGATAATCGTTTGCTCGGTCTCGGCGAGCGGCTCGAAGAGATCGATCTCAGTCTGGCCGCACGGACCGGTCGTATGGATTCACTGGCGGCGCAGCTGCAGCAGCTCGAGCAGCAGCTGCGCGACGCCGAGGCGCGACTTCAGGCCGCTGACAGCTATCTTGAGACGCATGCGGACCTTCGAACATTGGGCGAATCGCTGCCGATGTGGCGGGCGAGGCTGGAACAGCGCGCCCGAGTTTCTGCAGATCTGGCGGCTAAAAAACGCGTTCGAGACGAACTGAACCAGCAGCTCCAGGCGCAGGTGAAACGAGCGGCGGTTCTCGAGCTGGAACGCCGACAGGCCGGGGAGGCGCTGGATGCGCTGCGGCAGCGCGAGCGGAAAAAAGTGCTTGAGATCGGCACGCTGCTGGCGGAGCGCGAGCCGGGCGCGTTGCAGCAGGAACTGCGCCGGCAGCAGACAGTGCAAAGTGGCGTGGACGAGCTTCTGAGGCTGGCGCGCCGGTACCACGAAGGGCAGGTTCGGCTGGGGGGGTACCGGCGAGATGAAAAGCAGCTTGCTGCTACCGTTGCCGAGGGCGGCGTCGCGCTGGACGCAGCGCGCCAGCGTTTTCGCGCATGCCGGCAGCATCTCGAGGATCTAGAGCGGTTGCTTGAGCAGGAAAGACGGATTCTCGAGCTCAGCGAGTATCGGGATCAGTTGCAGCCCGACCAGGCCTGCCCGCTGTGTGGCTCGACCGAACATCCCTACGTGCGTGAATACAGCAGGCCCGGTGATGACGACACGAGGCGACGACGGGACGAGAAGAAGGCCGAGCTGGAGCGGCTGCAGACCGATGGTGAAAAGTCGGGTGAGGAACTGGCGGCGCTAAAAGCGAAGTTGCAGGCCTTGCGGGAGCGGCTGGAACAGGAAAACGAGGCCTGCGAACTGCTCCTGTCCGACGCCAAGCCGTTGCTCGAAAAGCTTTCAGTTGCGGGCCTGGTACCGGCGGTCGAAGGCGCATTACCCGACACCGGTGTGCTGGAGGCGTTACGTGGACAGCTGCAGGAGAGGATTGCACGCCTGGAGCAGGATGGCGAGCGACTGGCAGCGCTGGACGCGCAGCGACAGCAATTGATCGCGGAGGTGACGCTCGGCGCGCAGCATTGTTCGGAGGTCGAGCACCAGCTCGGCCTGCAGCAGGCGAACCGGGGCTCGCTCGACGAGCGGCTGCGGACGCTGGAACAGGAGACGGAGACGGCCAGCCAGGGGCTCGTCTCGCTGGAAACCGAGCTCGAGGCGTCGGTCGGAACGGGTGGCCTGCCGCCGCTGGCCAGCCAGTCGGAGTGGCTCGACGCGCGGGCCCGCGACTGGCAGACCTACAGCCGGATGCGGACGCAGTACGATGAGCAGCAGCGCCAGCAGGAATCCTTGCGGCTGCGCCTCGACCCGCTGCAGCAGGAGCGCCTGCGGCTCGATGCCGAGCAGCAGGCTGAGCGCGATGCCAGGCTCCGTCTCGATAACGAGCGCCGCGAGCTGGCGCAACGGCGACAGGGGCTTTTCGAGGGACGGACGGTATCCGAAATACGGCAGCAGTTGCAGCAGTCCCTGAACCGGGCCGAGTCCGAGCAACGCCGGCTGGCGCAGGAACTCGCCGCTTCGCGACAACAGCTGGACGCACTTGACGGGCGCCTTGGGGAACTGGACAGCCGTCATGACAGCCTGCGCCAGGACGCGCAGCGTTCCGCCGAGGCATGGCAGCAGGCACTGGACGCCAGTGTCTTCGATACCGAGGAGGCCTACCTTGGGGCACTGCTGGATCGGGATGAACGCACGCGCCTGCAAACCCTTAGTGACGAGCTTGATGCCGCGCGCGTGAGCAACGCCTCGCTGCTGGCGCAGCTCCAGTCCGAACTGACGTCTCTGGAGGCTCAGGCTTTCGCCGCTCTCGATGCCGACGACGTGGTCCGGGAGCTGGCCGGGGTGCGCGAACAGCTGGATGCGGCGCGACAGCGGCAGGGGGCGCTGGCACAGCAGCTCGAACAGGATGCGCAGCAGCGTCGCAGTCAACAGGCGCTGGTCGAGCAGGTCGAGCGCCAGCAGGCGCAGTACGATACCTGGGCGCACCTCTCGAGCCTGATCGGCTCGCAGCGGGGAGACCGCTTCCGCCGTTTCGCCCAGGGCCTGACGCTGGATCACCTTATCTACCTGGCTAACCGGCAGCTGGTTCGCCTGGACGGCCGTTACCGGTTGCAACGCAAGGCCGGGGACGAGCTGGAACTGGAGGTTGTCGACGGCTGGCAGGCGGATACGCTGCGAGATACCCGCACGCTTTCCGGCGGTGAAAGCTTTCTGGTCAGTCTGGCGCTGGCGCTGGCGCTGTCGGACCTGGTCAGCCACCGCACCCGCATCGATTCGCTATTTCTCGACGAGGGCTTCGGTACCCTCGATGCGGATACCCTGGATGTGGCCCTTGACGCGCTGGACAACCTGAACGCAAGCGGCAAGATGATCGGGGTCATCAGCCACGTCGAGGCGCTTAAAGAGCGAATTCCGGTGCAGATCCGGGTGCGCAAGGGTAACGGCCTCGGCTATAGCCGCCTGGATGCTCGGTTCAGGTTTGCCGGGAAGGGTGAGGAGTGAACGGTAAGGCGTATAGCGCGAGGGGCGGATCATGCCGGTACCGGAGACCCCGCACGCGTGGCTTTATGATTGACCCTGATCGGATGCCGGTCACGCTGTTATAAGCCATACGCGGAATCACTGCTCAAGTTCGGCTTTGAGTTGGGCGAGGTGCGTGCGCACCCAGTTGCGCCGGATAGGGCCCCAGTCGGTGACCCGGTAGAGGCCGAAGTTGTTGCGTTCTCCGTCGTTTTGCTCGAACACGCACTTGATGCCGATATCCTCGAGGTCCTTGAGACTGTCCTGCAGCGTGCGGCGGGGCATGCCGGTTTTCTCCTGCAGCGTGCGCAGGTTGTGCTTGCCGTTGTCGATCAGCCAGGCAAGGTAGAGCTTGCGGTAAAAGGCGCGCTGAGATCTGCGGGTCATGGGGCGGTCTCTTTCGTCCGTCACTGACATCAGCCTAGGCCATGGACGGCCTGTGTGCAGCAAACGCAGGGAGCATTTTGCTGCCTAGGCCATGGACGGCCTGTGTGCAGCAAACGCAGGGAGCATTTTGCTGCCTGGGCCATGGACGGCGAAGGGCCGCCCCGCCTGTGTGCAGCAAACGCCGCGAATATTTGCGTGCCCGGCCCGGCGGGACATGCGATACCGGCGTCGCGTTTCGCGTCAGAAGCGACCTGGCAAGGCATTTACTTGGCGTTATGGTGTCATTTCCGGTAAGCTGCGCCGCTCACCCTGAAGGGCCCAACCAGTCAGTCGTACAATGACCGGGCCCTACATCGATCCTCAGTTGACGGACATTCATGACTGCTTTTTCCACTCTCGGACTTTCCGAACCGCTGCTGCGCGCCGTGCAGGAGCAGGGGTACGAAACCCCGTCCCCGATTCAAGCCCAGGCTATTCCGGTGGTACTGGAAGGCCGCGACCTGCTGGCCGCCGCCCAGACCGGTACCGGCAAGACGGCCGGTTTCACACTGCCGATGCTGCATCGCCTGAGCGAGCACCGGCCGCCGGAGGGGCATATGCTGCGTGCACTGGTGCTCACGCCGACCCGTGAGCTGGCTGCCCAGGTCGGCGAAAGCGTCAGCACCTATGGCCGTCATCTGCCGTTGCGTTCGGCAGTGGTGTTCGGGGGCGTCAGCATCAACCCGCAAAAGGAGTTGCTGCGCAAGGGGGTCGATATACTGGTGGCGACGCCGGGCCGGCTGCTGGATCTTCACGGGCAGGGTTGCGTTGATCTGTCCCATATCCAGATGCTGGTGCTCGACGAAGCGGATCGGATGCTCGACATGGGCTTTATTCACGATATCCGACGAGTGCTGAAACTGCTGCCCGCGAAGCGTCAGAACCTGCTGTTTTCGGCCACCTTCTCGCCGGAAATCAAGCGCCTGACCCAGGATATCCTGCATAATCCGACCAGTGTCGAAGTGGCGCGCAATGCCACCGCCCACCGTATCGAGCAAACCTTCTTCGAAACCGAAAAAGGCGACAAGATGCCGGTGCTGGCGCACATGATCCTGTCCGGTGACTGGTCCCAGGTGTTGGTATTCACACGCACCAAACACGGCGCCAACCGGCTCAGCCAGCAGCTGGAGAAGAACGGCATCAGCGCCGCGGCGATCCATGGCAACAAGAGCCAGAATGCCCGTACCCGCGCGTTGTCGAATTTCAAGAGCGGCGACATCCGGGTGCTGGTGGCCACCGACATCGCTGCCCGCGGCCTCGATATCGACCAGTTGCCCCACGTCGTCAACTTTGAGCTCCCCAACGTGCCGGCCGACTACGTGCACCGTATCGGTCGCACCGGGCGGGCCGGTGCCAGCGGCGAAGCGGTGTCGCTTATCAGTCGCGACGAAGACAAGGAGTTCAGGGGCATCGAGAAGCTGCTGCGACGCAAGTTCAAGCTGCTGCCGCCGCCGTCGGTGGACCTCGAGCTGTTGCGGCGTAGTGCCGAGAGCTACGTACCGCCGGCACCGCCTCAGCCTGCGAACCGTCCAGCGGGCGGCGCAGGAAGCGGCAGTGGCAACAGCGACGGCAAGCGCCGGCGTAGCCGGGGTGGACGTGGTCGCTCCGGCGGCGGCAACGCTGCAACGGGGTCGCGCCAGACATCGTCCGAGCAGCCGCGTCAGCAGAAAGACGGGGCGCCAAAACCCCGACGCCAACGTCGTCCGCGCCGCAGTCCCGCCCCTTCGGCACACTGATCGACCATGCCCGCATCTTGCGGGCATTTTTTCGGGTTAACCGCGCTATAACGGGAAGACGGCGTAACCCGTCAACGACTCGGGCGCTTGCGGTGCCGAACTGGCAGCGCAGGATGGTTCCAGCACTCTGTCGAGGTTATGCGTCCAACGAAGCATCGATAACCGCTGACGTTTTCAGGCAGGTCGGTGCTGATTCGTGTCGCTATTGGATAGCTTGTGGGAGGGGCGGGTTCTATAATCGGAGACAGGTGCCGCAAAGGCGCTGCAGCACCGGAGAGACGAGGAGGGCGTAATGACCGAACTCTCTGGCAGCGGGGGCAAATTACAGCCCTATCGCGTCGGCTTCCTGCTAGTCGACAATTTCACCCTTATTGCCCTGGCAAACGCAATTGAACCGCTGCGCATGGCCAACCAGATGGCGGGCTCCGAACTCTATAGCTGGCAGCTGCTCTCCGTCGATGGTCAACCAGCCCGCGCCAGTGACGGCATCAGGATGCTTCCGGACGCGGCCATTTCCGACCAGCAATGTCTTGACCTGGTCATCGTGGTGGCGGGGGTGGATGTAATCCACAGCTACTCGCGCCGCGAAGTGTCCTGGCTGAAAGCCATGGCGCGCCGCAAGGTGGTGATGGGCGCTGTCTGTACCGGCGCCTATGTGCTTGCCAGCGCCGGCCTGCTGGACGGCTATGGCTGCAGTGCCCACTGGGAGTGCCTGGCTGCCTTGCGCGCAGGGTTTCCCAGGGTCCACTGCAATAACCGGCTCTATACAGTGGACCGCGACAGGATGACCTGTACAGGTGGCGGCGTCCCCCTGCATATGATGTTGCGTTTCCTGGCCGGCAGGCACGGCAAGGCGCTGGCGGCTGCCGTGTCAGACATGTTTGTCTGCGACCGGTTGCGGGAGGATACGGAGCAGCAGCCCATATCCCTGTGCCAGCAACTGGTGGCGGCCCAGCCCAAGCTTTTCGAGATAACCCAGCTCATGGAGGCCAACATCGAGGAACCGATCGAACTGCAGGAGCTGGCACAGTTTGCCGGGGTGTCGAGGCGGAAGCTGGAACGGTTGTTCCTGAAGCACCTTGAATGCAGTCCCTCGCGTTACTATCTGAAGCTGCGTCTGGACCGGGCCCGGCGGCTGCTGAAACAGACCTCCTGCCCGATAGTGGAGATCGCGTCGATGTGTGGTTTTGTTTCCGCCACTCATTTCAGCCGCTGCTATCGCAAGTACATGGGTATCGCGCCGAGATCCGAAAGGCTTATGACGGCCGATACCCCCTGTTCTGTCGAGCCCCTGATTGTGCCGTTGGAGAGGGCGTCTTCCGCTTCTCGCCATGCGCTTCTCAAGGCGCGGGTCGAACCGACCTATGGCGTGTTCGGCATCTCATCCGGTTGACCGGCGATAGAAAGCGGGATTTGCACGGGGCGCCCTGCATTCAGGAAAGACCGATTATCCGACCTTCACCGTCCAGCCCGATATCCAGTGCCGCCGGCCGGCGAGGCAGACCCGGCATAGTCATGATGTCGCCGCAGATAACAACCACGAAACCGGCTCCGGCACAGAGTCGGGCTTCGCGCACGGGGAGCCTGTGTCCCTGGGGGGCGCCCAGCAGCTTCGGGTCGGCGGAAAAACTGTATTGGGTCTTGGCGATGCAGACCGGCAGGTGCCCGAAGCCGAGCTGCTCGTATTCTTCCAGCTGTCTGAGCGCCTGCGGCGTAACGTCCAGGTCGGTTGCCCCGTAAAGACGGGTAGCCAGGGAGTGAATTTTATCCGTCAGTGGCATCTCGTCAGGATAGAGCAACTGCACCTCGGGTGCCTCGCCGGCAAGCCGGTCTAGCACCGCCCGGGCCAGTTCAGTAGCGCCATCGCCGCCCTTCGACCAGTGTTCGGCCGTAACCATTGTGACGTCCCACTGTGCGCCTAAACGCTGCAGCAATGCCAGTTCCTGATTGCGGTCACCGGGGAAACGATTGATGCAGACGATGGGTTCGAAGCCGAACTGGCGCAAATTGTGGATGTGGCGCTCGAGGTTTGCGCTACCGGCCCGTAGCGCCGGCATATCGGAATGCTTCAGCTGGTCGGCGGTGAGGCCACCATGCATCTTGAGGGCACGAACCGTGCACACCAGCACCACGGCGTCCGGACGCAGTCCGGTCTGTCGGCCCTTGATGTTGATAAATTTTTCCGCGCCGAGGTCGGCTCCGAAACCGGCCTCGGTCACCACCACATCGTTGAGCGCCAGGGCGGTACGGGTGGCGATGACCGAATTGCAGCCATGGGCGATGTTGGCGAAGGGCCCACCGTGCACGAATACCGGGTTGTGCTCCAGGCTTTGTACCAGGTTGGGTTGAAAGGCATCTTTCAGCAGTACCGTCATGGCGCCATCGGCGCTCAGATCCCGCACGCTGACCGGCGATCCGTCCCGTCGCCAGCCAACGAGGACCTGGCCCAGTCGTCGACGCAGGTCCCCCAGATCTTCCGCCAGACACAGAATGGCCATGATCTCCGAGGCTACCGTGATGTCGAACCCGGATTCCCGAGGCGTGCCGTGCGCGGGTCCCCCCAGCCCCGTCAGAGTGTGGCGCAGCGTGCGGTCGTTGAGGTCCATCACGCGTCGCCAGCTGATCCGGTGTGGATCCAGGTCGGTCTCGTTGTCCCAGTGAATGTGATTGTCGATCAGCGAGGCAAGCAGGTTATGGGCCGCTGTGACAGCGTGAAAGTCGCCATTGAAGTGAAGGTTGATGTCTTCCATCGGAATCACCTGGGCGCGGCCGCCACCGGTGGCGCCACCCTTCATGCCGAAGCAGGGGCCCAGCGAAGGTTCGCGCAGGCAGACCGACGAGCGAACGCCAAGCCGGTTGAGGCCGTCGTTGAGCCCGATGCTGGTAGTCGTTTTGCCTTCGCCCGCGGGGGTTGGCGAAATGGCGGTCACCAGCACCAGCTTGCCCCGCCTGCCATTCGTCTGCCAACGACAGTGGTCGAGATCAAGTTTGGCCTTGTAGTGGCCGAACGGAATCAGGCTGTCGGCGTTCAGATCCCAGTGCTGCTGCGCCAGCAACAGTATCGACTGGGGCTGTACCGCCCGGGCAATGTCGATGTCGGGGCTGCCCGGTGGTGGCAGTGGATTCTCTGTGACTGCAAGGATTTGCGGTTTGTTTGGCTGCATGCTCACGGCAGTGTCCCCCTTGACCCGGGAGGCGCCTGTTGCACCCTGTCTCGAGTGTCAGGACCTTTCATGTCGATACCTGCGAACTCTGTTGCTGCGGATCGTCCCGCAGGCGATGCAACCACTGAGCGGTCGTCTCCAACCCGCCAAAGGTGAACAGGTGGATGCCCGCCAGATGCGTGCTGGGATGCGCCCTGCAATGCTGCGCCAGCGCCTCGACCACGCCGTCTGGGGTCCAGGCGCGCAGCAGCCGGGCGGCACCGGGCGTTCGCCTGAGCAGGCGGGCCGAAACGCCCACGCCGCAATGAGCGGCGTACGCCAGCAGTGTGCGGATGCGCGTGGGGCCCGGCAGGCCGCAATACACCGGCAGCGGCAGTGTGCTGTCATCAAATCGGGCCACCCAGTCCGTATAGCGCGTCGCTTCGAAGGCGAACTGGGTCACCACCCAAAGCCGGGCGCCGGTGCTGCGCGCATACTCCCGCTTGGTTTCCAGAGCATGTGTCAGCGCTTTTTCATTCACTTTGGGGTGGCCATTGGGATGGCCGGCGATGCCGAGCCGATGGAACCCTTGATCGGCCAGGAGCCCGCATTGCAACAGGTCCAGGGTGTCCCGGAAGGGGCCCGCGGGCTGATCGACATCGCCGGCAATCAGCATGAGCTGCCGGGTTCCGGTTTCGTACAGGCGTGAAAGCCGCTGCTGAAGTTCGGCGCGGTTCTTCAACCGGCGGGCCGCCAGATGGGGTACCGGCTGCAAGTCCGCGGCAAGTAATTGTTGGCAGGCCGCCAGGATATCCTCGAAACGGGTCTGCGGCAGGCAGGGCAGATAAACGGCCGTACCGGCCGGCAGCAGTTCCGCCACCTTCGGGGTCTGGGACCCCAGAATGCGATCGGGCGAGACTTCGACCGAAGCGGTGCGCGCCAGTTTGCGGACGACGGCTGCGGTTTCGTCGAGCCCCGGCTGTTGTCCCGATTGCTTCATCAGTTTCATGGCTTTTTCACCCGGTTACGTCAGTCCGCGAAGTCGATGCCCTTGGCGCGGGCCCGTTCGCGGGCATTGGGATTGACCGAGGGGCGGAAGGGAACTTCGACCACGGTCGCATCCACTTCCGTGGCGCCATCCGCGGCGGCGTATTCGACGGGCAGCCGGACTTTCAGGGCAGTGCCGATATCGCGCATCCTCCAGGGAACATAGGCCAGGGCGATATTGGTCTCGAGCTCCGGTGAATACCAGGGTGAGGTGACATAGCCCAATGCCTCGCCGTTTTCGGGATCAGCCACCAGCCAGAAATCATTGGCATAGTCGGTGATCGCCGCGCCGCCGAACTGCAGCCCCACCATCGTGAGCTGAAATGGCGGCGTGCCAGCTTCTACCTGACGGCGAACGTCTTCCAGTTTCTGCTTGCCTATATAGTCCGCCGCTTTGTTTCGCGGCACCTGATAGGCGAGATTGCACTGGAACGGCAGCGTTTCCTGATCGACATCCTGGCCCCAGGAGAGAATGCCGGCGGCGATACGCCGGTGGTGTGCGGGTGCGATCACACGAAGGTTATGCTTTTCACCGGCCTTGAGCACGGCATACCAGAGATCCTCGGCATAGCGGGTAGCGTCATAGAGGTAGATTTCGTAACCCTTTTCGCCGGTGAAACCGGTCTGGGAGACTATGACCTCCCGGTCCGCCACCGTGCCACGCATCAGCCCGTAGTAGGGGATCTCGCGTACCGCGTCGCCAAACAGGTCCACCATCAGCGCCTCGGATCTGGGGCCCTGAATCTGCACCGGTGCCACGTCGATTTCGGCGATGCTGACGTTGTAGCCGAGGCCCAGATTGACACCGCGCAGCCAGAGCTCCAGGTCGCTGTCGGATACAGAGAACCAGAACTCGTCATCGGCCAGGCGAAGCAGCACAGGGTCATTGAGAATGCCGCCGTCCTCATTGCAGAGAATGACGTACTTGCCGTGCATCGGTGCGATTTTGCTGGCGTCTCGGGTGATCACATAGTTGACGAAAGCTTCGGCGTCCGGTCCCTTGACCTGGATCTGTCTCTCCACGGCCACGTTCCAGAGGGTGACGTCATTGACCAGCGACTGGTATTCCACCATGGCGCCGCCGTCCTCGGGGCGTACATAACCCCGCGGGTGGTACATGCGGTTGTAAACAGTCGCGCGCCAGCAGCCGGCCTCGTAGGCCAGATGCCAGTATGGCGATTTTCTCACGCGGGTAGAGATGAGCATCTCGACCGGGGTGGGACCCGATTGCCGCAGGTTGATCGGCACGTGGCGGTCGGACTGGTCGATGCCGATGGGCTGACGAGCCGAACCGGCGCGCTGTTGCGGAAAATCCTTCAGTGCGTGTTCGAGTTGAATGGCCATCACGTTCTCCCTTTTGTCGGGTGGTGATGGCTTTAAATGTGGTTGGGATTTGCGGGTGAAACCGGCAGCTGTACGACAGACTATGGTCCAAAAGCGGCAAGCGGCAAGCGGTAACGGGTGGTCAAGATACTGACCGCTTGCCGCGGGTGTCTGGAGGCGGTTAGCTTTCAGCTTTGTTTTCGAACCGCTGCCCCGATACGGCCGGGTGGTAGAGCGGTTGCACGGCATTACCGGCCGGATCCAGACAGTAGAAGCTGCGCACGCCCGGATCGTTCTTATGGTCGTGAGGACGGCTGAGGATCTCGACACCCCTGGCCTCGAGATAGGCGCACCAGGCGTCAACATCCTCGGAGCGGTCACAGATAAAGCCGAAATGATCCATGCGCTGCGGCCCCGTGGCGGGTTCATCGGCGCCGGCCCGGCTCAGCGACAGGTTGTCGTTGCCGAGGGTCAGGTAGACCAGGTCTGCGTGCGGACGGTGCAAGACCTCCATGCCGAGCAGTTCGACGTAGAAGTGTTCGGTTTCTTCGAGGTTGGGTACGCTGAAGGCGATATGGCGCATGCCGTTGAGGGCACCGGGGCGCTGACTCATGCGATTCCTCCGTTTTGGCAGGGCGATCTTGTCAAAGGGTTGTAGCTAAAGGTACTTTATAAGTGTATACAAATACAATACATATTGTTAACAGATACAGCAGGAGACTCAATGTACTGCATCTTCATCAGCGTCGATCTCAAGCCCGGCGCGCGGGAACGTTACCTCGAGGTGATTGCCGAAAATGCCCGCGCCTCGGTGCGCGACGAGCCGGGGTGTCACACCTTCGACGTCCTGGCTGACCGGGAGCGGGATAACCGCATCTATCTCTACGAGGTCTATGACAGCCCCGAGGCGCTCCAGGCGCACAAGGAGACCCCGCACTACCTGCGCGACCGGCCCGAAATAAACGAACTGATCGAGAAGCAGGAGGTGCTGCGCGCAGACGTGCTGACCTCATGCCCGGCGCGCGAGGAATGATATCGGCCACGGTACCCTGATCCCTGTGATACAGTGGGGCCATGACCGATACAGTGCCGGTGCCGGGTAGCCGGTGATGAATTACCTGGCACACTTCCACCTGGCCGAGCGCGTTGGCAGCGATCTGACCGGGAATTATCTCGGCGATTTCGTGCGCGGCCGCGAACTCGCCAACTGGCCCCCCGGAATCGAGGCCGGCATCCGGCTGCATCGGCGTATCGACGCCTTCACCGACGCTCATCCTGAGGTACTGGAGGCGATGAGGCTGATGAGCCCCGAAAGGCGACGTGTGGCCGGTATCATCGTCGACGTGGTCTTCGACCATTTCCTGACCCGCCACTGGGCGCTTTTCGATGAGCGGCCGCTGGAGGTATTTGCGCAGCAAGTCTATCGAGATCTGGACAGGCACGCTGAGCTGATGCCTGGCGGTGCCAGGACGCGCTTTCAACACATGTGTGAATACGACTGGCTGGTCAGCTATCGGGACGTCGACGTCGTAGGGCGGGCGCTGGACGCGATAGCGGCGCGCCTGAGCCGCCGAACGGCGCTCTATGGCGCAGGTGACGAGGTGATGCAGCACTACGATGCGCTGGAGGCGCGCTTTCTCGCCTTTTATCCGCAGCTGTTGCGCTGGGTGAGGGAGCAGGACGTCGAGGTGTGAGGCGTCAAGACAATCCTCGTCAACGCTTAACGCTCGAGCATACATTCGCCTGGAGGCCGGACTCCTACGGTGGTCGATAGGACCTGCGCAGGAGAGGAGCCCGGCCCCCGGGCGAACAGATTAAAGAGTGCCGGTCGCGGTGGCGGGCGCAGATTTCGGCTGTAGCTTCGGAACGCCGGTTATGATCGCGATGACGGCAATGATGCCGAGCAACCAACAGTAATAGGTACTGCCAATCAACTCCAGCGGCGACAGCGCGGCGATCGAGCCGGCCAGCAGCATCTGGGCCCCGTAGGGCAGCATCCCCTGGACCACGCAGGAAAAGATATCCAGCAGGCTGGCGCTGCGCCGCGGGTCGACGTTGTGACGTCCGGCGATATCCCGCGCCAGGCTGCCGCTGATAATAATCGCCACGGTGTTATTGGCGGTGCACAGGTTGGTCAGGGCGACTGATGCCGCGATGCTGGCTTCGCCGCTGCGGCGCTCACGGCTGCCACGGGTCAGGCGGTCGATGCTGCGTGAGAGGAATTCGAGCCCGCCCTGCTGTTTCATCAGCGCGCCGAGACCGCCGATCAGCAGTGACAGGATGAGAATTTCCTGCATGCCGGTGTAGCCGGCATAAATATCTTTCGACAGCTGGGCGATATTGTAGTCCGGCACCTGTACCAGCCCGACGACACCCGCGAGCAAAATCCCGGTAAAGAGCACCAGCATCACGTTGAGTCCGGACACCGCCAGTACCAGTACGGCCACGTACGGCAGCACTCTGAGAAGGTCGTAGTCCCCGGGTTCGCCGATCTGACCATTACCGCCGAGGACGAAAAGCAGCGCCAGCGTAGCGATCGCGGCCGGCAGTGCAATGATCAGGTTGAGGCGGAACTTGTCGCGCATTGCACAGCCCTGGGAGCGCGTGGCGGCGATCGTGGTGTCGGAAATGATCGACAGGTTGTCGCCGAACATGGCACCGCCGATTACGGTTCCTACCGTTAATTCCAACGGCAGGTCGGTCGCTTCTGCCAGGCCAACGGCAACCGGCGCGATGGCGGCAATGGTGCCCATCGAAGTCCCCATCGAGGTCGCGACGAAAGCGGTGATGACGAACAAACCGGGCAACACCAGCGACTCCGGGATAACGCTCAGGCCGAAATTGACCGTGGCATCGACGCCGCCAACCGCCTTGGCGACGCTGGCAAAGGCACCGGCCAGCAGATAGATCAGGCACATGGTGATGATGGTGTTGTCGCCGACGCCTTCGATAAAGGTTTCGATACGCTTGTTCAGGGCTCCGCGGCCGAGCAGCAGTGCAAGCACGATGGCCGGCAGGATCGCGACCGGTGCGGAGATCTGGTAGAAGGCGAATTCGACGTCCCTGGACTGATAATAGAGGCCGCTACCGATAAAGAGCGCCAGGAACAGCAGCATCGGCAACAGGGCGACAGCGCGCGGTTGCATCGCATCTCTCCAATAAAACGAGTCGCCGGATAGGCGACAGCTTGAGTGGGACGCTCTTGTGAAGCGCCATCCTGGCCCCGGGACCGGACCAGGGTCGCATCGGGGCGCGCGAAAGCGGGGCATTATACGGATACAAGGCGTTTGCGCTAAATATTCTTTGTCGATGACTGTTTCTGTTTTGGTTATAAAGGAGCGTGAATCGGGCAGGATATTGTTATAAGTAGCGCGGTCTGGAACCGATCGGCGATTACCGGTAAAGTACCTGGATATTTGTACAGTCCGTGCGCCTGGGACTGCAATCGACCTGCTGGAAACTCTAGGGAATGCGCTTATTTATCGCCGAAAAACCGAGCCTGGGACGTGCCATCGCCGATGTGTTGCCCAGGCCCCACCAGAAAGGCGAAGGCTTTATTCGCGCCGCCAACGGCGACACCGTCAGCTGGTGCATCGGTCACTTGCTGGAGCAGGCCGAGCCCGATGCCTACGACCCGGCCTATAAGCAGTGGCGGCTCGAGCACCTGCCGATCCTGCCCCAGCAATGGCAACTGGTGCCCAAACCCAAGACGCGCAAGCAACTGTCGGTTTTACGCAAGCTGGTCAAGGAAGCGGATCAACTGGTTCATGCCGGCGATCCGGATCGCGAGGGTCAGCTGCTGGTCGATGAGGTAATCGATTACCTGGGTGTCAAAGGCGCGAAACGCGATGGTGTGCAGCGTTGCCTGATCAGCGATCTCAACCCGCCGGCCGTGCGCCGCGCGCTGGAACGCCTGCGTTCCAACCGCGATTTCGTACCGCTGGCGACTTCGGCGCTGGCGCGCTCACGCGCCGACTGGCTGTACGGTATCAACCTGACCCGGGCCTATACCATTCAGGGACGCAAGGTCGGTTACAACGGCGTGCTGTCGGTCGGGCGGGTACAGACGCCGGTGCTGGGACTGGTGGTGCGGCGGGACCGGTCGATCGAGGCTTTCGTGCCGAAGCCGTTTTACGAAGTGCTGGCCCATCTGCTGACCGAAAACGGTGAGCGCTTTCACGCCAAATGGCAGCCCAGCGAGGCCTGTCGCCCGTATCAGGACGACGAAGGTCGCGTCCTTGCGCGCAAGCTGGCCGAGAACGTCGTATCCCGCATCGGCGGTCAGCCGGCAACGGTGCTGGCGGTCGAGCGCAAGCGCAAACGCCAGGCCCCGCCGCTACCCTACAACCTGTCGAGCCTGCAGATCGACGCTGCCAAGCGTTTTGGGCTCAGCGCCCAGGCGGTGCTGGACGCGGCGCAGAGCCTGTACGAAAAACACAAACTGATCACCTATCCGCGTTCCGACAGCCGCCACCTGCCGGTCGAGCATCATGGCCAGGCGCCGCGAGTGCTGGCGGCGATCGGCAGCAATACCGATGCCTTCGCCGAGGCCCTGTCCGAGGTCGATGTCGCGCGGCGTACCAAGGCCTGGAATGACGCCAAGGTCGATGCCCACCATGCGATTATTCCGACCGAAAAAAAGGTCGATGCCGGTCGGTTGTCGGCGACGGAGCGACAGCTGTACGAGCTGATCGCAAGACAGTACCTGGTGCAGTTTCTGCCGGACCATGAATACTTCGAAACCCGGGTCGAGGTCGAGATCGCCGGTGGCCGCTTTACAACAGTGGCGCGGCAGGTGATCCAACCAGGGTGGAAAAAACTGTTCGGCAAGAAGGCGATAGAAGCCCAGGAAGAAGATGCGCAGCAGTTGCTACCGGATCTCAACGTCGGCCAGATACTGCAATGCGAGCGGGGCGAGCTGGTGGAAAAGATGACGCAGCCTCCGAAGCACTTCACTGATGCAACCCTGCTGGCGGCGATGACCGGCATTTCGCGTTTTGTCGAGGATCCCGACGTGCGGCGAATTCTCAAGGACACCGACGGGCTCGGTACCGAAGCGACCCGGGCCGGTATCATCGAGTTGCTGTTCCGGCGCAATTTCCTCGAGCGGCAGGGCAAGCAGATCCGCGCGACAGCGGCCGGCTGCGGGTTGATCGACAGCCTGCCGGAGCCGGCGACGTTGCCGGACATGACCGCGCGCTGGGAATCGAAACTCGATGCGATCTGCCAGCGCGAAGCCGGGTACGGCGATTTCATGTCCGGTCTGGTCACTGTGCTTGAAGAGCTGGTGGACGGCGCGCGCAGCAATCTGCCGCACTCGCTCGCCGGTATAGCCGCGACACCTGCGCGCAAGACCCGCCGGCGTCGCGCTTCGGGTGGTAACGGCGCGCCGGCCAAAAGACGCATGCCGCGCAAGAAGGCGGGTTAGGAAATAGCGTCACCTTGGGCGCTGCCTGGATATATCGACCCTGGCCAGCAACAAGTTGATTCAGTCCGGGGGTTGACAAAGGCCCGAACGGTTTTCGGCACCAGAACACAATTGGCATGGCCGTTGAGCCATGTGCCGGGTTGAAGGCGTGCTGCCGGTGCAGGCTGGGAAAAAGCGCCCGCTGAGCGTAGAGTTTCCGTTTATTTTCGGGAGATCGGGCGGCCGTGGATTTGGCGCTTTCATACGAGATGCTGCTACTGCTGTTCGCGGTGGCGCTGGTGGCGGGCTTTATCGATACCGTCGCCGGCGGCGGTGGCCTGTTGACGCTGCCGGTGCTGCTGCTGGCGCAGCTACCGCCGGTCGCGGCGCTGGCGACGAACAAGCTGCAGGGCAGCTTCGGCACGCTGACGGCGGCGCTGAGCATGCTGCGCCGCCGGGTGGTGCGATTTCATGAGATACGCGGCCTCTTTGTTGCCAGCCTCGTCGGTGCAGCTTTCGGTACCCTGCTGGTTCAGTTCACCGATCCCGGCATTCTGGAGTGGCTGATACCGGGGGCGCTGGTGCTGATATCGGGTTATTTCCTGTTTGCCCGCAGCGCGGGTCTCGAAGAAAAGCCCGCACGCCTCAGTCGCAGGCAATATGCCTTGCGCATAGTGCCGCTGATCGGCTTCTATGACGGTTTTCTCGGCCCGGGTACAGGATCTTTTTTCACCTTTAGCAAAGTCTTTTTTCGCGGCCGTAACCTGATCGCCGCCACTGGCGCGGCCAAGGTGCTGAACTTCGCCTCCAATATCGCATCGCTGCTGGTGTTCGTGCTTGGCGGCAAGGTTGTCTGGAGTGTCGGCGCGGTGATGATTCTGGGGCAGGTTCTGGGCGCCCTGGTCGGTAGCCATACGGTGGTGCGTCATGGCGCCGTTATCATCCGGCCGCTGGTGGTGGGTATGTGTCTGCTGATGGCTGCCAGTTATCTGTGGAAACAGCTGGTTTGATGCCTGGATGGACCCGGCGGCCGGGGGGCTGGCACTTTGGCCAGGTTCCCGGTGCTGAAGGTATTGCTGTGGAAGCGCTGGAATTAGTGGCCGAACAGGAACTGCAGGCTCGGCGTGCGCTTGAAAACACTCATCAGGCTTTCCTTGATCAGCGCGATCTGAATACGACGGCGCTCGGCTTTCTCGGCAGCGGCTTTTTCACGTGCGACACGGAAGATGTACTCGATCTCGGTTTCGCGCTGGCTGTTCGGAGCGCTGATCGGGGTCTTCATGTGGAGGCTGTAGTAGTCGAAGCTGTAGTTCATGGCCGTTTCTCCCTTTGTTGGGGCCCGGGTCTGCCTGCTGGCAGTGAGAGCCCCGTTGCACGTTTCAGATGGTGCTAGGTTATCGCTATCACGCACCTGCAGCAAATGATCCTTTCTCGCCAAAAAGATGAAAAAATATAACTTATATTAAAGCTGAAGCGAGTATTGGCTCCCGCAGACTATGCCCTATTCTCGAACATGGATGCCCTATAAATGGGCATTTGAGCGGATTTTTGCGTTTTTTTTAGGTGAGGGAGGGAATGGGTGTGCGATTTATAACAGGAATAAACCTCAACTAATGCGAGCCGCGATGGGCCTTCCGTGGCGCCGCTGTATCAACTGTAACAATCCCGTTTCAGGCGGCCAGATCCTGCCACAGACGCTGTTCACGCTGAACCAGGCTGTCGCCGGTGCAGCGACCGGCGCGGTCCGGCCGGCGTTGCTCGGTGCCGCGTTGGGGGCGGGCGGTCTGTATCAGGGCTTTCAACTGTTTCATAAAACTCATTGTTATTCTCCATCATACCCGGCCCGTGGCTCTTCAGGGGGGCTAACGGGCCGGGGACTCTCAGGCGGCGGCCGGTGCCGGCTCGAAGTCCTCCATGATCGGTGCCAGTGCGTGGCCGATGCGGTCGCGCTGCGCGGTGCAGGTCAGCTCGGTCAGCACCTTGCCGAAATGCGGGTGCTGCACACCGGAGATGATGAACTGCCAGCGATAGGCTTTTTTCAGCGTGCGCACCACGGCATCCCGTTGTGACTCGTCGCAGCGACAGCCGCTGTGGAGGCAGAAGTAGTCGGTATCGACTTCAGCCTGGTTGCAGACAATGGCATCGACGGCCGCGACCAGTTCTATCAGTTGGTCGACGCCCTGGTCTCGTTGGGCGGCGTCCAGTCGGGCATCCTCGCGACGCCATTCCAGCTCGTCCATCACCGCGTGCTGCGACTCCTCCTTCCAGTGAAACTGGAACAGATCCTTGAACAGGGGCGACAGGGTCGCATCCGGGGCGATGCTCTGGCGGTAATGCATCTGGGTGAACAGTTCGATGTGACAGGTCAGCGCCAGCACCGACCAGGTGCTTTTGCTCAGCACCGCGCGGGCGACTTCGTTCGGATCGGCACAAAAGCGGTAGCCATCCGGCATGACCGCAGCGGCCATCCGCTCGACCCGACGGAACAGCTCCTGGTGCTTGATTTCCTCGTCGCTGAATCGAATCAGGCCTTCCAGTGCGACCTGGTTCTCGAACAGGTAGTCGTGACTCAGCTCGATTACCTTGGCACAGATGAAGCGTTCGACGAGTCCGAACACGTTGGCGTAGGTCCGCCCTTGTACCTGACTCAGAAAGCGCTTGTCGTCGTTGTCGAGAAAATCGAGGTCCTGGATGCAGGACAGGCCATCCGGAAGGAATTTCATGTCGGGATCGAGCGTGCGGCCACGGATCACGTCCCGTTCGATTTCCCAGCGAACCCGTTTGGAAGCATCGATGCAGCGGGCGAAGCGCTCGGTGTAGGCGTACATGGCGAAACCTCTCTTGTTGTCTGACTGGAGTCCCGTGGCGTCATGGTGGTCGCCAGCGGTGACAGGGTTCAGATTAAGGGTCGGTTGTATCGCCTGGATGTCTTTGAGGCCGGAATTTGTTGCGCTTTTGTAACCGGCTCGCTGCGGCTTGTTTCAGCCTGGGGCAAGGAGCTCGCAAAGCGTGTGATGCAGACGGTCACTGTCGACCGGTTTGCGGAAGAAGGCGCGGATACCGGCCTGTCGCCAGTGTGCCTCTTCGACGCCTTCGGCAAAGCCGGTATAGAGAATCACCGGCAGTGAAGGGTTGACCACCATCAGCTCCGTGGCGAGTTCCAGTCCGCTCATGCCGGGCATCGTCTGGTCGGTAATGACGATATCGAAGTTGTCGGGTTCGGCGTTCGCCAACGCCAAGGCGTCGCGGCCACTATACCGGATATCGACCTTGAGGCCCCAGCTGCTCAGCAGGTCCGCCATGAATTCGGCGACCGTCACTTCGTCGTCGACCAGCAGCACACGCCCCTGCAATGCAGTGCCGGTCGTCGCGGCCGGAGCGGTACTGTCGGGCAGGCGGTGGCCGCTGGGCGGGAACAGAATGCGGAAGCGGGCCCCGGTCTGGGGTGAGCTGTCGAGCAGTATGTGGCCATGGTGTTCATGAACAATGCCGTGGATCATCGCCAGACCCATGCCGCTGCCCTGGCCGGTGGGCTTGGTGGAGAAAAAGGGCTCGAAGATGCGCTCCTGGTCTTCGATACTGATTCCGGGACCGGTGTCGGCCACCTGCAACTCGACATAGTCGCCACCCAGGCAACGGTGACAGGAGGAGCAAACCTGATCGTCCAGGTGGATTTGCCGTAACGCAACATGGATCTCGCCGTTGCCCGCCAGGGCATCGCGGGCATTGAGGCACAAATTCATCAGAATCTGTTCTATCTGCGTCGGGTCCGCCAGCACTGTCGGCAATCGGGCGCCCAGCTCCTCGGTAAGGTCGATCTCGGCGGGCATCACCGCCTCCAGCATGCGCAGGGCTTCATACACCGGCTCGGCCAGCTGCAGCGGCTGACGCTGTCCCTGCTGGCCGCGGCTGAAGGTGAGCATCTGCTGTATCTGGTGGCTGGCACGCTGGCTGGCGGCCTGAATACGGTCGAGATACTTGTTTAGAGTGGGGTCATCGTGGCGGTTGGCCTGTTCCTGCGCCATCAATATATAACCCAGCACCGTGGTCAGGATGTTATTGAAGTCGTGGGCGATACCGCCGGTCAGCTGGCCGATGGCTTGCATCTTTTGCGCCTGGCGCAACTGCGACTGCAGTCGCTTTTCGGTCTCGGCGGCCTGGCGCCGGTCGCTTATGTCACGCATGTAGCCGATGAAAATGTCGCCCCCATTCGGGTCTTGAGCCACCTCTATCGTCAGCTCGACCGGTATTTCGCCGCCATTGGCGTTGAGAGCGTAGACTTCGACGCGTCGACCGACGTAGTCGCCCTCGCCGGTGCGGACGAATTTCGCCAGTCCGTGCCGGTGAGCGTCGCGGTAACGCGCTGGAATCAGCACATCGGACAACAGTTGGCCCACCGCATCCGCTTTGGTATGGCCAAAGCAGGCCTCGGCGGCAGGGTTGAGGTCTAGAATGCGACCTGCGGCGTCCATGCTGACGATGGCGTCCATCGCCGCCTCGAAAATCGTGCGGTAGCGCACTTCCGAGCGGCGATGGGCGTTTTCATAGCGCTGCCGTTCGAGCTCCAGCGCCGTGCGGGTGGAGAAAATACGCATGACCGACTCGATGCCTTCGTCATCCTCAAGCGCTCGGCCGTGCATGGCTGCAATAAGTCCCAGGGTGTTGCCGGCGGAGTCGAACAGCGGTATCGCGGCGTAGCTTTCGACGCCGAGGTCGCGCAGGCTGGGGTCGTGGAAAAGCTGCTGCATGTTGCTTGGATAGAAGCGGTAATGCTGCCCGATGACCTGCTCGCAAGGGGTGCCGGCCAGATCGTAGCGAAACGGTTCTACGTCGCGGCCGCAGGAATAGGCCGCGATGACCTCAACCTGTTCCGGTCCGTCCGGCAGCAGCACGCCGATCATCGCATGATCCACCGCCAGCGCCCGTGTCAGTTCGCGTACCAGGGCGCGGAAGATATCGGCGTCGGCGGGGGAGGTGACGGCATCGGCGGTATGGTGCAGCGCCTGTCGCCACTGCTGATCGGCGTTTTGGTTCATGCGGGCTCCTCGGCCACTCCCATCGGCTCGCGCATGGCGTTTCGGGTCGATAACAGCGATACGGACGCCAGGTTGGAAAGCGTGCTGTCTGCAGTGTAACAGCACCTGTGGGCGTCAGGCGGCAATGATACCGATCGCAACAATTGATACAGGACTGAAACAAAAGCCGCGATCAGTCCCTGTCCGGCACGTACATATAGCCACCGCCACGTACGGTTCGGATGGTGCGGGGATGCTCGGGATCGACCTCGATCTTGCGGCGCAGCCGGGCGATACGGATGTCGACGCTGCGGTCATTCGGATCCCAGTCGCGGTTCTGGGTCAGATTGAGGATCTGGTCACGGCTCAGAACCCGATTGGGTCGCTCGATCAGGATTCTTAGCAGGTCGTATTCCATCTGCGTAAGAGGGAGCTCGAGGCCGTCCCGGTCGAACAGCTGCTGCGACTGCAGCTGCAGCAGGCATCGCCCGATCGCAACGGGGGGCGGGGGCGCGCAGCCAGGAGCCGTGGCCTGCGGCGCGGCCTCGCTGTCATAGCGGCGAATCACGCTGCGGATCCGCGCCAGCAGTTCGCGCAGGTCGAACGGCTTGGCAATATAGTCGTCGGCGCCGATCTCCAGGCCGATGATGCGGTCGACCGCATCGCCCGACGCCGAAACGATGATAATACCGATATCGAGGTGCTCGCGGATGTAGCGGGCCAGCGAGAGACCATCCTCACCCGGCATGCTGACGTCCAGCAGCACCACTGCCGGTGACTGGTGCTGAAGCAGGTCGCGCGCTTCGCCGGCGTTCGCGGCCTCGAGTATGCGAAAGCCCTGGCGGCCGAGGTATTCGTGCACCATTTCGCGCAGGGCCTCATCGTCGTCGATGATCAGTATCAGCGGTTCGGACGATGGCTGCATGGCGGTTTACCCTCTCGTCAATCAGCAATGCGGCGCAGCCGCCCGGTTATCTCTCGACTCAGCTTGCCATCGAGGATGCGTGTGAACGACAGGTCGAGGTCGCCGCTGTCGAGCAGCGTGCGGTTGTACACCTGCATGTCGTAGGAGCCCTCGTCGGTAATCATCAGGGCGTATACGGTCAGGGTATTGTCCTGGATACGGGCCCAGACGAAGGGGTCGCCGGCCAGTGGGTCGAGCGGAATATGCTTGCCGAACACATTGATGCGCATCGCCGAGGAATACACCGCACCACGGCGTGTCTTGCGAAACAGCACCCGGTAATGCTGATCCTTGAGCGACTGGTCATCGCGGCGCACACGGGTGCTCCAGTCGACGAGAAAATTGTCACCCTGGGGCTCGATGGTAACGGTCAGGCGGCGTCGCTCCGCCTCGCCATCGAGGGTCTGATCGGCGAGACCGGCGTAATGGCCGTAAAAATCGTCGATCTCGAGTTCTGCTGCCCGCAGCGGCGCCGCCAGCAGCATGCACAGGACCAACACCAGTGAACGCCATACTTCCATGCTTCCTCCCCATTAAGCCGCTGACCGGGTATCGTCTTGAGCCGATCCCGCAGCACGCCTGTTGCTTGTCGTCCCGGTCCCGGTGGCGTTGCCGGAATATTAAGTATAGTGACGCTGCCGATGATCAGAGATGGCTGCTGACCAGGCTCTGCTGCAGGCCGTTGGCGTCCAGCGGCTGCAGTGTTTCGCCGTCGAGTTCGTAACGCTTGTCGAACAGTTCTCCGTCACCCGGCGGAATTTCCTGGTCGAGGTAGAGTAGCAGCATCTCGGGCAGGCGCTCCCGAATCCGGCGAATAACGGCTGCCCGTTCCTCCAGGCTCATCGCGGTCAAAGCCTCGTGTATGATCAGAATACGCGGATGCTTGACGATGGCCCGCAGCAGTTGAATGCGCTGCTTGGCAATCAGCGGCAGACCCGCGCCGCGAATGCCCACCTGGGTGAAGCAGGCCAGCACCATCACCATCGAATCGGCATCCTCTTCACGCATGGTTTCGTCGATCAGTCGCTGTAGCCGGGCGAGTTCGCCCTTGTCGGTTCCCACCAGGGTCCCGTAGAGGACATTTTCCCGAACCGTCAGCCCGGAGCTGATGCGTTTCTCGTCGAAATGCTCGAAGCTCGAACACAATGGGCAGTCGGTTCGGGACAGCACCAAGTCGCGGGTGTTCATAATTCGGTCGATGACGTCATTGTCGAGCAGGTCCTCGCCATGGCGCAGTGGCACGATGCGCAGGAACAGTTCGCGCAGCAGGGCGCGTCCGTCTTCGTCCGCCATCAGATTGTGTCGGCGTCGTTCGACCAGGCGTCGCCGAAAGTCGCGGTTGTCGAACTCGCTGAACTCGTCCGGCAGCGGTGCCATTGGTCCCACGGACAGCAGCAGGCCGCTGAGGCGCCGGGCGAGGCGCTGGCCACAGCGGTGAGCGGCATTGGTCAACTCAAACTGATCGAGCAGGTCCGCCATCAGTGGATGTGACGCCATTTCCTTTACCGAAGCGATCGGCGGGCGCGGAAAGCCGAAACCGAGATTCTGCACCACTGACAGGGCGCTGTTGAAACGCCCCCGGTCAAACCGTTCGACCAGTTTGTCGAGACCTTCGGCCGGCAGTTTTTTCTTCAGCGCCTCGCGTACCCGCAGCAGGCCGTCCGACAGCTCCTTGGGCCGGCTTTCCGGGTCATAACGCACGTCGAGGCCGACGTGGTAAATGAGCTGGTCGGCGCCAACCACCCGCAGTCCTTCGTATAGCCAGTGGCGCATATCCTGCCAGTTTTCAGCATGGGCCAGGGCAAAATCGGTCCAGATGCCGTCGAAACGGTCGGTGCTGTTGCCCGAGGCCCGGGCCTCGCGGATCTCCCAGCGACGACGGTTGTCCAGCTGGTCCTCAGATTCCTCGGGCGGTTTCAGGCGCATGCTGTAGTTGATGTTCTGCAGCATATTGCCGGAAAACAGGAATGCATCGGGACCGACGTAGGTGAGCTCCCTCGCCAGTAGGTCGCTGGGCACCTGTTCCAATGGCAGCTCGCCGATATAGAGGGTGCCGCTTTCCGTCGCGTGCATGCGGGTCAGGGTACGCGCGAGATAGCGCAGCAGTGCCGGATCGTCCGCGCGTATGGCTGTCGCCGAAGCTGACGGCAGCTCCAGGTTGATGGCGCGCACAAGGCGGTTGCCGGCGTCATCGCCAACGATAAGGTTGTCAAAGCGCAAACGGTTTTCGAGGTGAGCGGGGCTGTCGTCCCGGGCTTCGACGAAGGGCATCAGATCCTCGCTGTGGAATTGTTCCAGAATCTGCTCGTATTTGATCAGCGAATCCTGGTACTGCTGGTAATAGTCGAGCAGTTCTTTCCAGGGAGCGGTCAGGTCCTTGTGTGCGGCGATGGCGGCGACCAGGGCGCCGACCGTCAGCTCGCCGCGAATAGCCAGCACACCCCCGATTGAATAGAACATCAGCGGCGTCAGCTGGTTGATGAAGTTGTTGAGAAACTTCATGAAAAACTTCTTTTTATAAATATCGAGGCGGATGCGGAAAAGATCGCCGAGGATCTTTGAAAATTCCGCCAGATGATAGGCGCGGGTGCCGTGCAAACGGATCTCCAGCGCGCCATCGACATTTTCGCCGATGCGTTCGGACAGGTGGCGTACGGTTCGCACACGCTCCTTTTTCAGCATGTTGATCTTGCGTTGCAGTCTGGGGATGACTGCGATCTGCACCGGAATCAGGATCACCGACGCCAGCCCCAGTATCGGGTCCTGCATGAACATGAACAGCAGAATGGTGAGCATGGTACCGCCCTGGAAGGCCGGCAGCGCGATACTGTCGCCAATGTAACCGGCCAGTGGCTCGGTTTCGGCGGTGATGGTCGAGATAAGCTCGCCCTGGCTGATCATCTGGAAGCGCCGAGGCTGGAAGCGCAGGATGCGGTCGATCAGTTGGTACCGCAGACGTCGAACCAGGCGTTCGCCAACGATGCCCTTATAGGTATTGATGCGCATCTTGAACACGCCGTTGACCATGATCAGTGTCAGCAGAACGCCGCAGAGCCCGAGCAGGTAGGGGACGGGGTCGAGCGGAAATCCGAGCGGCGTTTTCAGGCTGCTGGCGTCGCCGATGGCGTCGTTGATGATGAGCTTGGGCAGTTCGAGGGATGCATACAGGATCGGAAAGGAGCAGAAAGTAAGAATCAACAGCTTTACCTGCTGCGGCAGGCTGTAGCGGATGATGAAGCGAATGATCGACCTTTCCATACACAGAACTCCGATCCGGGTAGCGGTGTAGCGCCGGCGGGTGCCGGAGATGTTACCCGTTATGCTGCTTTGCAACATAAATGTAGTTTCAGTTTAGACGCTTATGTGACGAGTGATGCGCAATTTCGGCGGCTGTTCGCCGGCGTCTGACCGGCCAGTCAGCCCGGTAAACTGATCAGACCGCTGTTGGCCCAGGGATGCGACTGTAGCGCCATAAACAGGTGGTCGAGGAACAGGCGGGTACGGGGGCTCAGGTGTCGCCGGCTTGGATAGAGCGCGTTTACCTGGATGCAGGGGACCTGGTAGTCCGGGAGGACCGGTTGCAGTTTGCCTGCATCCACCAGCGGCTGGGCGTAAAAGCGCGGCAGGCGGGCGATGCCGAAACCGCGTGATGCCATGTAGCGCATTAACGTCAGGCTGTTGGTACGCAGCGGGATTTCGGTCAGTTGCGTTTCGCCACCCTCCCAGTTTTCGAACTGCAGAGGGTCGTTTCGGTGCAGCAGACCGAGGTAGCGGTGTGCGGGCAGGTCCGTCGGGGTGCGCAATGGCGCCGCAGTGGCGAGGTATTCCGGCGCCGCGTAAAGGCCGCGCACGACTTTGGCGATGGGGCGGGCGATCAGGCTGGAGTCCTCCAGCGGTCCGACGCGAATCGCCAGATCGATGCCTTCCTCGATCAGGTCGATGACTCGCGACGTCAGTTCCACTTCCAACTGAATCTTCGGGTGCTGTTCGAGGAAAGAGGCCAGGACATCGTCGAGCAGCGCCAGTGCCAACTCCGTCGGCATCGTCAGCCTGAGCCGACCCTGGGGTTCGGGCTGGGCGGCGCTGAGGCTATGACGCGCGTCCTCGAGGTCTTCGATCAGGGGGCGACAGCGCTCGTAGAGTTCCTCGCCATCCGGTGTCAGGTGCAGCTTGCGCGTCGTGCGCTGCAGCAGCCGAATGCCCAGCGAATCCTCCAGCTGCGAGATGCGGCGGCTCAGCGTCGATTTCTGGGTACCGAGACGCTCGGCGGCGGCGGTGAAGCTGTTGGCTTCGACAACGCGTACAAAATAGCGAAGATCGTCCAGATTCATGGCGCGTGTTCGGTGGGCGTAAAACGCCTATTATTACGCTAACTGGAACAATCTGGAAGTGGACGCTGCGATTATCGCAACAGCGCTACGTTAATGGGGGCTGACGCCGGGCGGCTTCCCGTACCGCATCGACGATGGCACGCAGTCCATTGCCGCGAGAGGGCCCCAGATGGCGCATCAGGCCGAGGCGTTCGAAGCTGGCTTCCAGATCGAAGTCAAGAATCTGCTCGGCGGTCTTGCCGTCGTAGGCGGCCAGCACCAGCGCGATAAGGCCGCGGATCACCCGGGAGTCGGCGTCGAGGTGCAGTCGGACGCGGTTGTCCGGTCCTGTCTCGGCCCGGAACCATACCCGGGTTTCGCAGCCGTGCAGCCGGTTGTCATCGTTGCGCAGGGCGTCGGGCAAAGCCGGCAGCTGTTTGCCCAGCAGCATGATCTGGCGGTAGCGCTCCTGCCAGCCTCGGCATCGCTCGAGCTGTTCCAGCACATCGGGTGGCTGCATCGACACCGGGCCAGCCTCGGCGGCGTGCTGCTCGGCGACGATTTGCGCGAGGCTGTGGGCGAAGAACTCGACCTCCTCCAGGCTGTTGTAGAAGGCGAACGAAGCCCGCAGCGTCCCCGGCAGCCCGAGCCTTTCCATCAGCGGCATGGCGCAGTGGTGCCCGGCACGCACCGCGATGCCGCGCTGGTCCAGCAGCAGCCCGAGGTCCTGCTGGTGCAGACCCTCGACCTGAAACGACATCAGGCTGACGCGCTCGGCGGCTTCGCCGATCAGGCGGAAGCCCGGGATCTCGCGGCACAGCTCCAAAGCACGCCGGAATAGGCTCAGTTCGTGGGCCTCGAGCTCCGAGCGATCGAACTGTTCGAGATAGCGGATCGCGGCTGCCAGCCCGATCGCGCCGGCGATGTTGGGCGTGCCGGCCTCGAAGCGGAAGGGCAGACCGGCGTAGCGGGTGCCGCTGAAGCTGACGCGCTCGATCATTTCGCCGCCGCCCTGCCAGGGCGGCATCGACGCGAGCAGCGATTCGCGCCCCCAGAGCACGCCGATACCGGTGGGGGCAAACAGTTTGTGACCGGAGAAGACGAAGAAATCGCAGCCAAGCGCCTGGACATCGATACGGAGGTGCGGCGTCGACTGGGCACCGTCGATCAGCACCCGGGCGCCTGCAGCCTGGGCGTCCCGCGTCATCTGCACCACCGGGTTGAGGGTGCCGAGGGCATTCGACGCCTGGGTCAGTGCGACCAGCTTCGGTTGCTGTTGCAGCAGTATGCGGTAGGCTTCGAGATCGAGGGTACCGTCGTCGCACAGCGGAATCGGTTCGATCCGCGCGCCGCAGTCGGCTGCGAGCATCTGCCAGGGCACGATATTGGCGTGGTGCTCCAGGGTGCTCACCAGAATCAGGTCGTCCGGGCCCAGGCAGGCCCGGCCCCAGCTCTGTGCCACCAGATTGATCGCCTCGGTGGCGCCTCGCGTCCAGACAATTTCACGGGGGCTGGCGGCGCCGATAAAGGCGGCAACACTTTCGCGCGCCTGTTCGAAGGCCGCGGTCGCCAGGCTGCTGAGCGCGTGGGCGGCACGGTGCACGTTGGCGTTCGACTGGCGATAGTAGTCCGCGACCGCCCGGATCACCGCTTCGGGTTTCTGGGTGGTGGCGGCGTTGTCGAAGTACACCAGCGGCTGGCCGTTGACACGGCTGTCGAGGATCGGGAAGTCCCGCCGGACCGACTGCGGATCGAACATCAGCCGCCGTTCCCGGCGCGCAGCAGCTGACCCTTCCAGCGGGCGTAGTACATCGCGGCGACGAACAGGATGCCGACCAGCAGGCTGTAGGCGAGCCCCAGACCGAAGGTCGCCGGGTTACCGGCCGCCAGCACGGCCTCGATGAACAGAATCAGCAGAAAGAAACAGAGCCAGGCGTGGGCGCGTGGACGTCCGCGCAGGATGGATGGCGCGAACGCCAGCAGCGGCGCCAGGTGCCAGAGCCAGACCACCCAGGGGTGCTCGCCGGGTGCCGGGCGCAGTACCAGGAACCAGGCCGTGAGCAGTGCCAGCAGAGCGGCGTAGCTGGCGAGCGTGAGTCCGCGAGCCAGGCGGACGCGGCTCTGCAGACGTTCGAGTTCTTGGGTCATCGGTGACTCCCGGAGTACAGCTTCAGGGCCAGTGCGCCGAGTCGGCGTCCCTGGGCCTGGCAGAGTTTGATTTCAGTCTCGTCAAGGGAGCGCCCCCGAGTATGGCCGGCGACATGGGTCGGGCCGTAGGGGGTGCCGCCGCTTTCGGTGGTCAGCAGGTCCTGCTCGCTGTAGGGCAGGCCGGTGATCAGCATGCCATGGTGTAGCAGCGGCAGCATCATCGTCAGCAGGGTGCTCTCCTGGCCGCCGTGAAGACTCGACGAGGCGCTGAACACGGCGGCCGGCTTGCCGATCAGGGCGCCGGACAGCCACAGTGAGCTGGTACTGTCGAGAAAATACTTCAGTGGCGCCGCCATGTTGCCGAACCGCGTCGGGCTGCCGAGCGCAAGGCCCGCGCAATTGGCCAGGTCCGCTTCACTGCAGAAGAGGTCGCCTTCAGCGGGGATGCTGTCGGCGGTAGCCTCGCAGACGGTCGATACCGCGGGTACCGTACGGATCCTGGTTTCGATACCGGCTTGTTCGGCGCCGCGCGCGATCTGTTGCGCCATGCTGCGGGTCGCCCCGTTGCGGCTGTAGTAGAGCACCAGCAGATAAGCGCGTTCGGGGGGGGCCTCGGTCACCTCAGAGAATCTCCTTCACTGACTCCGGCGGGCGGCCGATACGGGCCTGGCCGTCGCGGATGACAATCGGGCGCTCGATCAGTTTCGGGCACTCCACCATCTTGGCGATAATCTGATCGTCGGAAAGGCTCGTATCGTCGAGGCCGAGTTCACGATACTCGGCTTCCTTGGTCCGCAGCAACGCGCGGGCGCCGATGTCGAGCGCGCTCAGTACTGCCTTGATTTCGTCGGCGCTGGGAACATCTTTCAGGTACTCGCGGATTTCGGGTTCGATACCATTATCGCGCAGCAGTTGCAGCGTTTCTCGGGACTTGGAGCAGCGTGGGTTATGATAGAGGGTAATGTGACTCATAGCGCTTCCGTCGATTCGTTTGGCGGCGCCTATTGTAAAGGAAGCTGCGACCAAGTCCCAACGGGTCTCGGGCTCTGATTCGCAGGTTCCGGTCGTTAACCGCAACCGTGAAAAAGGACTTCACCATGGACGCCTTCCGGCACAGCCGTCCTCTGCGCTTCATGCGTTATCTGATACAGCAGTTCTTCGCCAATCAGGGCATCCTCAACGCCTCGGCGCTGACCTATACAACGCTGTTTGCGGTGGTGCCGCTGATGACGGTCTCCTACGCGATGCTCGCGGCGGTGCCGTCGTTCCAGGGACTGGGGGATCAGGTGCAGGGCTGGGTGTTCGAGAATTTCGTGCCGGCGACCGGAGCGGTCATCCAGGAATACCTGCAGAGTTTCACCAGCCAGGCGCGCAAGCTGACCGGCGTCGGCGTGGCACTGCTGGCGGTGACTTCGATCATGATGATGAAAAACATCGAGGCGGCATTCAATCGCATCTGGCGGGTATCGAAGCCGCGCAAGGGCATGTCCAGCTTCCTGCTCTACTGGGCCGTACTGAGCCTTGGCCCGGTGCTGATGGGGCTTGGCATCGCCGTCAGTTCCTACATCGCGTCGCTGCCGTTCATCAGCAGTGCCACTGACCTGGTGGGGCGCGGTCGGATGCTGTCGCTGCTGCCAATACTGTTGTCGGCGGCGGCGTTTACGCTGCTGTACGCGGCTGTGCCCAATTGCCGCGTGCCGCTGCGCAATGCGCTGATCGGCGGCGTGGTGGTGGCGGTCCTGTTCGAGACCGCCAAGCGCGGGTTTGCGCTCTTCGTCACGCAGTCGCCATCGTACGAACTCATTTATGGCGCTTTCGCGGCAGTGCCGCTGTTTCTGCTGTGGATCTACATCTCCTGGGTGATCATTCTGCTCGGTGCAGAGCTGACGCGGGCGCTGACGGTTTTCCAGCCGGTACGTCGGGAGCATGAACGCTCTCATCTGGCGACCGTGGTGGCGGTGCTGCACCGCCTCTGGGACGCGCAGCAAAACGGGCAGGCGCTGTCCGACGGTGCCCTGCTGCAGGAAGTGGCGGGACTCGATCAGGGGCGCTGGGATCATTATCAGCAACTGCTGACTGACGCGGGTATTATCCAGCGCAACGAGCAGGGCGATTTTCTACTCAGCCGCGACCTGTCCCGTTTCAGTCTGCTGGAGCTGGCCGGGGTGCTGCCGTGGCCGCTGCCCGATGCGTCACCTCAGGAGGCGCTGTGCAGCTGGCAGCGGCGCCTCGATCTGCGTCTGCAGGCGATGACGCAGCAGCGGGAGAAACAGCTCGACGTACCGTTGCAGGTCCTTTTTAGTGACGACACGGGCCTCAACGCGGTATCCGATCACGACAAACAGACGCCGGCAAGGCGCGAAGGGGGATAGGATGGCTGAGTTGGCGATCGAGGTCCGGGTCACCGGGCAGGTACAGGGGGTGTCCTTTCGCTATTACACCCGCGAAGAGGCATTGTCGCAGGGGCTTCGCGGCTGGGTGCGCAACCTCCCGGATGGCAGCGTCGCAGCCTGGCTGCAGGGCGACCCCGACGCCGTCGATCAAGTGCGTGGCTGGTTGCTCAGCGGCCCGCCACAGGCGCGGGTGATCGAGGTGAGGGTCGAGCCGCGGACGCCGGACCCGGCGTTGGGCGAATTCGAGATTCGGCGCTGAACGCCCACCCTGGCAGTGATACCCGCGTTGACAAGGCGCCACAAGCCGGATCAACCATGCAGGGCGACCGCCTGCCCATCGAGCAGCTGCTCGATATCGATCGTATCGATCTGTGACGGAGTCAGGTAGCGGCGGGCATACTCGAGATAGGTGCCGCTTTCGAGAAACAGTCGCAGCAGGTCCCCATCCAGGTGGCCGCGGTCGCGCATCTTCACCATGATTGCAAGCGCCTCGCTCAGCGGTTTGGGCTCCTTGTAGGGGCGGTCGCTGGCGGTCAGCGCCTCGAAAATATCGGCGATCGCCATTATGCGTGCCGACAGCGACATATCTTTGCCAAGCAGACGTTTCGGATAACCCTCGCCATCCATCCGCTCATGGTGTCCGCCGGCGATTTCCGGAACCCGGCGCAGATGGCGCGGGTAGGGCAGCTTGTCGAGCATGATGATGGTCTGCACGATATGGTCGTTGATCTTGTAGCGTTCCTCCGCTGTCAGGGTGCCGGCCGGAATCTGCAGGTTGTATAGCTCGCCGCGGTTGTACAGGTGCTCCGGCGTATCCAGTTGGAAGCCCCAGGGGTTGTCGGGATCGATGCGGTCCGCCTCGCCGCGCTCGATGATATGGATCGGCTTGTCAGCCAGCAGCCTTTCCTCGGCCGGCAGCGTGGTGATTGCGTCGCCCCGCCGCTGGCGTTCCTCCCAGGAAATACCGAGACTGTCGTCCAGCGTGCGCAGCCAGGTTCGCTCGGCGATGCGGCGCAGTCGGGCCTGGTCATCCGGGCTCATGTATTCGCCGCCGAGGTTGCATTCGGCGACGAAAGCGTACTCTTCATCCAGCGTCTGCCATTCGTGCTCCAGCGCTTGCCGTAGCCCCGGTTCGTCCTCACCGGCGTGCCGTGCCTTCCAGTAGCGGATTTCGGCGTCGCGCTTGAGGACCTCGAAGCGTGTACGGATTTCGTGGATGCGATCGTACAGGGTTTCCAGCTTGGTGGCCTTGTCGACCACGTACTCGGGCGTCGTGACCTTGCCGCAATCGTGAAGCCAACTGGCAATATGCAGTTCCTCCCATTCCTCGTTGCTGAGGCTGAAGTCCCTAAACGGCGGCTTCTGGCTATTGCAGGCGGCGCGCGCCAGCATTTCGGTCAGTTCCGGTACGCGCTGGCAGTGCCCGGCGGTGTGGGGTGACTTGGCGTCGATGGCACCGGCGATCAGCTCGACGAAGGCTTCCAGCAACGCCTTTTCCATCCTGATCAGGCGGCGGCTCTCGAGCGTGATGGAGGCAAAACCCGACAGCGTTTCGATGAACGCCAGTCGATCCGAAACGGGCCTGCGGTCGGTGTCGGTGTAGAGCAGGCAGAGCACGCCCACCGGGTCGCCCTTGCGGTTCAGTAACGGCAACGCGATCACGCTGAATGCGGGCAGCGAAAGTGCGTCGCGCAGCACATCCATCGGATGCGGTGCATCCGGTCTGACGGCTTGTTGCAGGGTGTCCTGCTGGTGCAGACAGCGGCCGAGCTGGTTCGCCGGGTTGAGGTCGCAGGCCGGCAGCAGCGACGGGCTGACCGCCGTACCCGCGACCTTTAGGCTGACCGGCACCAGTTGCGACTCGTCCTCGCTAACCAGGTAGATAGCAGCACCGGCGGCCTGGCTGACGTTCATCGTCTCGTCGGTAATCAGCTCGATCAGGTGTTTGAATTCGGTTTCCTCCGACATCGATCGCAGCAGACCCAGGAAGCGCTTCAGGGTGTCCCGCATCATGCCCATGCTGGCGTTGAGGTCGTCGATCTCGCGAATCATCGAATGAACAGGCTTGCCCGCCTCGAAGCGGAAGCGCCTCATACGGCGGGCCTGGGATGCGAGCTGGCGCAGCGGCCGGGCGATCTGACGCGCCAACAGCCAGGACAGCGGCAGTGCCAGCAGCAGGATGAAACCGGTGATGAGGTTGGACTGACTACGCATCTGCAAGGCTTCGCCGAGCAGCTCCCGTTCCGGCGTCAGGGTCAACAGCTCGAACTGTATGCCTGCGGCCGGCTCCAGCCGGTACAGCTGGCCATGCCATAACTCGTCCCCGAGTTCGAGCGTAAAGGTGCGCTGCCCGCTCTCGACTTCCTGACTGGCGGCCAGCAGCACCCGCGATCCGAGGCTGTCGAGGCGCGCTACCTCAACCACCTGGTCGTCGCGCAGCAGCACCAGCTTGCCCGGATCCCGGTAGGCGAGCGCATTGAAGCCTTCGTCGAGCAGCACCACTTCGCTGCCGGGTGTGATATTGATGCTTGAAATGGTGTCGGAAAGACTGTCGAGGGCGATATCAGCGGCGACCACCGCGGTGCGGTCGGGCGTGCGGTTGGAAATCGTGATCCCGACGCGGCGGATACGGTTGAAGAAATAGGGCGCGGTAGCCACGTGAGCTTCGCCGGCGATGGCGTCCTGATACCAGGGTTGCTGTCGAGGGTCCTCATTGCTGAAACCAGCCGGTTCGCGGCGAATCAGCTGCTGTCGGGCGTCGAAGAAAAAGCGCTCCACGGCGCGCCGTCCAAGATCGTCGAGCTGGATATTGTCGGCCATCAGCCGGGCATTATCCGGCGCGCTAAAGGCGTTACGCATGGCGGCGGAATCCAGTGCTCTGACGACAAAGGCGTCGCCGCTCTCATAGCCAATGCGCAGCCCCAGCACCTGCGGGCGCTGCTCCAGTGCTTTGGCCAGCAGTGGCATTTGTCCCAGCCGGTCGTCCAGGGTCCAGGCACTGGCCACCGCATCCAGGGTCAGCATGTTGACTGTCTGCACGATGGGCTGGTAGGTGCGCAGGAAATCCAGGCTCAGTTGATTGCCGTAGCTTCGAAACAGCTTTTCCGTGGTGCTTAGCACCATTTCACTGGATTTTCTGTAGTTGTACCAGCTGAGGCTGCCCCCGAGGACGATAATCAGTAGTGCGAAGAGGGCAGTAATCTGTAGATGCAGCGGGATACGGCGGCGATGGGCCATCAGGACGGAGTCGGTAGATTTGGAGAGGGTCTACTATAGCGCAATTGGCGATCAGCGGGGAGGCTTTGCGCCCCGCAGGGGCGCTGAACCTCAGGCGCTCACCGGCTGCAGGAAATCCTCGCGCCTGACTGCATCGATCTGGCTGGGATCGAGGTAGTGCTCGGCGTAGTGGAGGTAGGCGCCGCTTTCAAGGAACAGTCTGAACAGCTCGGGGTCCAGGTGGCCTTCATCCCGCATTCTGGCCATGATGGCGAGCGCCTGACTCAGGGTCTTGGCTTCCTTGTAGGGGCGGTCGGCGGCGGTCAGCGCCTCATATACATCCGCAATCACCATCATTCTCGCCGTCAGCGGCATCTCGTGGCCGTTCAGCCGTTTCGGATACCCTGTGCCATCCATCCGCTCGTGGTGCCCGCCGGCGATTTCCGGGACGTGACGCAGGTGGGGTGGGTAGGGCAGTTTGTCGAGCATGATGATCGTCTGGACGATATGGTCATTGATCTTGTAGCGCTCCTCGGCCGTCAGGGTTCCTGACGGGATCTGCAGATTGTAAAGCTCGCCCCGGTTATAGAGGTGCTCTGGCGTATTGAGGCGAAAGCCCCAGGGATTGTCGTCGGAAAAGCGGTCGTCCTCGTTGCGTGGCACGATGTGAACCGGTTTGTCGGACAGCAGCTTTTCCTCGACCGGAAGCGTTTCGTCGAGATGGCCGCGTCGCTGTTGCTCCTCCCAGGAAGTGCCGAGGCTGTCGTCCAGCGTCCGCAGCCAGGTTCGGTCGGCGATTCGCCGCAGACGGGCCTGGTCATCCGGGCTCATGTATTCGCCGCCCAGGTTGCAACGGGCGACGAATGCGAAGTCGTCGTCGAGGGTACGCAACTCGCGATCGAGTGCTTCACGCAGTGCAAGCGGGTCGCCACCGGCATTCACGGCTTTCCAGAAACTGATTTCGGCATCGCGCTTGATAACTTCGAAGCGGGTGCGCACTTCGTGAATTCGATCGTAAAGGGTTTCCAGTTTGGTGGCCTTGTCGACCACATATTCGGGCGTTGTGACCTTGCCGCAGTCGTGCAGCCAACTGGCGATATGCAGCGCCTCCCACTCCTCGCTATTGAGACTGAAATCGCGGAACGCCGGATCCTTGCTGTCGCAGGCGGCGCTGGCGAGCATTTTGGTCAGTGCCGGCACGCGCTGGCAGTGGCCGCCGGTATGGGGCGACTTGGCGTCGATAGCGCTGGCAATGAGCTCGATAAAGGCTTCCAGCAGGGCTTTCTCCATGCGTATAAGCTGCCTGCTCTCCAGCGTTATCGAGGCGAAGCCGGACAGCGCCTCGATGAAGGCGAGACGGCTCGAGTCCTGGTGAATCGACCGGTCCGGGAACAGCAGGCAGAGCACGCCGACCGGTTCGCGCTTTCGGTTCAGCAGCGGCACTGTGGCGACCTCGATCTGCTCCCGATCAAGGCTCTGCAGCAGCGGGTACAGCGGATGTTGCGGCGTTTGCGCGCTGACGCTCTCGAGCACTGTATTGTGCGAATGCAGGCAGCGAGCAAGCTGCGAGTCGCCCTGCAGGCGGCAGGCGACCAGGGGGGCAGGCTGGCGGGTCGGATCCCGAAGTCTCAGGCTGGCGGGTTCGAGTGTTGTTTCGTCCTCGCCGACGAGGAAGATCGCGGTACCGGAGGCCTGACTGGCGGCGAGGGTTTCATCGCCAATCAGTTCGATCAGCGGGCCGAACTTGGTTTCGCCGGCGATCGAGTTCAGCAGGCCGAGGAAGCGGTTGAGGGTATCCTTCATGATGCCCATACTGGTGCTGAGTTCGTCGACTTCCTTGATCATCGACCGTAGCCCGAGCGGCTGATCGAGCTGAAATTGGCTGATGCGCCCCGCTTCCCGGGAGAGCTGGCGCAGGGGACGGGAGATCTTTTGCGCCAGCAGCCATGTCAGCGGTATGGCACCGAGCAATAGCAGCGAAGTAATGAGCAGCGACTGTCGTCGCATGGCGAGAGCGGCGCCCAGCAGTTCCCTTTCCGGTACCAGCGTAAGCAGGTGAAAGCCCATGTTTCCATCGCCGAGCAGGTTAACGTGCCCCAACCAAGTGTCGCCGTGAAGATCGATCCTAAAGGTCGAGTCATTGGCCTTGACTTGCCCGCTGGCCTTCTCCAGTACCTCCGCCCCGAGGTGCTCGAGCCGTGCCAGCTCGACACTATTGTCATCGCCGCGCACAATCAGCTTCGATGGATCCCGGTAAGCGATGGCGTTGCGGTTGCCATCCAGCAGCACGATTTCGCTGCTCGGCGACAGCGTTACCCGGGCGATAGAGGCTGAGAGAGTGTCGAGGGAGACGTCGGCGGCGATCACCGCCTTCTGATCCGGCGTGCGGGTGGCAAGAGTGATGCCGACCTCCTGGATGAACCGGTAGAAGTAGGGCTGGGTACCGATGGTTTCGGTGCTGCCGATCGCTTGCCGGTACCAGCCCCTCAGGCGCGGGTCGTACTCCGACGGACCGGCATCGGAGCGGGCAAGCAACTGAAACTTGTCGTCGAAAAAGAAACGCTCTATATGCCGGCTGCCGTCGGGGCCGAGGGCGATATTGTCGGCCATGGCGACCGCGTTGGTCGGTGCGCCGAACAGGCGTTGCATGTGGTCTGTGGTGGTGGGGCGGACGATGAAATAGTCGCCGTTGGCATAGGCCACCGCCAGCCCGGTAATCTGGGGTTTGTGGGAGAGTATCAGCCCCAATCGCGGGACTATGCGCAGGCGCGCCTCGACCTCGGTGCTGGCGACCATGTCGCCGTCGAGTGCGAGCACCTCGATGGTCTGTACGATCGGTTCATAAATGCGCAGGAAGTCGAGCTCGATACGTTCGTTGAACTGCGCGAAAAGCTGCTCCGAGGCTTCGAGGATAATGGCGGAGGATTTCTGGTAATTGAACCAGCTGAGCGCAGCGCCGAGTCCGCCGATCAGCGCGACGAAGAGGGTGGCGATCTGCAGATGAAGGGGGTAGCGCTTGCGGGGCGTATTGGCGGCCATCGGTTCAGGTTCCCTCTGTCAGGTGAGTGCCGACCAGAGAACTATAGCCGAAGAGGCCTGTTGTGGCGTCTGCCGCAGCTGCCAAAAGGCAACTGCGGCAGACCGTGTCGATCAGAGACTGATCTTTTCCGCGAGGGTGGCCAGCAGGGCATCGATGGCGATGTGCTGGTTGTCGCTATCGCGGCGGCCTTTGTATTCGAGGGTGCCGGCGCTAATACCGCGATCGGAGATCACCACGCGGTGAGGAATGCCGATCAGCTCCATGTCGGCGAACTTGACGCCCGGACGCTCTTTGCGGTCGTCCAGCAGGACGTCGTAACCGGCCTGTTGCAGTTCATCGTACAGCTTGTCGGCCAGTGCCTTCACGTCGTCGGACTTGTCATAGTTCAACGGTACCAGTGCGATGTGGAAAGGCGCGATGGCGTCCGGCCAAATGATGCCGCGCTCGTCATTGTTCTGCTCGATGGAAGCCGCGATGACACGGGTGACGCCGACACCGTAGCAGCCCATGTCCATGACCTGGGACTTGCCGTTTTCGTCGAGCACCGTGGCACCCAGTACTTGCGAATACTTCTGGCCGAGCTGGAAGATATGGCCGACCTCGATGCCGCGACGGATCACCAGCGTGCCCTGGCCATCCGGGCTCGGGTCGCCCTCGACAACGTTGCGCAGGTCGGCGACCTCCGGCAGTTCGACGTCGCGCCCCCAATTGATGCCGAAATAGTGTTTGCCGTCGATGTTGGCGCCGGCGCCGAAATCCGACGCCTGGGCCACGGCACGGTCAACGATGCAGGGGATCGACAGGTTGACCGGACCCAGAGAGCCTGCGCCGGCGCCGATCACCGGACGGAATTCGTCTTCGGTGGCGAACTGCAGCGGTGCCTTGACCTGGGCCAGTTTCTCGGCCTTGATCTCATTGAGTTCGTGGTCGCCGCGCACCAGCAGCGCGATGAAATCGGCCTCGCATTCTTCACTGGCGTGGACGATCAGCGTCTTGATGGTCTTCTCGATATCCAGGCCATGCTGCTCGACCAGGTCGGCAATGGTTTTGGCATTCGGCGTATCGACCAGGTGCATCTCCAGCGTCGGCGCGGCGCGCTCGCCGGCCGGCGCCAGGGCTTCCGCCAGTTCGACGTTGGCGGCGTAGCTGCTGGTGTCGGAGAAGGCGATGTCGTCTTCGCCGGAGGACGCCAGAACGTGGAATTCGTGCGACGAACTGCCTCCGATCGAGCCGGTGTCGGCCAGCACCGGACGGAAATCGAGCCCGATGCGGGTGAAGATGTTGATGTAGGTCTGGTACATCACATCATAGGTGTCCTGCAGCGACTCGCGGCCAAGGTGGAAGGAGTAGGCGTCCTTCATGATGAACTCGCGCGAACGCATCACGCCGAAACGCGGGCGGATTTCATCGCGGAACTTGGTCTGGATCTGGTAGAAGTTGGCCGGCAGCTGCTTGTAGCTCTTGACCTCGCGGCGGATCAGGTCGGTGATCACCTCCTCGTGGGTCGGGCCTACGCAGAATTCGCGGTCGTGGCGATCGCGAACACGCAGCAGTTCGGGGCCGTACTGCTCCCAGCGGCCGGACTCCTGCCACAGCTCAGCCGGCTGGATCGCGGGCATCAGCACTTCCTGGGCGCCGGAACGGTCCATCTCCTCGCGCACGATGCGCTCGATCTTGCGCAGAGTACGCAGGCCCATCGGCAGCCAGTTGTACAGGCCGGCGGCGACCTTGCGGATCAGTCCGGCGCGCAGCATCAACTGGTGGCTGATGACTTCGGCGTCGGACGGTGTTTCCTTCAGTGTAGCTATCAGGTATTGACTGGCTCGCATTGATCCTAAACCCATGAAGCGGATGAAATTCGGAAAATCGGACCATTGTAGGGAGGCACCGGGCTGCAAACAAGTCTGATTGGCCAGGGTGTGGGTATCGTTGGCGGGTTGCCTGCGGTCGTGGCGACGGTTGCTCAGGCTTCGCGCGTGTGCACTTCGCGGATCGGGTAGGGGATCTGAATGCCTTCACGGCCGAAGGCCTCGAACACGGCCTGATTGACCTGGTATTGCAGTTCGAAATAGCGCTTTGTCGGCACCCAGTAGCGATAGCCGATATCGATCGAGAAATCGCCAAAGCCCCCGATGCCGACCTGCGGAGGCGGTTCCCGGGTGACGCCGTCGGTCGCGGCGAGAACCTCCAGTATCAGGCGGGTCGCCCGTTGCGGATCGCAGTCATAGCTGATGCCCACTCTGGCCTCGACGACCCGGTTGGCGTAGGAGTTGGTGATGACCTCGCCGACGATATGCTTGTTGGGAATGGTGATCTTTTCGCCGTCCTCGTTGGTCAGTACCGTGTAAGCGAGGCGGATTTCGTCGACGACACCACTGATTTCCTTGATGCAAATGGTATTGCCGACCACGAAGGGGCGGGTAAGGATGATGGTGAACCCCGCGCCGTAATTGGAAAATACGCCCTGCAGCGCAAGACCGATGCTCAGCGAAATGGCGCCGATAGCCGCGACGAAGGGCGCCACGCTGATGCCGAATTTGCCGAGGCAGACGATGACCACCATGGCGATGACCAGCAGACGTATGGTACTGGCGATGAACAGTCTCAGCGTGACGTCGACCTGATGGCGTTCGCACAGTCTCAGCGTGAGGTTGCCAATCCATCGGGCGACCAGCAGCCCGACGATGAAGATCAGGATGGCGCCGATTACCTGAAAGCTGTAGTTGACGAAGAAGTCGACCAACAAACGGTAGATATTGCCCGCCGATTCCAGCTCTTCATCGAACACGACTATCCCTCCATTCGGTCGATGTTGATACATCCGTACATCACCTTCCGGTGAATGCTTGTTTCGGACGGTCGATCAGGCGGCGCGGGCTTCCTGGGTTTCGATAAAGTCGATCAATTCGCCCAGCTGCGTTTCGTCGAACACCGGGATGCCATGGCGCAACAGCTCCGCTGCTGCCAGCCCCGTGCCTTCGATAAGGTTGCCGCTGAAACTGCCGTCATAAACACGGCTGTTGCTGCAGGATGGGCTTTTGGCCTTCATCAGTGCGCAACAGCAGCCTTCCCGGCGCGCCGTTTCCAAAGCCCGTTCGGCGCCGTCAAGGAACGCGGGCGTTACATCCTCGCCGTCGCGGCTGCGCACCAGAATCGGAAAGCGCTGAAGGATCTCGGCGGCGGGGCGAGGTGTCGGCAGGCCACCCGCGACCTCCGGGCAGAACGGCACCAGACGGCCTTCCCTCCGCCAGCGGATCACCGACGGGTGCCGAAGCAGACTCTCGCCGCCGTCATAGCGTACTTTTTCGCCCAGCAGGCAGGCACTGACCAGTATCTTACGCATCCTATTGCCCTTGTCAGGTGTTCAGAGTCTAAGACAGAAGCGGCGACATTGCCCTGTTCGAACGACCGGCCCGCAGCAGGCACGGGACCATGCAATGTTCGTTCTTCAAATCCCGGGCGCGTATCCTAGGCGGCGATTGTTAAAGCTCTGTTATAGCGGCGTCGGGCAAGTCAGTGCGGTTTCAGTCGGCCCGCTCGACACGGTTGCGGCCAGTTGCCTTGGCGCAGTAAAGCGCTTTGTCAGCGCGTCCGATAAAATCCTCGACACTTTCACCAAGGCGGAATTCAGCGACACCGAACGAAGCGGTTATCGAACTGATGACCTCGCCGGACTTTTTCAGCTTGATGCGGATGGCCTGAATCTTTTCGCGCAGGGTTTCGGCGAGGGCCAAGCCCTGGTCGATGCCACCACCGGGTATCAGCACGGCGAACTCTTCGCCGCCCAGGCGTACGGGGAGTGACGGTTCCTGGGTAAGCTCCTTCATCAATTTGCCGACGTACTGCAGCACCTTGTCGCCCATCAGATGACCATAATGGTCGTTGAACGTCTTGAAGTGATCGATGTCCACTATCAGCAAAGTGATTTGTGGTGCTACGGCAGTACCCATCAACTGCTCGATCTCGGCATCGAACACGCGGCGGTTGAACAGATTGGTGAGCGGGTCGATGCGAGCATCCTGGCGGGTTTGCATCAGCTCCGCCTGGAGGGCGTCGATTTCCGCCCGAGCCTCGTCGATACGCTGTTGAAAAAGGCGCGTCTGGCTGCTGATGGCCTCGGTGTTGACCGCCAGGTTCTGGATGATCGACTCGAGCGGCAGGCGTTCGTGCTCGGTTTCGTTTAAAGCGTCGAGGCTGTCCTGCAGCACTTCGCTGTAGTTGTTTGTGCGACGCACCGTTTCGTCGGCCTGATGGTTGAGATCGTTCATCAATGCGATCAGGTTGGTCTGCATCTCCTTGGCCGACTCCAGCTCGTCGCGTAGCATATGGTCGCGGAACAGCTGCTCGCTGACCATCATCGGGCAGGTGCCGTAGGTGCTGAGGGTTTTATCCAGTTCGCTATTGAGATCCGGCAGTCGATTGGATACGTAGGTATACCAGAGTGCATAGTTCAGTGGATTGGGCGGTATGTTGTACTTCACCATGATGGGGACCGCCTGGCGCAGATAGTCTGCCGCCTGATTCGAACTTTCCACGAACTTCATAGCATTCCTTCAATACCGGCTTGCGGACAACATTAACTTGAATGTTACGAGCATGATTCAAACGCCTGTTCGAATAATGCGAGGTACCTAATATAACGAACGATCCCTGTATAAGGCTACCGCTGCAGCCGTACTCCGGTTTGAGCATACAATCTTCCGGTCGTCACAAACCCCTGCTATCGTGCAGGTTGAGGCATCCGGAAAACGCGTCTCATCCAGGTTATCGGCAACGAAGTCGATAAATTAAGGTTATTTTCTGGGGAAGGGTTTGTGAAACGATTCACACATAGCTGCCTCTGCCTGCTCCTGACATCGATACTTGCTTTGCCCGCGCAGGCTCAGACTGTTGGCGGTTCAGCAGCCGCTGCCAGTCACCAGCACTCTCAGGGAGCCCGTTTCGCGTCTTACCAGAGTGCGATCGATTTCTACCGCCAACTGGCCGATACCTACCACTGGCCTGCGGTCATTGTCACGCCGGTGTTGCGACTCGGTGACCGGCATCCGGCCGTTACCGATATCCGTCAGCGCCTGATATTGCTGGGAGACCTGGCGTACGTCGAGCCGGGGCAGGAGGGGGATCTGTTCGACCATGACCTGGAGCAGGCACTGATCGGCTTCCAGAAGCGGCATGGTCTCGACCCGGACGGTGTCTGGGGGCCGCGTACGCGTGCCGCTTTGGAGGTCAAGCCTTCGACCCGCTATCGCCAGTTGCTACTTAATCGCCAGCGGCGGCAGAGCTTTCAGGCGCAGCTGTCACCCGACGGCCACTATGTCCAGGTCAATATACCGGCGTACGAGATGCGCTATTTCGAACAGGGGCGGGAAGTGCTGCGGATGCGGGCGATCGTTGGCAAGCTCAAGGCCCGTACTCCGCTTGTGGCGAGCGAGATCCGTTCGCTGGAGCTGAATCCCGACTGGAACGTGCCAAGCGGTATCGCCTATCGGGATATCGTGCCGGAACTCGAGGCGTCGCCGGCATATCTGGACCACAAGCATCTGCAGTTGGTCGAGGGGTACGGTAATTCGATGCGGGTGTTGTCGCAGTGGGACCTCGATTTCAGCCGTCTGTACCGTGGAGCAGCGCCCCAGCAGCGATTCTGGCAGGCGCCCGGACCGGAAAATCCGCTGGGGCAGATGAAGTTCAATTTTCCCAACGATTATCAGGTTTACATGCATGGCACGCCGAACGCCTACCTGTTCGACCGCCCTGTACGCAATTTCAGTTCCGGATGCATCCGGCTCGAATATCCGGGGGAGCTGGCCCGGAGGCTGTTCGGCAAGCAGGGCTTGACTGCTCAGGGTACCTGGCTGTTTGAGGATATTATCGCCAGCGGCGACAACAGAATTGTCCGTCTGCCGACACCGGTGGCCGTTTACACAACGTATTGGACGGCATGGCTCGACGAGAATCAGGCTTTGCAGTTTCGCGATGATATCTACGATCTGGACCAGCAGGAATTCGTGAAGCTGGAGTCCGGCGAGCTGGCGGGGCCCTGAGGCGGCTTCTAGCGATCCGTCTCAAGCGAGACGTCGGGGTAGGGGGCGAGACGTTGCTGGAGCTCAGACACCTGTTCATCAGTGAGTTCCAGCGTAAGCTCAAGTCGCTCGCCCCAGTGGCGGTGTCGTACCTCCAGGTCCAGCTGGCGTAGCAGCTGCTCCAGCGCACCTGTCAGTGTATGTGGCGACTGCACGCGAACCTCACGGGTCGGAACCACCTGTTCGGTTTGCAGCGTCGCAAGAGCACTCTGCACTGCCAGACTGTACGCCCGAACCAGTCCTCCGGCGCCGAGCTTGATGCCGCCGAAATAGCGCGTAACCACGACCGTTGCTTCGCCAAGTCCCGAGTGTTGCAGGACATTGAGCATCGGCTTGCCCGCGGTGCCCCTGGGCTCGCCGTCGTCGCTGCTGTTCCAGAGGTTGTAATCCCCCGGTGTGCCAGCGACGTAGCACCAGCAGTTGTGGCTGGCGTCGGGGTGCTGGCTGCGGATGGCGTCGATAAAGGCCCGTGCAGCCGCTGCGCCCCGGGTTGGGGCGATGTGGGTGATGAAGCGGCTGTTCTTGATTTCAATTTCGCTGCGGTGCGCTCCCGCAGGACGTTGGAACAGCTTAGCCATCGACCACGCCCTGCCACAGCTCCAGCTTACCGAACCAGTATCGCTCGCTCAGGGTGTCGCGCAGTTTGCGCTGGACCTCGCCGGCCGCGAGCCCGCAGCTGCTAAATGTCAGCTTATCCATCTTCACCTCGAGCTCGATACGGGCATGGACGTAATGCAGCGTAAGTGCCTCCCAGCGCAGTTCGGGGGCGATGGCGCTCATGGCCTGCTGCAGCGTCTCCTCGACCTCCACCCGCGTCGGCAGCGTGCTGCAGAACAGCTGTTCGTCGTCGTTGTAGGTATCGATATGAAAAATGATCTGATCGATATCGTCGAAGCGACGTTTGAGGGTCCGGACCACGGCGTCGCCGATATAGTGCCCCTCCGACGCGCTCAGGTGGCTGTCGACCTGGATATGCATTTCCAGCAAGCTCTGCCCCCCCATCAGACGGCTCTTGAGGCTATGCACGCTGATAACGCCATCGACGCCGTGTACGGCGTCCTCGATTTCCCGGACCTGGTCCTCGGGCAAAGCCGTGTCCACCAGCTCCTTGACGCTCTTCCAGCACAGATCCCAGCCGATCTTCGCTACCAGCAGGGCCACCAGCACTGCCGTCAGCGCGTCCAGCCAGGACGCCCCGAGCATGGTCCCGGCGATGCCGATCAGCACCACGATTGATGAGAATGCGTCCGTGCGACTGTGCCAGGCATTGGCGATAATCAGGTCTGACTTGAGGCGCTTGCCTGCGGCCAGGGTGTAGCGGTAGATCCATTCCTTGCTGATGATCGAGGCGGCGGCGACCACCAGTGCAGCCCACCCAGGAGTTGCGAGGAACTGGCCGCTTAGCATGATCGAAACACTGTCATAGGCCATGGCGCCGGCAACCGCGATCAGCAGGCCGCCCAGCATGACGGTACCGAGGGTCTCGAAACGGGCGTGACCGTAGGGGTGGTCCTGGTCCGGCTCCTTGTGCGCAAGCTTCAGCACAAGGATGACCATGAAGTCGGTGGCCAGGTCGGAGAGCGAGTGGATGCCGTCCGCGACCAGTGCGTGTGAGTGCGCCAGCATCCCGAAGATGATCTTGGCGATACCGAGCACGGCATCCAGTGCGCTGCCGATGAGGGTGACCCGGCGGGCCTCGCGTTGTCTGTATTCGGCGCTAAGCATGGCAATTCCGTTTCTGTGAGTGCGCTGATTTTACCGTCCGGAATCCGGATGGGCTAGAAAGCTCGTACCCCAACCCAATGTGGCGGTGCAACAGACCAGAACTGTAACGGCTGGTTTACATAACCAAAACGCCCGACAGGCGCCGTCATTTCAACTCCGGCTCGAAAAAATGGTTGTAAGTTATTGAAATTTAATAAAATAAAACAACTGGTTAAATAATAGGCAATTTGTTGAATGCGACGTTATTGCGGGGGTGCTGGCACTCTTTTGGGTGCTGGCCCACAGGCTTATCCACAGTAGGTGTGGGTATAATGTATCAGTCCTGTAACAACGGGCTTTTTGCGTCCTTGTACGGATGTAAAAGGCCCTGCCAGAGCTGGCACAATATCAGTCGATATCCAGAATCTTGTGGGTTTGCAGGCTCAGGCTCCACTGTGGGTGCGCCAGGCAGTAATCGACGCACTGCTGCTGATAACCGGCGCCTTGCGGGCTGTCCAGTGGTTGCAGATAAAAGTGTTCGAATTCGAGCGCCTTGAAACGCTCCGGCGGCGCCAGCAACTGAGGATACACGAGCTTCAGCTCCTGGCCCCGGGTGACGACCAGCTCGGAGCCCGCCTTGGGGCTGACGCAAATCCAGTCGATGCCAGCGGGAAGCGGTCGGGTGCCATTGGTTTCAACGGCAATTTCGAAGCCGATTTCGTGACAGGCGTCGATCAGCGGTCCGTCCAGCTGCAGCGCTGGCTCGCCGCCGGTAAAGACCAGGTACGGTCTGCCGGCGTCGGGGTCGGGCCATAGCGCGAACAGGGCGCTGGCCAGCGCCTCGGGGGTCGCGAATTTGCCGCCGTTCTGGCCATCCGTGCCGACGAAATCGGTGTCGCAGAAGTCACAGACGGCATTTTCGCGGTCCTGTTCGCGGCCGGACCAGAGATTGCACCCGGCAAAACGGCAGAACACAGAAGGCCTGCCGCTCTGGGCGCCTTCCCCCTGCAGGGTGTAGAACATTTCTTTGACGCTGTACATCTGGAAACCTCTGTCTCGGTCGATCGGTCGTTCGGCAGGCCGCTCATGTCAGCAGCTGCGCCGGTAACCCTGCGAGCGCTGATCAATCTCCGGTCAGACCGGCGTGTTTTCCCCGCCGAAGGCGTTCAACAGGTCCGGCAGCAGACGGGTGAGCTCGAGTCCCAATTGGGCAACATCGGCATCGAAGCGCGCCAGTTCGTCGTCGGCAACATCCTGCTGCTGCTCTCGGAACTGATCTGTCTGTTTCAGGCGGTGAATACTCAGGTCCTCATGCAGCAGAAAACGCAGATTCTCGTCCCATTCCAGCGCCAGCTTGGCCACCCGCTTGCCGGCTTCGAGGTGCGCAACGATTTCGCTGCTGGTGAGATCCTGTCCCTTGATGCGGATCACGCCACCCTCGACCAGATTGTCCTTGAGCTCGCTCTCATCCAGAAGTTGCAGTGCCACCGGCAACGGCTCCTGCTGTTCGAGCCAGTGACTCATGACAGCGGACGGCGATTGCTTGACGTCCGGCAGCACCACCGGCAGGCTGCCGATGCTGGTGCGTAACTGGCTCAGCAGCTCCTCGGCACGCTTGTGGCTGGATGCATCGACCAGAACCCAGCCGGCCTGAGGCGCGATCAGGGCCCAGGTCTGCTGGCGGCGGCTGAAGGCTCGTGGCAGCAGATCCAGTATGATTTCGTCCTTGAGCTGATTGCGCTCACGGCGGTAGACCTTGCGTGCCTGCTGGTGTTCGATCTCCTCGACCTTTTCTTCGAGGGTTTCCCGAATCACCCCTGCGGGGAGAATCTTTTCCTCCTTTTGGGCACAGATCAGCAGGTATCCCGCGCAGCTGTATACCAGTTGGTCAGGGAGGGCCTTGCAAGGCGGTACCCAGCCGTAACGGCTGATCTCCTGACTGCCGCAAGGCTGGAACAGGTGTTCAGCGAGCGCGGTTTCCAGGCTCTGGGCGTCCTTGTCAAAAGTGCCCGTCAGTCGATAAAAGATCAGATTTTTGAACCACATAGTCTTCTTTGCCGGCTTGGTGAGGGCGCTATTCTAGCGCCTCGACAGGGAAATGCCATGGCTGGTCTTGTCGAGCGACCGCAGGAGGGGAGGTACAGGCTGGTGGAAAGTGCGCGTCCACCGGGGCTTTGGCGCCGCATCAGGGCCGCCGCCAGTGGCGGGGCCCTGTACAGAGGGCTATCAGAGCCCTTCGTATGCGAGGAGGGTATGCACCGGAATGCCTGCGTCCTGAATGCGGGTGGAACCCTCCAGGTCCGGCAGGTCGATCAGCGCGGCCGCTTCGTAAACGCTGGCGCCGAGCTGCTGGATCAGGGTGCTGGCAGCAAGAATGGTGCCGCCTGTCGCGATCAGGTCGTCGAATATCAGCACCTTGTCACCGGGGCCTACCGAGTCGGTCTGCATCTCAACGGCGGCGGTGCCGTATTCGAGGCTGTACTCGGCGTGGATGGTTTCGCCCGGCAGTTTGCCTTTCTTGCGCACCAGTACCAGAGGAATGTTGAGGTGATAGGCCATGATCGAGCTGATCAGAAAACCGCGCGCGTCGATACTGGCGATATGGGTGATCTCGGTGCCGATATAGCGCTGAATAAAATCGTCACTCACCATCCGCAATGCTTTGGGATCCTTGAAGATCGGCGTGATGTCACGAAACATGACGCCCTTTTCGGGCCAGTCGGGAATGGTACGGATTACGGACTTTACGTAGCACTCGTCGTATGACATTCGGCAGACTCCTTGGTGCGCAACTGCAAACTAATTGATTTGGCTCAATGTGCGGGATGCTATCACAGGTTTTAATGCAGGTGTTGGGTTACCGGCCATAAATGGCCTTTCAACTGTGCAGCTTGCGCCGCATTTTCCGGCAACGGGAAATGCGGTTTTTTTATGTACAGGATGTACGGTATGCCGCGGGCGCAGGGATGCGCAGGAGCGGCGGGTATTGGCGGCACTGCGGTATCTAACAAGGCCTATTGGGGTCGAAGCACGGGCGCAGGGTTTATGTACAGGATGTACGGCAGAAAACCGCTGCTGCGTTTTCTGCATTCCCGAGGGGCGGCCTCTCGCCATCCAATTCGATCGTATTCCAGATTGACTGGCCTCGGCCGGAATGACGGGTTGTTGGGTTACGTGGCTTCGCTACTGCACCCAACCTACAAAAGCGGGGCATCGCGAATCCCGCCATATCGATCGTATTCCAGATCGGTTGGTCTCGGCGGGTGTTGGGTTACGTGGCGTCGCCACTGCACCCAACCTACCAAAGCGGGACAGTGCTAAACCCGTCTGTCGACGGGTTTCAAACTGCACGCCACAGGTCACGCATAGCCCCTGCTCTGCGTCAGGCGTTGCGGACTTCGAGGTCGCTGTCCTGTGCCGGGCATTCGCCGGAAAGGCGGTACAGCTCGGGCAGGTCTAACACCTCGACCTCCTTGCCCTCGACCTGAATCAGGCCGCTTTTCTGGAAGCGCGTGAATATCCGGCTGACCGTTTCGACGGCCAGACCGAGGTAGTTGCCGATTTCGTTGCGTGACATCGACAGGCGGAAACGGGTCTTGGAGTAACCGCGGACCTCGAAACGCTGGGAAAGCTTGAGCAGGAAAGTGGCGATTCGCTCTTCGGCGGTCTTTTTCGACAGCAACAGCATCATCTGCTGATCGTCGCGAATCTCCTTGCTCATGGTGCGCATGATCTGGCGGCGCAGTTCCGGCAATTCACCGGCAAGCTCATCGAGACGGGTAAAGGGAATCTCGCAGACGGTGGTGGTTTCGAGCACCTTGGCCGACACCGGATAGGTCCCCGAATCGACACCGCTGAGCCCTACCAGTTCGCCCGGGAAATAAAAACCGGTGATTTGCTCCTCGCCTTCGTTGGTGATGGAGTAGCTTTTGATGGTACCCGCGCGCAACGCGTAAAGAGATGTGAATGGCTGGCCCTGACGGAACAGGTGTTCACCTTTCTTCAGCGGACGGCTCTTGTCGATGATATCGTCCAGACGATCGATCTCGGTCATGTTGAGCGAGACGGGCAGGCAGAGCGAACTGAGGGTGCAGTTGCTGCAATGCGCCTGCTGCAGGCTTCGGAGTTTTCCTTCGTTTTTGCTGTCGGCCATTATGGGGTCCTGTGCAGTCGGGAGCGGGCCTCCAGGCCCGGATCCTCTTTATTATGCGTCAAGCGTTATCCTGGTTGAAGGTGAAGGCCGGCCTGCGGCCCCCTACAAAGGTCTAACAGAGGTTTGCAAAACGAGCCGCACGGCTGTCCGTGCAGCTTAAAAATCGGGCGTTCGGGCTGTATATGCTATCGTTTCGGCGGTTACTAACCTTTAGGGAACCTGCGAACAAGTCCCATTTGGTCTCTGCGGGCCCTGAAGCGTGCAGATGCAAGTGGTGCGGCACTCCGACGCAGTGCGCAGGGAATACCCTGAAGGGCACTTTGGCCGTAGTCCTTTTCAAGCGCTGCAACACAGCAGATGCATGCTTCAGGGCCCGCCCTTCGGGGCTTGCAGCGCGAACCGGACTC